>NZ_JAIWYM010000060.1:0-10895 GCF_020515595.1 Pseudomonas sp. MWU16-30323
AGCTGTCGAGCTTTAGCGAGGCTGCGAAGGCGGCGGCATGCTCGATAAGTAGATTGCCTGACACACCGCTATCGCAGCCTCGCCGAGGCTCGACAGCTCCTACAGTTGATCGGGGTGACTCAGACCGCTTCCAATTCTGTCTTGAACAACCGATACCAGAAAATCGCCACTTCACGGGTCTGCGGGTCGATCCCGCGATAGCGCAGGTGGTCGATCCCGCCCATCACATAGCCACAACGCTCATACAACCGGCAGGCACCAAGGTTGTTGTTCTGGGTTTCCAGCATCATCCCCGGCAGGTTTTTCTTGCGGCTCCAGAACTGCGCCACGTCCAGCAACGCCTTGGCCACCCCATGTCGCCGCGCCGGCAATACCACCGCCAGCTCATCCACATGGGCAAAGCCATTCCAGTTGGTGCTGACCACGATGTGCCCAACGGGCCGGTCATCCAGGTACGCCATGAACACGGCACTGTCGGCAGCGTCCCGGAAGCTGGCGAATTCCTCGGGATCGATGCCGTAGCATTTGCGGTACGGCACGATACGCTCCACCGCCCACTGATCGACGCGCTTGCCCATTTCCGGCACACCGTAGGCATTGACCTCAAAGCTGAAGTCGTTACCCCACACGTAGGCGTCAAATCCCTCATCAGCCACGCGGACACTGAGACCCGGGTACTTCGGGTTCATTACAGCTTGCATAAACATTCTTAACCCTTGATGCAATCGACGGTGTAACAGCGACCATTGCCGTCATCTTCGTGTTGCAGTCCATGAACATCGGCGACAAAACCGGGGAAACTACTGTCGAACGTCCTGGCAAACGCCAGGTAATCAATAATCGAGCGAGTCGATTCGGTGAAGCGCTCACCCGGCATGATCAACGGAATGCCCGGCGGATAAGGCACCAGCATGACCGCTGCGATGCGTCCTGGCAAAGCGTCGATGGACACCGCCTCGACTTCGCCCTTGACCAACAGGTCGTAGGCATCGGCCGGTTTCATCGCGATTTCCGGCAATACCGTGTACATGCGCTTCAAGTGCTTGGCCGTGGCATTGCTGCGGTAGCAGCTGTGCAACTGGTCGCACAGATCCTTCAAACCCAATCCCTGATACCGCACCAGGCCCTGCTGAAACACCGATGGCAAACAGGCAGCAAGGCTCACGTTGGCGTCATAACTGCGCTTGAATTCCAGCAATTCGGTAAGCAGGGTACTCCACTTGCCTTTGGTGATGCCCATGGAAAACAGCACGAGAAACGAATACAGCCCGGTCTTTTCCACCACCAGCCCACGTTCCCAAAGGAATTTACTGACCACCGCAGCGGGTATTCCGCACTCGCTCAGTGCCCCGCCGGCGTTCAGGCCGGGCATCACCAGGGTGACTTTGATCGGGTCCAGCAGCACGTAGTCTTCGGCGATATCGCCAAAGCCGTGCCAGTCGGCCTGGGGTTGCAGCAGCCAGTCCGCCGTCACCACCCGGTCGATGCCCGCCACCAGCGGCGGCTGCCAGATGGAGAACCACCAGTCTTCAGCGGCGATGTGCTGGCGCAGGTTGGCCAGGGCACGACGAAAGCTCAGGGCTTCGTCAAACATCTCTTGCAGCAACGAGCGCCCCGCCGGGCCTTCCATCATCGCCGAGGCCACATCCAGGGAGGCGATGATGCTGTACTGCGGCGAGGTGGAAATATGCATCATGAACGCTTCGTTGAAGCGATCCCGGTCGAGCTTGCGCACACCGCCATCCTGCACATGGATCATCGACGCCTGGCTGAACGCCGCCAACAGCTTGTGGGTGGAGTGCGTGGTGAACACCAGTGGGCTGTCGGCCGTGCGCGAAGTGCCCATGCCATAGCGCCCGGCGAAAAACTCATGAAACGCCGCGTAGGCGTACCAGGCTTCGTCAAAGTGCAGCACCTCGACACTGTTGCCCAGTTGCTGCTTGATCAGCTCGGCGTTGTAGCACAGGCCGTCGTAGGTCGAGTTGGTGACCACCGCCAGCTTGACCTTGGCCGGTCGACCTCGGGTCAGCGGGCTGGCGTCGATCTTGGCGCGGATCGACTCGGGGCTGAACTCGCTCAGGGGAATCGGCCCGATGATCCCCAGTTCATTGCGCTCCGGGCACAGGTACAGCGGGATGGCGCCAGTCATGATGATCGAATGCAGCACCGACTTATGGCAGTTGCGGTCCACCAGCACCAGGTCATCCCGGCCAACCATGGAATGCCAGACAATCTTGTTGGCCGTGGACGTGCCATTGATCACGAAGTACGTGTGATCCGCGCCAAAGTTGCGCGCCGCCCGCGCCTCGGCCTCGGCCAGCGGGCCGGTGTGGTCCAGCAGCGAACCGAGCTCCGGCACCGACACCGACAAGTCCGAACGCAGGGTGTTTTCCCCGAAGAACTGATGAAACGCCTGCCCCACCGGGCTCTTGCGATAGGCCACGCCACCGCCATGGCCGGGGGTGTGCCAGGAATAATTCGAATCCGCCGTGTGCTGCACCAAGGCCTTGAAGAATGGCGGCAACAGGCCATCCAGGTAAGCCCGCGCGGCCCGCGCCACTTGCCGCGCGAGAAACGGTACCGTGTCTTCAAACAGGTAGAGAATGCCCCGCAACTGGTTAAGTTCGCTCATGGCGTCGGCCGGGGCGTTTTCCAGGGTGACCTGCTCACCGAGGGCGAAGATCGGCAGGTTCGGCGCCCGCACCCGCGCCAGGCGGATCAGCTCCACCATGTTTTGCATCAGGTGGGTATTTTCCCCGGCCCCCTCGGCGGCAATCAGCATGCAGGCCAGGCCGTGATGGGTCGAGGCCACCAGGCGGCCCTCGGCGTAGTCCACCGCCGAAAAGATACTGAAGCCCTCCTGTTCCAGCTCCCGGGCGATGCCCCGGACGCGGTCGCCGGCAACGGTGTCGGCCTTGATGTCGCGGTGCACGATCAGAACCGGGAACTTCAGGTCTTTGTACATGAGCGCTTGGCGTCCTGAGGGCTATGCCTTCAGGGTAGAAGCTCGGGGCGGATGTGGCGAATGAAGATGCGCAAATGCTGGCCTATAAAATTTATAGCGATAGAATTGGCGCCATTCCACGCCCGCCTCCCTGACACGAGCCCCCCATGAGCTTTGACTTCGACAAGATCCACTCCCGCCTCGGCACCGGCAGCACCAAGTGGAGTCGTTACCCGCAAGACGTTCTGCCGATGTGGATCGCCGACATGGACATCGCCGCGCCACCGGCGGTGCTTCAGGCGCTGCACCAGCGTCTCGATCAACAGATCCTCGGCTACAGCGTGGCCTGCGATGGCGTGCGGGAGGCAATCGTCGCCGACCTGTGGGCCAAGTACGCCTGGCGCGTGCAGCCCGATGAGCTGTTGTTCCTGCCGGGTGTCGAGCCGGGTTTCAACATGGCGTTGCATGCGTTTGTGCAACCCGGGCAACCGGTGGTGTTGCAGACCCCCAACTATCGCCCGATTCGCCTGGCACCTGGCCACTGGAACCTGCCAAAGATCGAAGTGCCATTTGAGTTGAGCGTCGAGGGCGAGTACCTCACGCCGTTGCCAGCGATGCGGGAGGCACTCAAAGGCGCCGGTGCGCTGCTGTTGAGCAACCCGCACAACCCGATGGGCAAGGTCTTCCCCCGTGAAGAACTGCTGGCCGTGGCCACCGCCTGCCTGGACCAGGGCGCGCTGATCGTCTCCGATGAAATCCACGCCGAGCTGTGTTTTGACGGCCGCCGGCATATCCCTACCGCCAGCCTCAGCCCGGAAATTGCCCAGCGCACCATCACCCTGATGTCGGCGAGCAAGGCGTACAACGTCGCCGGGCTGAAGACCTGCTTTGCGGTGATCCAGAATCCGGAGATTCGCGAACGCTTCAATCACGCCCGTTGCGGCATGGTCGACAGCGTCAGCCCCCTGGGCCTGGAAGCCACCCGTGCGGCCTACAGCGACTGCGGCGACTGGCTGCAAGCGCTGGTGGCCTACCTGCAAGCCAACCGCGATTACCTGCTGAACGCCGTGCAAACCCGCCTGCCTGGCGTGGTGATGCATGCGCCCCAAGGCACCTACCTGGCCTGGCTCGATTGCAGCGCCCTGGGCCTGGACGACCCGCAACGGTTCTTCCTTGAACAGGCCAAAGTCGGCTTGAGCGCGGGGATCGAATTCGGCGATGACAGCCAGCAGTTCGTGCGCCTGAACTTCGGCTGCCCACGGGCCATGCTGGAAGAAGGCATTGCCCGCCTGGAACGCAGCCTGCGTCACCGTTAAGGCGCAATTCACAACTTTTCGCAACGACCGCCGAACCCCTGCTGTTACTGTTTTTGCCGATTCGTCCCACCGGTAATAGCAGGAGTTCCATGGCATGACGACCCAGCCGCTCAACCGCTCGACCGACCCCAAGCCCCTTCCGCTCACGCCGCCCAAGTCCGGCGCGGCGTTCCATGTGCTGCTCAAGAACAGCGCCAACAACAAGAAGGTCGAGGCCGGCGACAAAACCGCGCAAGGGCTCGCTGCCAGCAAGGAACAAGGCTATGAACTGGCCGACAAGGACGCCGCACCGCCGGCGAGCCTGGGTGACTACAAGGCCATCGGCCCGGCGGATGAAGTCGGCCCCGGGCTGATCCGTTATGAAACCCAAGATGGCAAGAAGGTCATCGTCAGCGAAAAAGACAGCCCCGACCTGTTCAAGCAAGTCAGCGCCGACTTCAAGGCCCTGTCCGGCGTCAACGCCAGCGAAGCCGCCGGCTACGAGCGCCTGGGCAGCGATGCCACGGCCCCGGAAAAACTCGGTGACTACAAATCCCTCGGCCCGCCCGACGAAACCGGCCCCGGCGTGATCCGCTACGAAACCCAGGACGGCAAGAAGTTCGTCATCAGCCAGCGAGACAACCCCGAGGCCTTCCAGAAAGCCAAGGACGCCTACGAGAGCTTCACCGGCCTTACCAGCAGCGAAGACGCCGGCTACAAGCGCGCCAGCGACAACGAAGTGTGGCCGCCCTACGCCGGCACCACCGTCGGCCCCGAGGATGAAGTCGGCCCCGGCCTGATCCGCTTCGAAAGCAACGGCCAGAAAATGGTCGTGGCCCGGGACGACAACCCCAAGCTGTTCGATTACCTGGCGGGCCTGCACGAGGTCTACACCCACCCGGACAAAAAGGCCGCCGTGGAGTCCGCACTCAACGACGGCTCCACCCTGGCGGACGCCAACACCCAACCGCCGGAACTGAATGACTACAAGGGCTTCGGCTGGATCGAAGGCCAGCAAGGCAATGTACTGACTTATGAAACCCACGACGGCACCAAAGTCGTGGTGTCGGCCGACGTCAGCCCGGAACTGTTCAAGAGCGTGGCCACCGCCCAGGACACCTGGAGCAAGATCCACTCCAGTGAAGACGCCGGCTACAAGCTGGCGGGGCCGAATGATTTCCTGAAAAACACCGAGATCACTTTCGGCTCCCCCGATGAACTGGGGGACGGCCTGATCCGCTATGAAACCAGTGAAGGCAAGGTCATCGTTTCCAAGGAACTCAGCCCGCAGCTTTACGACGAAGTGGTCGCCAAGTGGGAAGCCTGGAGCGCCGGCACCGTCGACGAAACCCGCGCCAAGTACAACCTGCCGAGCAACGACGAACTGGACGTGCTCAACCTCGACACCGGCGTGCACGCCGACAAGGACGACGATAAATCGCCGACCCAAAGCGTCAGCGAACTGGCCACCACTGAACTGATCGACACCTACCGCGCCGGCGTCAAGGACGGCTCGATTCCCAAGGACGACCCGCGGGCCAAACTGGTCCGCGCCCTGGAAGCCCAGGCCGCCTACCAGAACGGCCACGGCATCACCGGCTACGAAGAATCCAAGCGCCCGTTCAACACCACCTGGCGCGAGTTCGATGACAAGCAGACCGAACTCACCTCCGCCGACATGCACGACATCATCGACGGCAAGGCGGTGCAGGAGCAGATCGGCGAACTGTTCAAAGACCCGACCGTGCAGGCCGACTACAAGACCAAGATGGACGACGCCATCAGTCACCTGCCCAACAAGGACGAGATCAAACAGAAGCTCCTCGACCTGACCAGCAACCCGGACTACGTGCTGTACCTCAAGGACCTGCAAAAACAGGGCAAGAGCCACGAAGCCCAGCAAGACCTGAGCAACACCCTCACCTCGCTGTCGCTGTTCGACCCGGAAGCCGCCACCAAGGCCGCGCAGAATATCCAGGCCGACGGGCTGACCACCGACCTCAACGAGATCCTCTCGGACCCGAGCAAGATCTCCGACGAGAACAAGGAACTGGCCACCAAGGACCTGTTCGGCCTGCTCAAGGGCGTGCTCAAGGGCAACCTGCTGGACCTGCCGCGTCGCAGCCAGGAAGTGCTGGAGAAATTCCTCAACGAGGGCCTGGAGGGCAAGGAGAAATCCTCGGCCGTGACCAAGGCCCTGGAAGAACTCGGCGACGTCTACAAGAACAGCGGCACCATCAGCGAAGCCGACGTGAAAACCGCCCTGAGCAAACCGTATATCCCGGTGGCGGATCGCGGCATGCTCGGCGAGGTGTTCAACACCCTCAACAGCAAAGGCATCCTCGGTTCGATGGGCGCCGGCGTCAGCCTGTTCTCGGGGATTTACCAACTGGTGGGCAAAGGCGGCAAGCTCGGCGAAACCCCGGCCCAACGCATGACCATCGCCAAGGACTTCCTGAGTTTTGCCGGCGGCGCGAGCCACTTCGTCAAGCTCGGTGACAAGATCGGCGAAGCCCTGGGCAAGGGCGGCCTGGTGGACTTCCTCGGCCTGGACAAGACCCTGCCGG
This sequence comes from Pseudomonas sp. MWU16-30323, assembly GCF_020515595.1. Lineage (NCBI taxonomy): Bacteria > Pseudomonadati > Pseudomonadota > Gammaproteobacteria > Pseudomonadales > Pseudomonadaceae > Pseudomonas > Pseudomonas sp. MWU16-30323. Next base: position 6,807 of record NZ_JAIWYM010000060.1, read on the forward strand.
AAATCTGGGGCAAGGAAGGTGCGGCCGGCAAAGTCATCGACTTCAGCAAGCCCACCGAGATCGACTCAAAGGTCAGCAAGGAAATCGCCGCCGCCCTGGACGCGGTTCCCGACAGCCAGTACGACGGCGTCGCCAAGCTGTTTGGCGAAGGTGACAAAGCCGTGACCGAAGCCACCGAAGGCCTCGCCACTCACCTGGATGACGGCCTCAAGGCCGCCGGTGCGGCCAAGCTTGGCGCCTCCCAATCGGCGAAGATCGCCGGTTCCGTGATCAAGGTGCTGGGCCCGGCAACCGACATTGCCGGTGGTTTTGCCGACATTGTGCTCGGCGCCCTGGCGATCAAAAGCGGCGTGGACAGCAAAGACCCCTTGGCTCAGGCCGCAGGTGGCTTGCAAGTGGCGGGCGGTGCGTTCGGCGCGTCGGCCGGGGTATTGGGTGCGGCGGCGCTGTTTGGCGCAGGCACGGCGGCGGCGCTGACCGGGCCGCTGTTCCTGGTGGGTGTGGTGTTGGCAGTGGTGGGCGGGATCATCGGCTACTTCGTCGACCACAACAAAAAACAGAAGGCCACCGAGAAGGAAAACGACTGGTACCGCGACCTGGCCGGCGACGGTTTGTTGCAGGACAACTGGGCGGACAAGGTCGAATACGCCCACTACGAAATCCACCACTACCACGGCCGCGACACGCCGACCGATGACAGCCTGTTCCGCTTCCAGCAATCGGAGTGGGAGCATTTTGACTCGACACCACAAAGTGGCGGCTCGTCGAGCAACCGGCTGGATGGGGATTTGCACAAGGACTACAAGGACCCGAGTGAAACCCCCAAGGCACTGCCGGATGCTTCGGATGAGAAGCCTGGGGCCCGGCCGTCAGGAGGCGGCCCTCGCCTCAACTAAATCTACACAAATCAGTGTGGGAGCTGGCTTGCCTGCTCCCACATTTGGATTGGGTTCACAACTGGATTGCAGTCACAGCTTGGCGATCGACACTTCAGTCGACTTCACAAAGGCAATCACTTCACTGCCCACCTTCAATTCCAGGTCACGCACCGAGCGTGTGGTAATCACCGACGTCACGATCCCCGACGCGGTTTGCACGTCGATCTCGGACACCACTTCGCCGATCAGGATTTCCTTGATCACGCCTTTGAACTGGTTGCGCACGTTGATCGCTTTAATGGTCATGTCGGCTTTCCTTTGGTCTGTTGGGTCAATCCGCACGAATGCGCAGGCACTCAAAGTGCCCTATTCAAGAAACCAATAAAAGGAATATATAACTCTTTATTTATTCCATAAAAACATATGCAAACTGTTGCGCAGCCAACAGTGATTCAACAAAGTGCCCTCCCCGATCACAGCACCCACCAACCCAACCCCAATAAAACCGGGCCTTCGACTGCTGGCACAGAGGCTGCATATTCCTATAACGCATGATGGAACATGCCATATGAATTTTCTGAATATAAGAAAAGCCTTCTCTTTCCCGCCTTGCCCGGAGCTGTTCCATGAAACCCTTCGTCAACACCCTGTTGGGCGCCTGCGCCCTCGCCCTCAGCCTGCAACCCCTGGCCCAAGCGGCGGAAACCGCCCCTGCGCAAGTCAATCTGGACTACGCCTATTACTCCCCGGTGAGCCTGGTGCTCAAGCATTTCGGCTGGCTTGAAGAAGCGTTGCCGCAAACCAAAGTCGGCTGGGTGTTGAGCCAGGGCAGCAACCGCTCCCTGGAATACCTCAACAGCGGCGGCGTCGACTTCGCCTCGTCCGCCAGCCTGTCGGCGGTGTTGAGCCGGGCCAACGGCAGCCCGATCAAGTCGGTGTATGTGTACAGCCGCGCTGAATGGACCGCACTGGTGGTGCGCAAGGACTCAACGTTCAAGAGCGTCAGCGACCTCAAGGGCAAGAAAATCGCCGCCACCAAAGGCACCGACCCGTACCTGTTCACCCTGCGCAGCCTGCAGAAAGCTGGCCTGAGCAAGGACGACGTGGAATTGGTGCACCTGCAACATCCGGACGGTCGCACCGCCCTGGAAAAAGGTGATGTCGACGCCTGGGCCGGCCTCGACCCGCACATGGCCGCCAGCGAGATCCAGGCGGGCTCGCGCCTGCTGTACCGCAACAAGGACTTCAACAGCTACGGCGTGGTCAGCGTGACCGACCAGTACGCCAAGGAGCACCCACAGACCATCGCCAAGGTGCTCGGCGCCTATGAAAAAGCGCGCAACTGGGCGGTCAAGCACCCTGACGAATTCGCCAAGCTGCTGGCCGACGAATCCGGCCTGCCCCTGGACGTGGCCAAGCTGCAACTGTCGCGCACCGACTTGAGCAACCCGTTGCTCACCGCACAGGACGTGGTGTCGTCCAAGGCCGCCGCGCCGATCCTGGTGTCGGAAGAACTGGTGCGCCGTGGGGTGAATGTAGATCAGGTGATCGACCAGTTGATCGACCCAAGCTTTGGCCAGGCTTTGCCTCGTCCATAAGGGGAGCGTCATGAGCAGCAAAAGCGAAACCCTGCCCGTCGCACTCGCGCCAACGCTCACCGTGCAGCGCAGTGCCTGGCCAAGGCGACTCAAGGGCCTGGCGTTGCCGGTGCTGATCCTGGTGATCCTTGAGGTAGTGGTGCGCATCGGCTGGCTGCCGTCCTACCAGATGCCGGCCCCCAGCGAGATCGCCGTGACCCTCACCGACCTCGCTGAAGGCGCGCTGTGGAAACACATCAGCGCCAGCCTGTTGCGGGTGCTGCTGGGGTTCACCATTGGTGCCAGCCTGGCGCTGGTGTTTGCCGCCTGGGTCGGCTTGAGCCGCGAGGCCGAGGCGTACCTGGAGCCGACCTTCGCCGGCCTGCGCTCGATCCCGAGCCTGGCGTGGGTGCCGCTGTTGCTGCTGTGGCTGGGCATTGATGAGACCTCGAAGATCGTGCTGATTGCCATCGGCGCGTTCTTCCCGGTGTACCTCAATGGCGTCGCGGCGATACGCGATATTGACCGCAAGCTGGTGGAAGTCGGGCAGATGTATGGCTTCAGCCGCACACGCCTGGTGCGGCGCATCCTGTTGCCTGCCGCCCTGCCCGGTTTGTTCACCGGCTTGCGCAGCGGCCTGAGCCTGGCGTGGATGTTCCTGGTGGCGGCCGAGTTGATCGCCGCCACCAAAGGCCTGGGTTACCTGCTCAGCGATGGCCGGGAAACCTCGCGGCCCGACATTGTGCTGGCGGCGATCATCGTGTTGGCGCTGCTGGGCAAGATCAGCGACGGCCTGTTGGCCGCCCTGGAAAAACGCTGCCTGGCCTGGCGCGATACCTTCAACGGCCAAGGCCCGGAGCATTGAGCATGAGTGAAGCGCTATTGGATATTCGCGTCGAGCGTAAGAACTTCGGCGCCACCACCGTACTGACCAACGTCCACCTGGCCCTGCAACCGCGGGAAGCGGTGAGCCTGCTGGGCCCCAGCGGCTGCGGCAAAAGCACCTTGCTGCGGATCGTCGCCGGGCTGGAAAAGGACTTTCAGGGGGAACTGCTGCAAGGCGGTGGTGAGGTTGCATTTGTCTTCCAGGAGCCGCGTCTGATGCCGTGGCTGACGGTGGAGCAAAACATCGGCTTCAGCGATGACGACGGCTATGACAGGGCCTGGGTCGCGCAGTTGATCGATGAGGTGGGGCTGACGGGGTTTGGCCGGGCGTTACCCAAGGCGTTGTCGGGCGGGATGGCGCAACGGGTGGCGATCGCTCGCGGGCTGTATTCGAGACCGCAGGTATTGCTGCTGGACGAGCCGTTCAGCGCGGTGGATGCGTTTACCCGCATGAAGCTGCAGGACCTGTTGCTGCAGTTGGCTGAACACCATGGGATCGCCTTGCTGCTGGTGACTCACGATGTGGACGAGGCGCTGTACCTGAGTGACCGGGTGTTGGTGATGGACAACCGGCCCAGCAGCATTCGCCAGGAGCTGGCGGTGGAGCTGGTGCATCCGCGGGATCGACGGGATCCGCTGTTGGCGCGGCTCAAGGCACTGGCGCTGACTGAGCTGCAGCGGGCGCATGTGATCTGACCGATGCAGTGATCCCCCCTGTATTTGTGTTGGGGGCGAGTTAGGCTGGGGGT
>NZ_JAIWYM010000061.1:0-10375 GCF_020515595.1 Pseudomonas sp. MWU16-30323
ATATCAGCCATAACCGAAGAAACGGATATGTACTCAATCAACCCCGACCCACCTCAACATCCCTCCCCGAAGCCCCAATCCTGCGCAACAAAGGCAACACCTCCGCCCCCACATGAATCGACTCTTCCAGATGCGGAAACCCCGAGAGAATAAAGCTGTCCACCCCAAGCTGGTGATACTCCTCGATCCGCTCTGCCACCCGCTCATAACTCCCCACCAGCGCCGTCCCGGCCCCGCCCCGTACCAGGCCCACACCGGCCCAGAGGTTGGCCGAAACCTCCAGCTCCCGCGCCCCACGCCCACGGCCTTTCATCAACTCGGTCTGGCGACTCTGCCCCACCGATTCATACTTGGCCATCTGCCGCTGCGCCTGGTCAATGGCGTCCTTGGGAATCTCCTCCAACAGCCGCTCCACATGCGCCCAGGCCGCCTCGTCAGTGCGATCGGCAAAGATGTGCAAGCGCAACCCAAAGCGCAACGTCCGCCCCTGCATCGCGGCCAACTCACGCATCCGCAGCACCCGCTCGGCAATCATCGCCGGCGGCTCACACCACATCAGGTACGTCTGTCCATGGGCAGCCCCCACCTGCTCGGCAGCCTCGGAGGCACCCCCAAAATAGATCGCCGGCACCTCGGCCCCAGGCGCCACCGGCGTGTTAATCCCACTGCGGTAGTAGCGCCCCGGATGCGCCGGCTGCTTGCCAGCCCACACCGCCTGGAACACCTGCAAAAACTCCGCAGTACGCGCATAACGCTCATCGTGTTCGAGAAAGTCCCCCAACGAACGCTGCTCAAAACGGCTGGACCCCGTCACCACATGCAACGCCAGGCGATTCTCGCTGAGCAATTGCAAGGTCGCCGCACGGTGGGCGGTATAGGCCGGCAGCTCCATGCCTGGTCGCAACGTCAGGAGGAATTTAAGCCGCCGCACCTCCTGGGCCAGCACCGCGGTAATCAGCCAGGGATCCTCGAAACCGCTGGCGGTGGGCACCATGATCCCGTCGAACCCGGCCTGTTCGGTAGCCCGCACGATCTGGCGCAGGTAATCGAGGGTGGGGGCACGTTCGCCTTGCTGGAACAGCCCGACCTTGGGCAGGCCGCTGCTGGTGAGGTGGCGACCGTCGCCATTGGTGGGCAGGAACCAGTCGAGCTGGATCGGGGGGCGAACCTCAGTGTTCATGGTGCAGGCGCTCCTTGCGCAGGCCGTGTTGAAAAAGCAGCGGCAGGATCTGTTCACCAAAGCGCAGCACTTCGCCGACCGCCGGGCCGCCTTGCAGGATGATGTGGCCAAGGCCCAGGCCGTGCAGTTCCTGCAGGCGCGTGGCGATTTGGCGGGGCGTGCCCACCAGGATCAACGGTTGGCCAGGGTGCAGTTGCAGCAGGTTCGGGTGGATCTCCCACTGGCGCAACGGGTGACGGTCGCGGGGCACGGTGGCGATGCGGTGGTTGGGCAGGTCTTGGGTCGGCAGCAGGGCGGCGGCGGTTTCCCAGGCCAGGTCCTCGCTGTCGCCGATGACCAGGCCGAAGGTACAGGCAAAGTCCAGGCCAAGCTGAAGCTGGCGCCAGCGTTGTATTTCCTGGGCCAGCCACTGCGGATGCCCAGGCCGCAACAGGCAGACCTGGGCGTGGCCAGCCACCAGCGCGTGGCTTTGGCTGTCGTCCAGCACCAGTGGCGGCGCGGGCAGTTCGCGGCGGGCGACGCCGGCGTTTTCCAGTTGGAAATAGCGGCCTTGATAATCCAGGCCGCCGTCATTCGGTGTCAGCAGTTGTTGGAGAATCTCCAGGTATTCGCCGATGCGTTCGCTGCGCTGGTCGCGGTTCAGCCATTCGCCAAACGCACTGCGCAGGCTGCCTTGTTCGCCGTCGGGCAAGTGCAGGCGCACCCGGTGGCTGCTGATCGATTGCAGGCTTTGCAGGGTGGTGGCCAGGGCCGCCGGCAGCATGACTTCCGGCGGTACGCTCACCGACAATTGCACCCGTCGGGTGTGGGCGCATAACGCCGCCGCCACACCGAGGCTGTCGGCACACAGCGCGCCGCCGGGGATCCACAGGCCGTCGATGCCGGCGTATTCCACCGCCTGGGCCAGCTGGATCCACTGCCCCGGCCGCGCCGCCCAGTCGGGGGTACAGAGGGGCATCAACCAACTGAATTCAAGGGGCATACACGGGCTCCATAGTTTGGCATCAGCATCACGCGTCGTCGTAGCAGCTGTCGAGCCCCGGCGAGGCTGCGTTCGCGGTGTATCTGGCACACCGCTACGCAGCCTCGTTTCACTCGACAGCTGCTACGGGAGCTGACGCTTTCAGGGCGTTTGATCATCCTACTCTCGTCCTCTCCATCCGAGGGCCGGGGCGATGTCCCGGGCGATGATTTCCAGGCGCTTGAGGATCTGCGCCTGGGTCGAGCTTTCGGCCTGGACCACGGCGATCACGTAGTCAGCATAGGGCAGCAGGGACGGGTCCTGTTGCAGGCTGGCGATCACTTCGTCGGGATGGCCGTGGTGCACGTTCATCAGGCGCAGGTGCTCCTGCAGGTCCACGGCTTGATCAATCAGGCCCTCGCGTTGCAAGCGGGGGATGTGGCGCTCGATATCCACCGCCAGTTCCGCTTGGGCACTGGCACGATCCGCTGCCGGGAAAATTGCCCGCACCACGCCGATTCTCGGTGGGCGGTCGGTGCGGGTCCAGGCGTTCAAGTAAGCATCGGCCAGGGGTTTCTGCACCGTCAGCGGATCGTGGGTGGCGGTGCCCAGCAGCAGGCCGTTGCCCTGGCTGGCGGTGTATGCCGCGCCTTCGAGGCTGCCGTGGGAGTGCCACAAGCGGCTGCTCAAACCGGTTGCTGGCGGTTGCAGGGTCAGCGCGCTGTGGGGCATCAATGCCTCGCCGTCGAGTAACTGCTGGACCTGCTGCTGGTGTTCGCTGAAATCGACCTGGCGTTGCACGGCATCACGGCCAAACGCGCTGAAATTGTCGAGGTTGGCGCCGCCGCTGCCCAGGCCCAATTGCACCCGGCCGCCGCTGAGGGCATCGAGCACACTGGCGTCTTCCGCCAGGCGGATCGGGTCTTCGAAAGGCAGCACGATCACCCCGGTGCCCAGTTCGATATGCCGGGTTCGCTCGGCCACCGCCGCCAGCAATACCAGCGGCGACGGCAGCCGGCCGAAGCCGTTGCTCAGGTGGTGCTGGGCAATCCAGCCACCGTCGAAACCGAGGGCCTCGGCGACTTCGAATTGTTCGATCAGGTCGCGGTAGACCTGCTGAGGATCGTCGCCAAAGGCGTGGCTGAGAAAGCCCAGTTTGAAGCTCATGTGAGGGTTCCTTGGGGCAGTGTCAGTTGCCAGCCGAGGGCCGGGGCGATCTGTTCGCGGATGATTTCCAGGGCACGGATCGCCTCCCGCAGCGGGGTGCTGGCGGTCTGTACTTGCAATACCAGGTGGTCATTGGCCGTCAGGCTCGGGCCTTGCTGCAACTGCTCGATGATCTGCTCGACCGGGCCGTGCAGGATGCCGAGGCGCCTGAGGGTGGCGTCGAAATCATCATCCACCGGCGCCTTGTACACGCCGATGCTCTGTTGGCGTTGCACGTAGGCCTGGATATCGTTGCGCGTGGCGGCGTCCGGGTTCGGGATCAGCGCCTGTACCCGGGTGACACGGGGCGGGGTGCCGTTGTCACCGGTCCAGGCGTTGCGATAGCGGTTGACCAGTTCTACCCCGGCTTCGGGCGGCAGGTGCGGGTTGGGCGCCATGATCAGGCCGTGGCCGCGCTCGGCCACCCGTTCCACCCGTGAGGTGGCTTCCCAGATTCGCTGCCCAAGGCCGGCTGCCCGTGGCAACAGGCGTGAGCCGCTGTCGGTCAGGGGGGCGTTGCCCAGGGCATGGATCAACTGTTGCAGGTGCTGCTCATAGTCGCGGTGGCGCGCCTCAGGCTCACGACCGAATGCGGTGAACGTGTCGGGATCAAAACCCGCACCCAGGCCCAGCTCCAGCCGGCCATTGCTCAACAGGTCCAGCACCGAGGCGTCTTCCGCCAGGCGCAGCGGCGCTTCCTGGGGCAACACGATTATCCCGGTGCCCAGGCTGATCCTGCGGGTGCGCTGGGCGATGGCGGCGAGCAATACCAGGGGCGAGGGCAGGCGGCCGTTCTCGCTGGCGAAGTGGTGCTGCGCCACCCAGCCACTGTCAAAGCCCAGCTCTTCGGCGACCTTGAACAACTCCACGGTGTCGCGGTAGACCTTGGGCTCGAAGCCGGGGCTGTAGACCCGGCTGAGAAACCCCAGGGAAAAACGCGAACTCATGGCAGCACCTCGCGAGCCAGTTGTTTTTGCAGCGCGGGGCCGGCATTGATCGACTCCGGCAGGCCGCTGAACGGGCTGATGGTCAGGTAACCCTTGTTGAGCCATACCGCCTCATCCTGCTTCTGCTGCTCGGCGGTGGCGACGGGGCTGTACTGGAAGCCGATGCCGGGTTTGCCCGGCAGTTTGAATTGCTTGAGGTCGTCGGTGTACACCGCTTCAAAGCCCACGTAGCTGCCGATGCGGGTGAGTTTCACGCCCTTGATCTGTGGGTCTTTTGGCAGGTTGATATTCAGGCCCAGGCCCTTGGGCAAGAGCGCGCCGTCGGGCTGGCGATGCTGGTCCAGGGCATTGACCAGCTTCGCCACCAGTTGCGCCGCGCGTTGTGGGTCTGCCTCCTTCAAATCGGTGCTGACCGCCAGCGCCGGAATGCCCGCCTGCACCGCGACACTGGCGACGTTGAACGTGCCGGAAGCGCTGTTGATCGCCCCCAGGTTATTCCCTGGGTTGGGGCCGACGATCACCAGGTCGGGGTGGGGCATGACTTTTTTCAGGCCCATCAGCAAGGCCATCACCGGCGTGCCGCTGATTTCGATCTGCACGTCTTTGCCGGCGCATTCGGGGCTTTGGCACACGCCGTTTTCAGTGGTGCTGATGTAGTAACTGTCGGGGTAGGCCGGGTCGTCGTCATGGCCAACGGTGACTTCGCGACCAAAGAAAAACGCACCGCCCCGTGCGCTCTGGTCGGCCTGCGGTGCGGCAATCCGCACCGTATGCCCCTGGGCCTTGAGCTCGGTGTACAGGGCGCGAATATTGGGGTGCTGATAACCGTCGTCGTTGCTCAGCAAAATGTTCAGGGCAAAGGCCTTCGAGACGAACAGGCTGCCGACTGCCAGCATCCATGCGCTGCGCTTCATGGTGTGACTCCCCGGGTAAAGCGATTGGCCGGGCGCGGCAGGCCGAGGTTTTCCCGCAGGGTGGTGCCTTCGTATTCGGTGCGGAACAGCCCGCGTTGCTGCAGCAGTGGGATCACCTGCTCGACGAACAGGTCGATGCCACCCGGGAAGTACGGGAAGAACACGTTAAACCCGTCACAGGCACGGGCTTCGAACCACTGCTCGAAGAAGTCGGCAATGTCTTCGGCGGTGCCGATTACCGGGTTGCCGGCGGTCAGGTGCAGGTACAGCTGGCGGATGCTCAGGTTCTGGCAGCGGGCCAGTTCCAGCAGTTTGTCGCGACGGCTGCCGCGCTGGCCTACCGGGGTTTCCGGCAGCGGGCCGTCGAGGTCGTAGCCCGACAGGTCGATGTCATCGCCCAGGGTATCGGCCAGGAAACGCAGGCCCAGCACCGGGTCCACCAGGGCCTGGAACTCTTCGAACAGCGCCTGGGCCTGTTCGCGGGTTTCGCCGATAAACGGGGTGACACCGGGCAGGATCTTGATGTGGTCGGGGTCGCGGCCAAAGGCGGCGGCGCGTTGCTTGATGTCTTGATAGAAAGCCTGGGCGCCGGCCAGGTCATGGTTGACCGCAAAAATCAGCTCGGCAACGCGGGCGGCGAGGGCCTTGCCGGGTTCCGACGCACCGGCCTGCACCAGCACCGGATGGCCCTGTGGAGGGCGGGCGACGTTGAGTGGGCCACGTACGGAAAAATGTTCGCCGCGATGATTCAGGGTGTGCAGTTTGGCCGGGTCGAAATACTCCCCGCTGGCCTTGTCGCGGGTGAAGGCGTCGTCGTCCCAGCTGTCCCACAGGCCCTTGACCACATCGTGGAATTCTTCGGCGCGCTGGTAGCGGTCGCCATGGTCGATATGGGTTTCGCGGCCGAAGTTCCAGGCCTCATCCGAGACCACCGAGGTCACCAGGTTCCAGGCAGCGCGCCCCTTGGACAGATGGTCGAGGGAGGCGAACTTGCGGGCGATATGGTACGGCTCGTTGTAGCTGGTGGTGGCGGTGGCGATCAGGCCGATGTTGCTGGTGACGGCTGCCAAAGCGGCCATCAGGGTCAAGGGTTCGAAGTGTTCGGCGCGGGCAGTGCGGCTGAGGGCGTCATGATGATGGCCCCACAGGGCGACCACGTCGGCGACGAACAAGGCGTCGAATTTGCCGCGCTCGGCGGTTTGCGCGATGTGTTTGAAGTGCTCGAAATCCAGGCTGGCATCCGCCTGGGCCAGGGGATGGCGCCAGGCTGATACATGGTGGCCGCTGTTGGCCAGGAAGGCCCCCAGCTTGAGTTGATCGGTACGTCGGGTCATGGACAGGCTCCCGCAAAAGGTCAGGCGCAGGGCCGGCGAACCGGCCCCGCGGGCTGGGTCAGAAGGCGTACGTCACGCCGGTGTACCAATAGCCACCGGTGGTGCCGTAAGGCGAAAAGGTACCGTACGGGAAGCCGCCGGAACTGCTTACCAGGTCGGTGCGTTTCGGGTACTTGTTGAACAGGTTGTTGGCCCCCGCATTCAGGGTCACGGCCTTGGTCAGGTGGTAGTCGATGTTCAGGTCGGTGATCCAGGTCGGCGCGAAGTTGCGGTCGTAGATCTCGGCGGTGCCGTACTCGGTGTAGGAGCCGTAGCGGGTCAGGTTGAGGCTGGTTTCAACCTTGTCGTAGGTCCAGGTGGTGCCCAGCAGCAGCTTGGATTGCGGCAAGCCGTACTTGAGGTTGCCCTGGCGCTGGCGGTCATAGCCACCGTCCGGGCCGAGGGCCTGGGCGGCCACGGTCGAGGCGTGGATCGAGTCGATCTGGGTGGTGTTCCAGTTGAAGCCGGCGCTGTATTTCAGGCTGCCATAGGCACCGATGTCCTGGCGGTAGTCGCCCACCAGGTCGACGCCGCGGGTGGTGGTGTCGAGGGCGTTGGTGAAGTAGGTCACCGCCTGGTTCGGGTTGAGCCCGGCGGCGGCGAGGATCGCGCTGATTTGCGGCGTGCCGCCCAGGTAACCGGTCTGGGCGATGCGGTCCTTGATCACGATCTGGTAGGCATCCAGGGTGATGTTGGTGTTGTCAGTGGGTTGCAGGGTCAGCCCGATGCTGTAGTTGGTCGACTTTTCAGGCTTGAGGGTGGTCGCGCCCAAGGCCTTGGCCACATCGGAGTTCACCGCCACGTTGCGGTAGTCGAACAGTTGCCCGTTGACGCTGGTTTGCGAGGTGGAGCTGTAGATCTGCTGGGCCAGGGACGGTGCGCGGAACCCGGTGCTGACGGTGCCGCGCAAGGCCAGGATCGGGGTCAGCTGGTAGCGGGTGGAGAACTTGCCGTTGGTGGTGGTGCCCGAGCCGTCGTTGTAGTGCTCGTAGCGCCCGGCCAGGTCCACATGCCATTTGTCGGTGAGGTCCTGGCCGATCTCGCCGTAGCCCGCGAGGCTGATGCGGCTTTTTTCGGCGGCGTCGGCCGGGGTGGTACCGGCACCGGAAATGGTCCCGGGTGGAATGATCGCGCCGTTGGCACCGGTGTCGAACGGCCCGCTGGCGTAGGAGGCGAGGTCACCCTTGCCGATCTTGTAGTCTTCGTAGCGCTGTTCCAGGCCCCAGGAAATCTGCGTCGGCTTGTACAGGCCGAGGTCGAAGGCGCGGGTCAGGTCGAGGTTGTTGGTCCACTGGCTGAAGGTTTTTACGCCGGTGTCGACCGAGGTCGGTGAGTTCGGGCCGTAGCTCAGGTTGTAGGTGTCGGTGAGGGTGGCCCGGGCATGGTCCTGGCCGTAGGTGCTCGACAGGTCATAGTCCCAGCCGGCGGCCTGGCCCTTGCCGCCAAACGCCACCTGGAAGTCGTCTTCGATGAAGCGCAGGTTGTCTTCGATACCTTCCGGGTACGGGGTCTGGATGCCGTTGAACGACGGCGGCTGGTGGAATGCCAGGGGCTTTTCCGAGTTGCGGTGGGTGTAGGTCGAGAACGAGTACAGGGTCAGCGCGTCGGCGACCGGCAGCTCGGCGTTGTAGCCGAGGCTGAAGTTCTTCGCCTCGGGCAAGCCGGTGCCGTAGTAGGTGTGGCGTTGGCTGGTGTTGCCGGCACTGTCGGTGTACGGCGCCGCATCGGAACGGTCCGAGACGTCCTGTTTCTTCACGTCCAGGGCGAGGTTGATGAAACCGTCGTTGGGCAGGGCCAGGCCGACATTGCCGGTTTGACGCACGGTTTCGCCATCGCCGTTTTCATAGTTCTGGCCGTAGGTGGTGGACAAGCTGCCGCCGTGGTCGGTTTGCTTGAGCACGATGTTGATCACGCCGCCGATGGCGTCCGACCCGTATTGCGCCGAGGCGCCGTCACGCAGGACTTCGATGTGATCCACCAGGGCGGTGGGGATCATGTCCAGGTCCACCGGTTGCGAGCCGGAGTTGAGGGAGGTGGCGTTGTTCAGCAGCGCACTGTTGTGGCGGCGCTTGCCGTTGACCAGCACCAGCACCTGGTCGCCGTTCAAGCCGCGCAGGCTGATGGGGCGCACGATCGAGGTCGAACCGAAGCCCGACGAGGCCGGCTGGTTGAGGGACGGCAGCACCTTGCTCAAGGCACGGGTCAGGTCGCCCTGGCCGGTGGCGAGCAACTGCTTGGAAGAAATCACGTCCACCGGCGCCGGGCTGTCGGCCAGGGTGCGGGCCTGGCCACGGTTGCCGATGACCACGACGGTGTCCAGGGGGTTATCGCTGGCCGGGGCGTCGGCGGCGAGGGTCAGGCTGCTGTAGCTGACGGCCTCGCACACGGCGAGGAACAACAGGGTATGGGCGAAAGCCTTGCCGGGTTGGCGGCGGCCTGCGGCGCGTGATGGATTCATGATGTGCAACACTCCAGTGTGGTTAGGCAACGGGCCTTGTTCGAGAACGGCTTGTTAAGTTCAAGCTCTGGTGGAGGCAGGAGAGCAAAGGCTGTGCCATCGCTGAAAAGTCTTGGATAACAAGGAGTTGTTGGAGGGTTTACGGGGCGGGTGGTGTTTTTCTAACAGGCGGGAGGGCAGGGTGTTGGTTTTTGTGCAGGGGATTTTTTCGCGAAGCTGCTAGCGTACGCTGGGCCGGGGGAGCGCCTCCTTGGCACACCCCTTGCTCTCCCCACGCCATACCTAAACCCAAGGAAGCTTTTCTGTATGCCTAGACCTGGCCCGCGCAACGCCCTCACTGATATTCCCGGCCTGGAGGTTGGCCACGCCACAGACCTGTACGCCGACACCGGCGTCACGGTGATCCGCCCGGATGGTTTCTGGACTGCCAGTATCGACATTCGCGGTGGAGGCCCAGGTGGTCGCGAAACCGCGGCGCTGGAGCCGGAGAACATGGTGGGCCAGCTGCACGCGCTGGTGTTTGCCGGTGGCTCGGTGTTTGGCCTGGCGGCGGCGGATGCGGTGGCGGCGAAGTTGTCCCAGGACCAGGTGGGGTTGCATTTGAAGCCGGGTGCACCGGCGATTCCTATCGTGCCGGCGGCGGTGTTGCATGATTTGGCGAATGGCGGGGACAAGGATTGGGGCCTGGAGCCACCTTACCGGCGGCTGGGGTTCGAGGCGCTGGCCAATGCCGGTCCGGAGTTTGAGCTGGGCTCTGTCGGGGCCGGGCGTGGGGCCATGGCCGGGGTGCTGAAAGGCGGGCTGGGGACGGCGTCCCTGGATTTGGGCGATGGGTTGGTGGTTGCCGCGTTGGTGGTGGCTAACCCGATTGGTTCGGTCTACATGCCGGATGGCGAGACGTTCTGGGCCTGGCCCTGGGAGGTGGCGGGGGAGTTTGGTGGGGCGCGGCCGGTGACGGAGATGGATTGCAGTGATCCGATGCCGGAGTTGTCGCGGCTGGATTCCATGGGGCGTCTGCAAGCGGGGGCCAATACCACGCTGGTGGTGGTGGCGAGTACGGCGCGGTTGACGGTGGCGGAGTGCAAGCGGGTGGCGATCATGGCGCAGGACGGGATTGCCCGGGCGGTGCGGCCGGCGCATTTGCCGTTTGATGGGGATACGGTTTTTGCGTTGGCTTCGGGGGCAGTGGAGGTGGCGGATGGGCCTCGGCGGCAGGTGGAGATTGGGCGGATTGGGTCGGCGGCGGCTGATTGTGTGGCTCGGTCGATTGCTCGGGGGGTGTTTGCTGCGCGGGGTTAGGGTGGGGTGTATATCCGTTATTTTTGTCATGGCGGCT
>NZ_JAIWYM010000062.1:0-9031 GCF_020515595.1 Pseudomonas sp. MWU16-30323
GAAGAAACGGATATGCCCCCGACCCCAACCCCAACCCCCGCGGAACCCAAATCCCACCCCCCTCCCAACGCCGTATACAAATTCACCTCCGCCACCAACTGCGCCAACCGATCCACAATCAACGCCTGCTGTGAACTGAACAACGACCGCTGCGCATCCAGAAACACCAGATTACTGTCCACTCCACTGCGGTACCGGTGCTGCGCCAAGTCGTAATACTTCTGGTTGGCCCGCACAAAATCCCGCTGCGCCGCCAGTTGCTCGTTATACGTCTGGCGCGCCGCCAGCCCATTCGAGACCTCCTGAAACGCCGTCTGAATCGACTTCTCATACTGCGCGACAAAGATGTTCTTCTGAATCTTCGCGTAATCCAGGCTGGCCCTCAGACTCCCCGCATTAAAGATCGGCAGATTGATCTGCGGCTGAAACGCCCAACTCCCCGACCCCCCCTGGAACAATCCCGACAGATCCTTGCTGGAGGTGCCCGCATTGGCCGTCAGCGTAACCGAAGGAAAAAACGCCGCCCGCGCCGCGCCAATATTGGCGTTGGCCGCTTGAAGCTGATACTCGGCCTGGACAATATCCGGCCGCCGTTGCAGCAGGTCCGACGGCAACCCGGCCGGCACGCGCGCCACCAGGTCGGCGGACAGCGGCTGCGCCGGCAGAGAATCCGGCACCGGGCCACCCACCAGCAACGCCAGGCTGTTGAGGTCCTGGGCCACCTGGCGCTGGTAGCGGGCAATGCTTGCTCGCGTGCTCTCGACGCTGGTCTGGGCCTGGATCACATCGATCGATGACGCCTTGCCCGCCGTTTTGCTGCGGGAGGTCAGGCGCAGGCTGTGTTCGTCCGAAGCCAGAGTCTGCTGAGCCAGGGCCAACAGTTCCTGATCGGCGCGCCAGGTCAGGTAGGCGTTGGCCACGTTGGCCACCAGGCTCAGTTGTGCACTGCGCCGGGCTTCTTCGGTGGCCAGGTATTGCAGCATCGCCTGTTCACTGAGGCTGCGCACGCGGCCGAAAAAATCCAGCTCATAGGCGCTCACGCCCAGCGTTGCGGAGTAGGTGGAGGTGATCGCCGATTTGCCGGTGCCCGTGGCACGCCGTGGGACTTTCTGCCGGTTTTCGGCACCCGTGGCAGACACCGCCGGGAACAGGTCCGCGCGCTGGATGCGGTATTGCGCCTGGAACGCTTCGACATTCAGCGCCGCCACCCGCAGGTCACGGTTATTCACCAGGGCTTGGCCAATCAACTGCCGCATCACCGGGTCACGGAACAGTTGCTGCCAGTCGGGCCCGGCGGCCGAGGGGCCCACCCGGTCCGCGTTGTACACCGGGTACTGCGCGGGCGTTGGCGCCTCGGGGCGCTGATAGTCCGGGATCAGTGAACAACCGCCAAGCACACACGCCACGCCGAGCATCAGTTTTTTCATCACGCGCCAACCATCCATTTGGCCAGGCCATGCCGGCCACTCACGCCCAGTTTGGCCGCCGCGCGCTTGAGGTAGGTTTCGATGGAGCTGTTTTTTACGCTGAGTTTCTCGGCCATCTGCGGCACGGTTCCGCCGGTCAACAATCCCAGGCACACTTCCTGTTCCCGGGCCGATAAGGTGATGTCACTGAGTGACAGGCGTTTATAGAATTCGCGCTGCAATTGCGACTGCTCCAACAGGGTTTTAGAGGGCTCGGGCGCCACCACCGCTGCCTGTCGATTGATCTGCGCATGGCGCTCGATCAAGGGCAGCAAGGTTTCCGAAAGGCTCTTGAGAAACGACAACTCCGCCAGGGAGAAGGCGCGTTGGGTGTGGGGCCGATAGAACGAAATCACGCACCGCCGATTGGCCTGGCGCGAGACCAGGTTGCACTGATGGGAAGTGCCCCGGGCATGGGTGCTGTTGGCCTTGGCATTCATCTGGATCAACAGCGGGTCGTTCATGCCGAGCATTTTTTTCAGCAGCGGATGATCGTCGCGGTGATGCAGGGTGCGCGGTGGTGGCAAGTCCTGCTTCAACCCATCGCTGCCGAGTAACTTGATATCGAGCACGCAGGCCTGGTGCTCGTCGAGGGTCCATTCACTGAGGTCCACCAGGTGAACCGGTACCAGCTTGTTGACCAGTTGCAGCATGTTCGCTGCGAAGTGTTCAGTGCCTGTGCTGGAAATCAATTCCCCCAACTCGAAATAAAAATGTGGACTTTCCATATTTCGAATACTGCTGGTCAGACTCATAGCCATCTCATCCTTGATGTCGAAAACCGTCGACGGTTGCCCCCGTCCGTGTGCAGGCCTCCCGTTCTCCTTGAACCTGGGTCGGTGCTCGAGGCTTCATTTAGCCACGGGGATTTGTCCTACGTATGTAGCGGAAACGAGGGACACAACCTGCCATAAAAAACGCGCCATTATTTCGTCATTTCTGACGGACAAATAAGGTGGGGCCGCACAGGAAGGGTGTTTTAGAGTCTATTAACTAGTTGATATAAAACGTTTTTATTGATTTATATGAAAATGCTTGGCTGTCAGGCAGCGGCCAGGGATAGCCAATTTCCTACAGCCATTTAATCGATTCAGCACTGAACCATCAGCCAACCCCGGCGCGGTACCTGGCTGTCCGGGTTTCGGGTGACATACGGTCCGCCGGGGCGATGCTTAAATCCCGTTGATTTCGCCTCAATGGGGCGTTGTGCGCCTTATCGACACCTCACATGAGAAGGATCTTATGACGCTTTTCCCCCTGACCGCCGCCCAGCGGGATATCTGGCTGGACCAACTGCGCCTCGGCGACTCGCCGCTGTACAACATCGGCGGCTATGTCGACCTCACAGGCCCGATGAATCCCGCATTGATCCAGCGGGCTATTGAGCAATTGGTGGCCAAGCACGACGCGTTGCGTACGGTGTTGCAGGTGGCGGCCGATGGCTTGCCTCGGCAGGCGTTTGCCGAGGCGATGGTGGTGTCGCTGCCGCAGCATGACGTCTCGCGGCAGCCCGATCCCGAGGCGGCGGCCGAGGCGTTGCTGCAGGCGCAAATGGCCCGGGCCTACGCGCTGCTCGACGAGCCCTTGTTCCGCTTCTTCCTGGTCAAGCTCGATGAGCAGCATTACCGCCTCGGCACCCAGGCCCATCACCTGATTCTCGACGGCTGGGGTTTCGGCCAGATGCTGCAATCCCTTGCGGGTATCTACAGCGCCCTGGAGCAAGGCCGGCAACCGGACCTGTCGGCGCCGTCCTATATCGACTTCATCGACAACGATGAACGCTATCGCGAGTCGGCCCGTTACGCCCGGGACCGCAGCTACTGGCTGGACAAATACCAGGCGCTGCCCGAGCCGCTGCTGACGCCCCGTTACCATGCCAAGGGCCAGGCACCGAGCAGCACCTGTGTGGCACCGTTTCCGGCAACGTTGCTCAACCGCATGACGCGGATGGCGAACCATTACCAGGCGTCGGCGTTCCATGTGTTATTGGCCGCGATCTACCTGTACTTCAGCCGTACCGCCCAGCGCCAGGAGTGTGTGCTTGGGCTGCCGATTCTCAACCGTTCCAACGCGCGATTCCGTTCGACCCTGGGGCTGTTTACCCAGGTCAGTGCCGTGCGCTTGCAGTTCAGCGACGACCTGCCTTTCAGCGCCTTGGTACGTGGCGTGCGCGACCAACTCAAGCAGGATTTCCGGCATCAACGTTTCCCCCTGAGCGAGATGAATCGCGAGTTGGGTTTGCTGAGCGCCAACCGTGGCCAACTGTTCGAACTGTCGGTGTCCTATGAACAGGACGACCATGAATTTCGCTACGGCCAGGCATCGGCCCGGGCGATCAAAGTCTCCAATCACCATGAGCCATTGCCGCTTGCGATTCACCTGCGCAGCAATCGCTACCACGACACGGCGTGCCTGCACTGCGTCTACAACGAGGCGTATTTCCAGCAGCACGAGGTGCAGGCCCTGGCCGAACGCCTGGTGTATCTGCTGGAGCAAGGTCTGGAAAGTCCGGCGCGGCCCCTGGCTGATTGCTCATTGATAACGCCTGAGGAAACCGCGCAGTTGCAACGCTGGAACGCCACGGCCCAAGCTTACCCGGCCGCGCAAACCCTGCACGGGCGCATCGAAACCCAGGCCGCGTTGACCCCGCATGCGGTAGCTGCGGTGTACCAGGGCCGGCGACTGACCTACGCCGCGTTGAATCAACGGGCCAATGCCCTGGCGCATCAGCTGTTGGTGCTGGGGATAAAGCCTGACGACCGTGTGGCGATCGTCGCCCGGCGTGGCCTGGAGACGCTGGTGGGGTTGCTGGGGGTTCTCAAGTCCGGCGCTTGTTATGTGCCGGTGGACCCGGCCCATCCCGCCGAGCGCCTGAACTACCTGCTCGATGACAGCGCGCCGGTGGCGGTGCTGACGCAGACCGATCTGCTCCCGCGCTTGCCGGCATTGAGCGTGCCGGTGATCAATCTGGATCACGCCACGGCGCAGTTGGCGAGCAACCCACAAGTAGCGATGACGCCCGCCAATCTTGCCTATGTGATCTACACCTCGGGCTCCACCGGCCTGCCCAAGGGCGTGATGGTGGAACACCACACCGTGGCCAATCTGGTGGACTGGCATTGCCAGGCCTTCGACTTGCACGCGGGCAGCCATACCGCCAGCGTTGCCGGATTCGGGTTTGACGCCATGGCCTGGGAAGTGTGGCCGGCGTTGTGCGTGGGGGCGACCTTGCACCTGCCGCCGGCCCACGACGGTGCCGAAGACATCGACGCACTGCTTGAGTGGTGGCGCGCTCAGCCGCTGGACGTGTGCTTCCTGCCCACGCCGGTGGCCGAGTACGCCTTCAGCCAGAACCTCGAACACCCGACCCTGCGCACCTTGCTGATTGGTGGCGACCGCCTGCGCCAGTTCAACACGGCGCGCAGTTTCGCGGTGATCAACAACTACGGTCCCACGGAAGCCACCGTGGTTGCCACCTCTGGCCTGGTTGAGGTCGGGCAGCCGCTGCACATCGGCAAGCCCATCGCAAACGCCACGGCCTATCTGCTGGACGACCAGCAGCGGCCGGTGCCCATCGGCATTGCGGGCGAGTTGTACGTCGGCGGTAAAGGCGTGGCGCGCGGCTATTTGAACCGTCCGGAAATGACTGCCGAGCGTTTCCTTGATGATCCCTTCAACCCGGGCCGCATGTACCGCACCGGCGACCTGGCGCGCTGGCTGCCGGACGGCAATCTCGAATACCTGGGGCGCAACGACGACCAGGTAAAAATTCGCGGCGTGCGTATCGAACTGGGCGAAATCGAATCCGCCCTGGCGGGTTATGAGGGTGTCACTGAAGCGGTGGTCCTTGTGCGTGAGGGGCAGTTATTGGCCTGGTTCACCGAGCATGCGCCGGTAGCGATTGAACAGCTTCGCGCTCATCTCAGATCATGCTTGCCGGATTACATGGTGCCGCAGGCCTACGTAAAACTGGACGCGTTGCCCCTGACCGCCAACGGCAAGCTCGACCGCAAGGCCTTGCCGGCACCCGGTGCCGATGCGTTTGTCAGCCGCGTCTACGAAGCCCCCCAAAGCGCCACGGAAATCACCCTGGCGCAGATCTGGGCCGAGGTGCTGCATGTCGAACAAGTGGGGCGGCATGACCATTTCTTTGAGTTGGGTGGCCATTCGTTATTGGCGGTGCAACTGGTGCAGCGCATGCGCCAGGCCGGGTTGCAGGCGGACGTGCAGGTGCTGTTCGGTCAACCGACATTGGCCGCGCTGGCGGCAGCGGTCGGCCAGGGCACCGAGCTTGAGGTGCCGGCCAACCGTGTTCCTGCCGGTTGCACATTGATTACCCCGGACCTGCTGGTGCTGGCCGAGCTGGACCCACCGACGATCGAGCGCATCGTCGCCGCCATTCCCGGTGGCGCCGCCAATGTGCAGGAGATCTACCCGCTGGCGCCGTTGCAGGAGGGCTTGCTCTATCACCACATCACCGACGAACGCGATCCGTATCAGCAACACGCGATGTTCAGCTTTGCTTGCCGTGAACAGCTGGATGCCTTCGCCCAGGCACTGCAACAGGTGATCGACCGCCATGACATCCTGCGCACCAGCCTGGCGTGGGATGCCATCGAGCAACCGATGCAAGTGGTGTGGCGCAAGGCGCTTCTGGACGTGGAACCAGTGGCCCTTCAGGGGGATTCAATCCTCGATCAACTGCGCGAACGCCAGCGGCCACTGGACTTGCGCAAGGCGCCGCTGATGGCCCTGGATTACGCCGAAGACCCGCAGAACCGCCGTTGGGTGGGCATGCTGCGTTTCCATCACCTGGTGAACGACGCCACATCAACGCAAGTACTGATGGCGGAAATCCAGGCACACCTGCTCGGCCAGCAACCGCAACTGCCGGAGCCGGTGCCCTATCGCAACGTGGTCGCCCAGACCCGTTCACCGCAGCGTCAGGCCGCACACGAAGCGTTCTTCCGCGACCGGCTGGCGGATGTCGATGAGCCAACCCTGGCCTTCGGTTTGCAGGAGCGCCAGGCGGATCGCCACGCGACCGAGGAGGCCGATATGCTGCTCCCCGACGCACTCGGCCAGCGGCTGCGTGAGCAGGCGCGCACCTTGGGTGTCAGCGCGGCGAGCCTGTTTCATCTGGCCTGGGCCCAGGTATTGGGTCGCGTCTCGGGCCGTGACGATGTGGTCTTCGGTACGGTGCTGCTGGGACGTTTGCAGGCCGGTGAGGGCGCTGACCGTGCCCTGGGCATGTTCATCAACACCTTGCCGCTGCGGGTGCGCCTGGCCGGGTTAACGGTGCGTGAGGCGATCAAGCAGACGCAGCAGCAACTCAGCGCCTTGCTCGCCCATGAGCAAGCCTCCCTGGCGTTGGCCCAGCGTTGCAGCGGCGTCACGCCGCTGTTCAACAGCCTGCTGAATTACCGGCATGCCTCGGCCGAGGCACTCCAGGAGCTGCAGCCCGGCATCCAATTGCTGAGCAGCGAAGACATCCTCAGCTACCCGCTGATGCTGACGGTGGATGACCTGGCCAGCGGTTTCCGGCTCAAGGCCAAGGCACCCCGCAAGGTCGGTGCCCAGCGCCTGCTGGACTACCTCGGCACGGTGCTGACGGGATTGGTGGAGACGCCCGAAGCGCCGCTGTTCGACGTGCAGGTGCTGCCCGCGACCGAACTGCAACAGCAACTGGTGGACTTCAACGCCAGCGAAACCGACTACCCCGCGGACCAGACCGTCCACGCCCTGTTCGAAGCCCATGCTCGGCACACCCCCCATGCAGTGGCGGTGCAGGCCGGTGAGCAACAGCTGACCTATCGCCAACTCAACGAACGCGCCAACCGCCTGGCCTATCACCTGCGCGAGCGCGGCGTGCAGCCTGATTCGCGGGTGGCGCTGTGTGTCGAGCGCGGGTTGGACCTGGTGGTGGGCTTGCTGGCCATCCTCAAGGCGGGCGGTGCCTATGTGCCGCTGGACCCGGGCTACCCCCGCGAGCGTCTCGCCTACATGCTGCAAGACAGCGCGCCGGTGGCGTTGCTGGTACACGGCGCGACCCGTGATTTGCCAGGGGAGGTGTCGATACCGGTGATCGACTTCGACCACTGCGCCTGGCAGCACGCGCCCGAAGGCAACCCCTTGGTGCCGGGGCTGAGCGTCGGCAACCTGGCATACGTGATGTACACCTCCGGCTCCACTGGCACGCCCAAGGGCGTGATGATCGAGCATCGCGGCCTGGGCAACCTGATGCACTGGGGTTCGCAACTGTGCCCGAATGCCGAGGGTGGCGCGTTGTTGCAGCGGGCACCGTTCAGTTTTGACGGTTCGGTGTGGGAGCTGTTCTGGCCGTTGACCAATGGCATGCGCCTGGTTTTGGCGCGTCCCGATGGGCACCGTGAACCGGCGTACCTGGCGCAGGTGATTCGTGAGCAACAGATCAGCGTGATCAAGTTTGTGCCGGCGATGTTGCAGCAGTTTCTGGAACTGGAGGAGTCCGCTTACTGCACCAGCCTGACCGACGTCTTATGCGGTGGCGGCGAGTTGACCGAAGCCCTGGCGCGTGGGGTTCAGGCGCGGTTGCCCGGGGTGCGTTTGCACAACGTTTATGGGCCGACCGAGGCGACGGTGGACAGCAGCGCCTGGACCCTGGAGCCGGGAGCGCCGGTGCCCGCGTTGCAGTTGCCGATAGGGCGGGCGATCAGCAATACCCGGTTGTATGTGCTGGACGAGCATGACCGGCCGGTGCCGCTGGGGTGCAGTGGGCAGTTGCATATCGGCGGGGTGGGCGTGGCTCGCGGGTATCTGGGGTTGGCGCAGATGACGGCGGAGCGGTTTATTGATAGTCCGTTTGTGGCGGGGGATCGGTTGTATCGCACCGGGGATCTGGTGCGGTATTTGCCGGATGGGAATCTGGAGTTTCTGGGGCGCAATGACTTTCAGGTGAAGCTGCGTGGGGTGCGGCTGGAGCTGGGGGAGGTGGAGGCGCGGTTGGCGGCGCATCCTGCGTTGCGTGAGGTGGCGGTGTTGATTCGGGATGAGCGGTTGGTGGCGTATTTCACCGTGCGTGACGCGGTGCCGGGGCTTGAGGCGTTGCGTCGTTACATGGTGGAGGGGTTGCCTGAGTACATGGTGCCTTCGGCGTTTGTGCACATGGAGGCGTGGCCGCTTAATCCGGCGGGGAAGCTGGACCGCAAGGGGTTGCCGGCGCCTGGGGTGGACGCGGTGTTGAGCCGTGCCTATGAGCCGCCTCGGGGGGAGGTGGAGACGGTGATTGCTGGGGTTTGGGCGGAGGTGTTGAAGCTGGATCGGGTGGGGCGTCAGGATCATTTCTTTGAGTTGGGGGGGCATTCGTTGTTGGCCGTGGGGGTGGTGGCGCGGATGCGTAAGGCGGGGTTGGAGGTGGATGCTCGCTCGTTGTTCAGTCAGCCGACGGTGGTGGGGTTGGCGGGGGTGGTTGGGAGGCGGGTGGAGCGGGTGGCTGTGGCGCCTGCGGTGGGGATTCCGCAGTTGGGGCGTAGACGCAGGATTTGAGTGGTGGTGTGGTGTACATATCCGTTTCTTCGGTCGCGGCG
>NZ_JAIWYM010000063.1:0-7626 GCF_020515595.1 Pseudomonas sp. MWU16-30323
GCTGTAAGAGCGAAACCATAAGCCGCCGTTACCCAAATAACGGATATGTACACCAAAAAATCAGGGTTTCACCCGCCCCTTGAGCATCCCATGATTCACCAAAAGCGTCCGCATGGCATTGCGCGTCACCCCCAACAACTCCGCCGTACGCAACTGATTAAACCCACAAAACGCAAACGCCTCCCGCACGATCAAATCCTCGATATCGTGCAACAACGAATCCCCCGGCACCTCGAACAACCGCAGCAACTGCTCCCGCACCACCTCCTGCGGAATCCTCGGCGCCCCGCTGTTAACGCTGGCATGCATTGCACTCAGCCCCGCAGAAAACTTCAAGTGCGACGGCATGATCGGCCTGTCCCCAGCCACCAAAAGCGCAAGGTGCACCACATTCTCCAGCTCACGAATATTCCCCGGCCACGGATAATCCAGCAACGCCTGGGTCGCCGACTCCGACAACATCGGCTCGGCGATTTTCAGCCTGGCACTGTAGAGCCGCCGAAAATGCTCAACCAACGGCAGGATATCCAGCGGCCGCTCACGCAACGGCAACACCTGCACCTGCGCGACGTTGATGCGATAGAACAGGTCAAGGCGAAAGTTGCCCGCCTCCACCGCCTGCTCCAGGTCGATGTTGGTGGCCGTCACCAGCCGGATATTGATCTTGATCGGCTTGCGCGACCCCACTCGCACCACTTCCTGCTCCTGCAATACCCGCAGCAGCTTCACCTGCAACGGCAGCGGCAAGTCACCGATCTCATCGAGGAACAGGGTCCCGCCATCGGCTTCTTCAAACCAGCCGATCCGCCGCCCCGAGGCCCCGGAAAACGAGCCGGCCTCATGCCCAAAAAATTCGCTTTCCGCAAGGTTCTCGCTGATGGCCCCACAGTTCACCGGCACAAACGCACCGGTGCGGCCGCTGGCGCTGTGGATATAGCGCGCCACCAGCTCCTTGCCGGTGCCGGTCTCGCCATTGATCAACACCGGTGCTTCACTGGGGCCGACACGTTGCAAATATTCGAGCAGTTGCAGGGAACGCGGGTCGGCAAAAACCAGCGCCTTGGCGCGAATCGACAACGGGTCTTTTTCGCCCTGGGGCAAAGTCAGGATCGGCGTGGGATGCCCGTGGGGACGGTTCATGAAGAGTATTTCCCGGCGACGAGGTGAAGGTACGTACGGGAACTTTACTCAGTCGCGCATATAACTAGAAATATTAAAAATTCATTAGTACATAACCGTTTATCGACGATGCGCCAGCGACCTCACGCAACGATCCCCCAGGCTTTGCACGCCCTGGACCAGCACCACCAACACAATCACCGTCACCACCATGATCTGGTTATTGAAACGCTGGTACCCATAACGAATCGCCAAGTCGCCCAGGCCGCCACCGCCAATCACCCCGGCCATGGACGAAAAGCCGATGAGCATCACCAGGGTCAGGGTCAACCCCGCAAGCAACGCAGGGAGCGCCTCCGGCAGCAGCACCTTGAAGATCACATGCCGAATATCTCCGCCCATTGCAACGATAGCTTCGATACGCCCCTTGTCCACTTCGTCCAGCGCGTTCTCGACAATCCGCGCAAAGAACGGAAAGGCGCCAATGGTGATCGGCACCACGGCGGCAGTGCTGCCCAGGGTGGTGCCGACGATCAGCCGGGTCAGCGGAATCAAAGCAATAAGCATCACCACAAAGGGCAATGAGCGGCCCAGGTTGATCACCGCACCCAGCACACGGTTCACCCGTGGCAGCGGGAACAGCCCGCCGCGGCGACTGACAAACAGCAGCACCCCCAGGGGCAGGCCGATCAGCAAGGTAAAGACCGCCGCCAGCAGCACCATGTACAGGGTTTCGCCAGTGGCCGTGAGCAGCAGTTGCAGGATGTCGTTCCAGTCCGTTTTCATACTGCCCTCACCGCTGGCGGGCTGGGGGCCAGTGAGCGGCCCAGGCTTGAGGCGGGGTCGGCCTGCAATTGAATCAGGCTGCCGCTTTCCACCACACGCCCATTGGCCAGGGATACCGCGCTGTCGCAGATAGCCTTGACCACATCCAGCTCGTGGGTGATCAACACGATGGTCACCCCCAGTTGCCGATTGATACTGCGCAGCAGTTCCAGGATCGACGCGGTGGTTTCCGGGTCGAGGGCGCTGGTGGCTTCGTCCGACAGCAAATAATCCGGGCGCGCCGCCAGTGCCCGGGCGATGCCGACGCGCTGCTTCTGGCCGCCGGACAGTTGCGACGGAAACGCCAGCGCCTTGTCACTCAGGCCGACCAGTTCCAGCAATTCCTTGACCCGGGCAACGCGCTCGGCCTTGGGCTGGCCCGCGATTTCCAGGGGCACCGCCACATTGTCGGCGACGTTGCGTGAATGCAGCAGGTTGAAACCCTGGAAGATCATGCCGATACGCTGGCGTTGCTGGCGCAATTGCTTGTCACTGAGCAGCGTCAGGTCTTGGCCGTCCATGAGGATACGCCCGGAGGTCGGGCGCTCCAGCAGGTTCAGGCAACGCAGCAAAGTACTCTTGCCCGCCCCGCTCCGCCCCACGATCCCGAAGATCGAACCATCGGCAATCTGCAACGACACGTTATCCAGCGCCGGCGGCTGGCCATCGGCGTAGGTTTTGCTGACCTGCTCGACGACGATCATTCGACAGCTACCGGAATCACCGAGCCTGCGTATTTCTCGGTGATGAACTTGGCCACCTCCGGCGAATTCAGGTCCTTGGCCAGCTGTTTGATCCGTGGGTCGTCCTGCAATTTCGGGGTGGTCACGAGGATATTCGCGTAGGGATTGCCCTGGGCTTTTTCCAGCCCAAGGGCGTCCTTGGCCGGTGACAGGCCGGCCTCGAGGGCGTAGTTGCCGTTGATCACGGCGAGGTCAACGTCATCCAGGGCGCGAGGAATCTGTGGTGATTCGATCTCGAGGATCTTCAGGTGCCTGGGGTTCTCGGCAATGTCCTTGGGCGTTGCCTGGTCCTTGGCCGGGTCGTTGAAACCGGGCTTGAGCGTGATCAGGCCGTTGGCTTGCAGCAGGTACAGCGCACGGCTCAGGTTGGTGACGTTGTTGGGCACGGCCACGGTGCCTTTATCCGGCACCTGGGCAAAGCTGGTGTGGCGATGGGAGTAGATACCCAGCGGCTCGATATGCACGGTGGCCGCCACTGTGAATTTCTGGCCGAGAGCCTGTTCCTGGGAGTGCAGGTACGGCAAGTGCTGGAAGTAGTTGGCGTCCACATCACCGTGGGCCAGCAGCTCATTGGAGTTCACGCCGTTGGGGATTTCGATGATTTTCAGCTGTAGCTGCGGGTCGAGCTTCTGCACGTATTCGAGGATTTGCGCGTGGGGAATCGGGTCCGCCGCCACACGCAGGGCCTCGGCGGCCTGGACGTCGAAGGAGGCAATCAGGACGGCCAGGGCCAGGGCTGTTTTCTTGAGCATGGTGATGTTCCTTATCAGGCGGACAGGGCTTGGGGAATCGTGGCATCGGCGTAAAACCGTTGGGCGACATCCGGATGGGAACGCAGGCGGCCCTTGAGGTAGTTCCAGCCGACGTCCCGCAGCAGCGGGTTACGCGGGTCACTGGTGGGGCCGTGGGCATCGCGCAGCAACTCGGGCGGCAACTGATACACCGGCACCACCGCGTCCAGTTGCGCACCGAGGAAAAACGCCAGGGACAAACGCTCGCTGCCCAGGGGCGGCGATTCGACCCGGTGCACCGTGGCACGCAGGTAGCCGTTGGTGGCCAGTTCCAGCAACTCGCCGATGTTCACCACCAGGGTGTCGGGGCGCGGCGAGGCGTCGATCCAGCGGCCCTCCTCCACTTCCACTTGCAGGCCGGCCTGCTGGTCTTGCAGGAGGAAGCTGAGAAAGCCGGAATCCTTGTGGGCACCGACACCCTGGCGACTCTGCTGGGCGTGGCGGCCGGGGTAGCGGATCAGCTTGATGTGTTCGTTGGGCTTGTCGCCATACAGCGGGTCGAAAGCGTTTTCCGGCAGCGACAAGGCCTGGGCAAAGGCGCGCAACAGGCGCAGGGACATCTGCGTCATCGCCTGCTGCCAGGCCAGTAACAAGGGCTTGAGTTCAGGCAACGCGGCAGGCCACTGGTTGGGGCCTTGGAGGCGCGACCAGGCCGGTGAGTCCGGGCCCTGTTGCAGCGGCTCACGCTCGGCGCCGAGGTCGAACTGTTCACGCAGGTCCGGCTGCCCCCG
Organism: Pseudomonas sp. MWU16-30323; assembly: GCF_020515595.1. Classification (NCBI taxonomy): domain Bacteria; kingdom Pseudomonadati; phylum Pseudomonadota; class Gammaproteobacteria; order Pseudomonadales; family Pseudomonadaceae; genus Pseudomonas; species Pseudomonas sp. MWU16-30323. The sequence continues at coordinate 4,210 of NZ_JAIWYM010000063.1, forward strand.
GGTGATCTCCGACGCGGCGCGGTTGTAGCCGCGAAAGTGCGGGGAGTTGATCATGCCGACAGCAAGCTTGTCGGCCTCCGGCAAGGCGAAAAACTGGCTCGCCTGCTGCTGCACCTGGGTGAGCAACCCGGCGTCGATGCCGTGGCCGGTGAGGTAGAAAAAACCGATATGCCGCGCAGCGTGGCGCAGGTCATCGAGAAACTGCCCACGCTGGGCCGGGCTGCCGTCGAGCAGCGCCAGGTCCAGCAGGGGCAAGGTGTTGATTGCCAGCGGGTGCGACATTGGGTGCTCACTCCATGAACAGGTACGTGGAGTGGTGAAGCTAAACGATCTAAAAACCCCGCAATAAATACCTTTTTGGCATTAGCTTAGGTTGGCGCGTTCGCCGCCCTGGCTTCTTCCAGCAGGGCCTGGATGACTTTCTCCTGATTGTCGTAGCGGCCCTCGCCGAAATGGCTGTAGCGCACTTTGCCGGTGGCATCGAAGAAGTAATGGGCCGGCCAGTACTGGTTATCGAAGGCGCGCCAGATGCGGTAGTCGTTGTCGATGGCCACCGGGTAATGGATGTCCAGCTTCTTGACCTGGCTGCGTACGTTATCCAGGACTTTCTCATAGGCGTTTTCCGGCGTGTGCACACCGATCACCACCAACCCGTCCCTGGCGTACTTCTTCGCCCACTGATTGACGTACGGCAGGCTGCGCTGGCAGTTGACGCAGTCGTATGTCCAGAAATCCACCAGCACCACCTTGCCCTTCAGGCCCTCGGCCGTCAGCGGCGGCGAGTTGAGCCAGGCCACCGCGCCGTCGAGGGAAGGCATGCGCTCATCGGACTGGCTGAAACTTTCGGCATCGACGTTGTTGATCAGGTAGTTCACCGCCTTGGGCACGCCGACCAAGGCAACCACCAGTGCCAACAGCAGCAGGCCTTTTGAGCGGCGCAGGTATCGGATGAAGTTCATGGGTGTCACCTCGTGGCCGGGGGTGTTTCGGCGCGTTTGCGACCCGCGCCGTTTTGCGCCAGCGGCGTGTTCTGGAAGCAGGTTTCACTGCCAGTGAGTTTTTTCGCGGTGGCGGCATTCACATCCGCCGCCACGCCCGCCATGGAAAACGCCAGGGCGCTGAGAAGGCTGTTGAGTGGGGTCATGCACGGTTCCTCGGGAATAGCCGGGGCGGATCGCCTCGATGGGTTCATTTGAACCCTGGGAGGTATCCGGATTGTGTCGGCCAAGCCATGATTTTTGCGTCGACGTGTATCTCGTCATCGCCAGATACACTGCAATACAAAGGGCACAAGGCAAGCCCGCCGCCAGTGGCTAGACTGCGCATCAATGACTATTCAACGAGGAAAGCAGCATGGATCACGTCGATCACATTCTGATTGTCGATGACGATCGGGAGATCCGCGAACTGGTGGGCAACTACCTGAAAAAGAATGGCCTGCGCACCACCGTGGTGGCTGACGGCCGGCAGATGCGCAGCTTCCTCGACACCACGCCCGTGGACCTGATCGTGCTGGATATCATGATGCCCGGCGACGACGGTTTGCAGCTGTGCCGCGAACTGCGGGTGGGCAAGCACAAGGCCACACCGATCCTGATGCTCACCGCGCGCAACGATGAAACCGACCGCATCATCGGCCTGGAAATGGGCGCCGATGATTACCTGGTCAAGCCCTTCGCCGCCCGTGAACTGCTGGCCCGCATCAACGCCGTGCTGCGCCGCACGCGGATGCTGCCGCCGAACCTGGTGGTGACCGAAAGCGGGCGGCTGATTCGCTTTGGCCGCTGGCGCCTGGACACCACCGCCCGCCATCTGCTGGACGAAGACGACACCCTGGTGGCCTTGAGCGGTGCCGAATACCGCCTGTTACGTGTCTTCCTCGACCACCCGCAGCGCGTGCTCAACCGTGACCAGTTGCTGAACCTGACCCAGGGCCGGGACGCAGACCTGTTCGACCGCTCCATCGACCTGCTGGTCAGCCGCCTGCGCCAGCGCCTGCTGGACGACGCCCGCGAACCGGCCTACATCAAGACCGTGCGCAGCGAAGGCTATGTGTTCTCCCTGGCCGTGGAAATCCTTGGGGACTCGGCATGACCCTCACGTTCCGCTGGCCGCGCACCCTGGCGGCGCAACTGTCAGTAATTTTCATCGTCAGCCTGCTGTGCGCCAACGCGCTGTCGTTCAGTGCACAGTTCTATGAGCGCTACATGAGCGCCCGGAGCGTGATGCTGGGCAACCTGGAAAACGACGTGTCGACATCGATCGCGATCCTCGACCGCCTGCCTGCCGCCGAGCGCGCCAGCTGGCTGCCACGCCTCGACCGCAACGCCTACCGCTACCTGCTGAATGCCGGCGAACCCGGCGAGCCGATGGCCAGCGACGACGTGCCCATGGCCGCCACGTCGATTACCGATGCCCTGGGCGAGCATTACCCGCTGACGTTTCGCAACATCCCGGGCCTACAAAAACACTTCCAGGCGCACCTGACCCTGGCCGATGGCAGCCCGATCACCATTGATGTACACCCCAAGCCCATCCCGTTTGCGTTCTGGCTGCCGGTGGTGCTGGTGCTGCAACTGGTGGTGTTGCTGATATGCACCTGGGTCGCCGTGCGCATCGCCATCCGCCCGCTGACGCGCCTGGCACGGGCGGTGGAAACCCTCGACCCGAATGCGCGCCCGACACCGCTGGACGAAACCGGCCCCACCGAGGTGGCGCATGCGGCGGCGGCGTTCAACGAAATGCAGAAGCGGATTGCCGAGTACCTCAAGGAGCGCATGCAGATTCTGGCGGCGATTTCCCATGACTTGCAGACGCCGATCACCCGCATGAAATTGCGTGCCGAGTTTATGGAGGACTCGGTGGACCGGGAAAAGCTCTGGAGTGACCTGGGGGAAATGGAGCATCTGGTGCGCGAGGGGGTGGCCTATGCCCGCAGTGTGCATGGGTCCACCGAGGCCAGTTGCCGGATCGACCTCGACGCGTTTCTCGACAGCCTGGTGTTTGATTACCAGGACATGAACAAGCAAGTGAGTTTGGCCGGTAAAAGTGCGGTGGTTTTGGATACGCGACCCCATGCGTTGCGTCGGGTGCTGGTGAACCTGGTGGACAACGCGCTGAAGTTTGCCGGGGCGGCGCAGTTGGAGGTGGGGTCGACGGCGACGGGTGAGCTTTCGATCAAGGTGCTGGACCGGGGGCCGGGGATTGCGGCGGATGAGCTGGTGCAGGTGATGCAACCGTTTTATCGGGTGGAGAGTTCGCGTAATCGCGGCACTGGGGGTACGGGGTTGGGGTTGGCCATCGCCCAGCAACTGGCGGTGGCGATTGGTGGGGAGTTGACGTTGAGCAACCGGGACGGCGGGGGGTTGTGTGCGGAGGTTCGGCTGGTGCTGTGACTGGGCTGGGCTGGGCTGTGTA
>NZ_JAIWYM010000064.1:0-7263 GCF_020515595.1 Pseudomonas sp. MWU16-30323
GACAACACTCAGGAATCCCGACGCAAATCCGGCGGAATCGGCAGGTCTTTGAGCGGATCCGGCCGCTTGCCCTTGCCCGCGCGGTACTGGCGGATCTGGTACACGTACGCCAACACCTGAGCCACCGCCAGGTACAGCCCGGCCGGGATCTCCTGGTCGAGGTCGGTGGAGTAGAAGATCGATCGCGCCAACTCCGGCGACTCCAGCAGCAGAATGTCATTGGCCACGGCAATCTCACGGATTTTCAATGCGGTGAAATCACTGCCCTTGGCCAGCAACATCGGCGCCCCACCCTTCTCCGGGTCGTACTTGAGCGCCACGGCATAGTGAGTCGGGTTGGTGATAACCACGTCGGCGTCGGGAACCGCAGCCATCATCTTGCGCTGGGACATCTCGCGCTGCAGTTGGCGAATCCGCTGCTTGACCTCGGGCCGGCCTTCCTGGTCCTTGTGTTCGTCACGCACTTCCTGCTTGGTCATCAGCAGTTTCTTGTGGCTTTCCCACAGCTGGATCGGCGCATCCACCGCGGCAATGATGATCAACCCGCAGGCCATCCACAGCGAACTCCAGCCCACCACCTGCACGCTGTGGATAATCGCCAGCTCGATCGGCTCATGGGCGATGCGCAGCAGGTCGTCGATGTCGGACGACAACACCGTCAATGCCACAAACAGGATCAGGATGAACTTGGCCAAGGCCTTGAGCAGTTCCATCAGGGCCTTGGTGGAAAACATCCGCTTGAGCCCGGGCCCCGGGTTCATCCGGCTGAACTTGGGCGCCATGCTGCCGGCGGCAAACAGCCAGCCGCCGAGGGAAATCGGCCCGATCAGTGCGGCCAGCAGCAAGGTAATCAGGATCGGCTGCACCGCGAGGATCGCGATCTTGCCGGAGTGCAGCAGGTACAGGCCCATGGCCCCCGGGCTGAGCAGCACGTCACGGGGCAGGGAGAAATTCAGGCGCATCAGCTCCATCAGGTCCAGGGCCAGACCACCGCCGTAGATCAGCAGGCCACCGGAGCCGGCGAGCATGATCGCCACGGTGTTGAGCTCTTTGGAGCGGGCAATCTCGCCCTTTTCCCGGGAGTCCTTTTTTCGTTTCTCCGTGGGGTCTTCTGTTTTGTCCTGGCCACTCTCGCTCTCGGCCATGGCTTACCGCGCCCGCGCCAAGTCACGTAAAAACTGCAAGGCGTCAGTCGCCAGCGGTTGATACTGATTGAGAATGTCAGCCATGCCGACCCAGAAAATCCCCATGCCCAGCACCAGGGTCAACGGGAAACCGATGGAAAAGATGTTCAACTGCGGCGCCGCCCGGGTCATCACGCCAAAGGCGATGTTGACCACCAGCAACGCGGTGATCGCCGGCAATACCAGCAGCAACGAGGCGCCGAGCACCCAGCTCAGGCGCCCCACCAGCTCCCAGAAATGATTGACTACCAACCCGCTGCCCACCGGCAAGGTGGTGAAGCTTTCAGTCATGACCTCGAACACCACCAGGTGGCCGTTCATGGCCAGGAACAGCAAGGTCACCAGCATCGTCAGGAACTGCCCGATCACCGCCACCGACACGCCGTTGGTAGGGTCGACCATGGACGCGAAGCCCATGCCCATCTGGATCGAGATGATTTGCCCGGCAATCACAAAGGCCTGGAAGAACAGCGTCAGGGAGAAACCCAGCAAGGCACCGATGATGATTTGCTCGGCGATCAACATCATCGCACTAAGGTCCAGGGCATTCACCGGCGGCATCGGCGGCAAGCCCGGCACGATAACCACGGTGATCGCCACCGCGAAATACAGGCGGATGCGCCGTGGCACCAGGGTGGTACCGAACACCGGCATGGTCATCAGCACCGCCGTGACCCGGAACAACGGCAGGATGAACGAGGCCACCCAGGTGCTGATCTGGGTGTCGGTCAACGCCAACATCGAATTCACGGGGTCAGCCGATCAACTGCGGAATACTGCCGTACAGCTGCAGGATGTATTCCATGAAGGTTTGCACCAGCCACGGGCCGGCAACGATCAGGGTGATCAGCATCACCAGCAGGCGCGGCAGGAAGCTCAGGGTCTGTTCGTTGATCTGGGTCGCGGCCTGGAACATCGCCACCAGCAGGCCTACCAACAGGCTCGGCACCACCAGCACGGCGACCATCATGGTGGTCAGCCACAGGGCTTCACGAAACAGGTCGACCGCTACTTCTGGCGTCATCGTCTACACCCCACCGAAACTGCCGGCCAGGGTGCCGATAATCAGCGCCCACCCGTCCACCAACACAAACAGCATGATCTTGAACGGCAAGGAAATGATCAGCGGCGACAGCATCATCATACCCATGGCCATCAGCACGCTCGCCACGACGAGGTCGATGATCAGGAACGGAATGAAGATCATGAAGCCAATCTGGAACGCAGTCTTCAGCTCCGAGGTCACGAACGCCGGCACCAGGATGGTCAGCGGCGCCATGTCGGGGCTGGCGATGTCGGTCCGCTTGGACAGCCGCACGAACAGTTCAAGGTCGCTGGAACGGGTCTGCGACAGCATGAAATCCTTGATCGGGCCCTGGGCCTTGTCGATCGCATCCTGGGCGGTCATTTTCTCCGCCAGGTACGGTTGCAGGGCTTGCTGGTTCACCTTGTCGAACACCGGCGCCATGATGAACAGCGTCAGGAACAGCGCCATGCCGGTCAGGATCTGGTTCGACGGCGTCTGTTGCAGGCCGAGGGCCTGACGCAGGATCGAGAACACAATGATGATGCGGGTGAAACTGGTCATCAGCATCACGAACGCGGGGATGAAGCTCAGCGCGGTCATGATCAGCAGGATCTGCAGGCTGACCGAATACTCCTGCGCGCCCGCCGCATTGGTGCCCAGGGTAATCGCCGGGATCGACAACGGATCCGCCGCGTACGCCAGCGGCGCTGCCAGCAACAGCATGAGCGTCAATAAAACGCGCATTACTTCTTATCCTTCTGATCCTTGCCCAGCAACTCCATGAGGCGCTGGGCGAATTCCGGCGTGGCCGCTTGGGTCTGGGCCACGTCCACCGGCTGCTTGAGCACGTGCAACGGGGTGATGCGACCGGGGGTGATGCCTAGCAGAATCTGCTCGTCGCCCACCTGCACCAGCACCAGCCGGTCCCGCGGGCCAAGGGCGCGCGAACCCACCAGTTCAATCACCTGGGCATTGCCCGGGCCGATGCGCTGCACGCGGCGCAACACCCAGGCGAGCACAAAGATCAGCCCCACCACCAGCAACAAGCCCAGCACCAGCTGAGTCAGTTGCCCGCCAACGCCACTGCCGAGCGCCGGTGCGGCCGCCTGGGCGACCGGTTCTGCTGCCATTACGCTCAAGGGCAGCGTCGATAACAGTCCTACCAATGAGCGCTTCATATCAACGCAACTTCTTGATGCGTTCGCTCGGGCTGATCACGTCGGTCAGGCGGATGCCGAACTTCTCGTTGACCACCACCACTTCGCCATGGGCGATCAGCGTGCCGTTGACCAGCACGTCCAGCGGCTCACCGGCCAGGCGATCCAGCTCGATCACCGAACCCTGGTTGAGTTGCAGCAGGTTGCGGATGTTGATTTCGGTGCTGCCGACTTCCATGGAGATCGACACCGGGATGTCGAGGATCACGTCCAGGTTCGGACCGTCCAGGGTTACCGGCTCGTTGTTCTTCGGCACGCTGCCGAACTCTTCCATGGGAAGGCGGTTGCCCACCGGCGCGGTGGCCGCATCAGCCGCCAGCAGCGCGTCGATATCGTCCTGGCCGACATCGCCGGTTTCTTCCAGGGCAGCCGCCCACTCGTCAGCCAGGGCCTGGTCTTCGGCGGAAGTGTTTTCGTGTTCGGTAGCCATTACATGTCCTCGGCGGAGCAGAAATTAGTGTGGATCAGCGGCGGTTGATCGGTTCAATCACTTGCAACGCGAGGTTGCCTTTGTGAGAACCCAGCTTGACCTTGAACGACGGCACGCCGTTGGCGCGCATGATCAGTTCTTCCGGCAGCTCGACGGGAATCACATCCCCCGGCTGCATGTGCAAAATATCCCGCAACCGCAACTGGCGACGGGCCACGGTGGCAGTCAGGGGTACGTCGACGTCCAGCAGGTCTTCGCGCAGGGCCTTGACCCAGCGTTCGTCCTGGTCGTCGAGGTCGGACTGGAAGCCGGCATCGAGCATTTCGCGCACCGGCTCGATCATCGAGTACGGCATGGTCACGTGCAGGTCGCCGCCACCGCCATCGAGTTCGATGTGGAAGGTGGAGACCACAATAGCCTCGCTGGGGCCGACGATGTTGGCCATGGCCGGGTTCACTTCCGAGTTGATGTACTCGAAATTGACTTCCATGATCGCCTGCCAGGCTTCCTTCAAGTCGATGAAGGCCTGCTCCAGCACCATGCGCACCACGCGCAATTCAGTCGGGGTAAATTCGCGACCTTCGATCTTGGCGTGACGGCCGTCACCGCCGAAGAAGTTGTCCACCAGCTTGAACACCAGCTTGGCGTCGAGGATGAACAACGCGGTGCCCCGCAGCGGCTTGATCTTCACCAGGTTGAGGCTGGTGGGCACGTACAGCGAGTGCACGTATTCACCGAACTTCATCACCTGCACGCCGCCCACCGCCACGTCCGCCGAGCGACGCAGCATGTTGAACATGCTGATGCGGGTGTAACGGGCGAAACGTTCGTTGATCATCTCCAGGGTCGGCATGCGTCCACGGACGATGCGATCCTGGCTGGTCAGGTCGTAGCTTTTGACGCTGCCGGGCTCGGCAGCCATTTCGGTCTGTACCAGACCATCGTCGACGCCATGGAGCAGCGCATCGATTTCATCCTGGGACAGCAGGTCCTGCACGGCCATGTCGTGATCCTACTGCAATACGAAATTAGTAAAGAGCACCTGCTCGATCACCGGTTTGCCGACTTCCTTCTGGGCCACTTCCTGCACGCTGGCCGTGACCTTCTGGCGCAGCATTTCCTGGCCCACCGGGGTGGCGAGGGTGTCGAAGGGCTGGGCGGAAAACAGCATCACCAGGTTGTTGCGGATCACTGGCATGTGCACCTTGAGGGCATCCAGGTCTGCCTGGTTACGCGCCAGCAGGGTAATGCTCACCTGCAGGTAGCGTTGACGGCCGTTCTGATTGAAGTTGGCGACAAACGCCGGAAGCATCGGCTCGAAGATTGCCGGTTGCTTGACGTTAGGGTTGACCTCGGCCGTCGCGGCCGGTTTGCTCTGGGCGCTGTGCATGAAGTACCAGGTAGCCCCCACAGACAGGCCGATCGCCAGGAACAAGGCCAGGACAATCAGCAGGATAAGCTTGAGCTTGCCCTTGCCTGCGGGTGGTGTTGCTACGTCGTCGCTCTTCGCCATGCCAATAATCCGTCACTATTCAGGGATTCATAGTTCTGGGGAAAGGCAAGAGCAAGTGTTATGCCAGAGTTGTCAGTTCAGATGGGAAGAGTAGGGCTCTCTCATTCACAACCCCGATCAACTGTGGGAGCTGGCTTGCCTGCGATGAGGCCCTGCCAGCCGATATCTTGGTTGCTGACCCACCGCTATCGCAGGCAAGCCAGCTCCCACATGACCTGATTCCAACTGGAAAAAGGGCCGCTTCTCAGATCAGGCGTAGTAGTCCACGGCGCTGGAGCCAATCACGGAATGCACCACCGGCGCAGCAACCTCTGCCACCTCACCGATACCGCCGCCATCAACCCCATCACCCCGCCCGCCAGTGCCGCTGACGCCGCGTGCCTGGTTCTGCTGCTGTTGATCCTGGCCCTGCTGCCCCTGCCAGCCACGGGACTGGTCCGACACGTTGACGTCGACCTGGCCCATGCCCTGCTGGGCAAACATCTCCCGCAGACGGCCCGACTGGCTTTCCAGCGCTTCACGAACCACCGCGTGGCCACTCATGAAAGTGACCTGCGCCTGTTGGTCGGCGGACATTTTCACGCTGATGTCCAGGCGGCCCAGTTCAGCGGGTTGCAGCTGGATTTCTGCCGACTTGAGGTTGGCGCTGGACAGGTACATGACCCGGTTCACCACCTCGTCGGTCCAACCGCTCTGGTGCATGGCCAGGGGTGCATTGGCCACCGGCGGCAGGGCATTTGCGGTTTTCGGCGTGGCGGCCTGGGTCAGTGCGGCGAGGCGATTGGCGAAATCGTCGACACGGGTGTCGCTGCGGGCGTCTTTCAGGTCTTTGAGGCCGCCATCGATCAGGCCGGTGAAGGCTTTGTCGCCGCCCTGGTCGGTGCTGTCCTTGGACGCTTGCTGATCGACCATGCTGGCCAGGCCAGTGGCGAAGTTTTGCGCGGCCGTTGGCTGATCCTGGGTCGGGGCCGACGTGCCTTTGGCTGGGGTTTGGCTGCTGGCGGATACGTGACCGCCCTGTTCCATGGCCAGGCGTACGGCAGGCATGGCGTCCAGTGGGTCGGCTTCGGGGTCGAAGGCGGGCTTGGCGTCATCGGTGGCAGCCACGGGTGGCGCTACCACTGGCTGGGACTTGTCGTCTTTCGCGGCAGCCGGTGCCGGTGTTTCGACGGGCGCTGGCGCTGCCGGGACGGGAACGGGGACTACCGCGGCCATCAGCGCCGGGTCGACGGCTGGGTCGACCGGGGGTTGCTGGGCCAGGGTTGGGTCATCTGCCGGGGCCGTGTCGTCGGTCTTGGCGGTGGTGTCCGGGGTGTCGGGCTTGGCCGGCGGGGTGGCAGGCAAAGTCTTGCCGTTATCGGCAACCGATGGAGTGCCGGCGGCAGGCTTGTCGTTGTTGGCGGCGGGCTTGGCGCTGGCGTCCGCAGGCTTGTCGCGGGTCGACCGGGTGGTGGTGTCGGTGGGTTTTGCCGCGGGCGCGGGGGCCTGTTTGGCGAACACCTGAGCGAAGCCCGGGGCCTTGTCCCGCGGGTCCGCAGCCACTGCCGGTGGATTGGCAGCTGGCGCTTGAGGCTTGGCCGCTTGGGCCGCCTGAAGAAGCGAATTCGGGGTGATTGCCATGATAAGAGTCTCCGCCGCACAGGGGTCGAGGGTGCGGTTACAGGAGGTAGAGCAAGAGTTGGGCCAGGTTTTGGTTTTGGGTGTATATCCGTTATTTGGGTGATGGCTGGTATGGGTTCCGCTCTTACAGCGGGTCACTTTTGAAAGGAGCCCAAAAGTAACCAAAAGGCTCTTGCCCCACCACTCGGCACCTCGCTTAGGCTCGGTGTGCCAGCGTGGTTTAACGGGGCGCCTAAGATCAAGATCAAGATCAAGATCAAAAGCAAAAGCAC
>NZ_JAIWYM010000065.1:0-6918 GCF_020515595.1 Pseudomonas sp. MWU16-30323
ACGATAACGCGAACATCCTGATTCAACGCGGCGCTCTCAGGTTCTTCGCGAGCAAGCCCGCTCCCACATAAAGCGGCTCTGCTTTTGCTCTAACACTCAGGTCGCCTTTGCCGCTTTTGCAAAGTGACTCGCTGTAAGAGCGAAACCATAGGTGGCCGTTACCTGAATAACGGATATGCCCCCACCCCCCACCCCCCAAGTCAAATCGCCTCAGCCATCAACAACTCCCGCGTATACGGATGCCGCGCATCAGCAAACAGCGCCGCCGTCTCCCCCTGCTCCACCACCCTCCCCTGACGCATCACCGCAATCCGATCGCACAATCGCGCAGCCACCCGCAAGTCATGAGTAATAAACACAATGCTCAACCTGAACCGCCGCTGCAGCGACTCCAGCAACTCCAGAATCTGCACCTGGATCAGCGCATCAAGCGCCGACACACACTCATCAGCGATCAACACCTTAGGCTCCACCGCCAACGCCCGGGCGATCCCTATGCGCTGCCGTTGCCCCCCGGAAAACTCATGAGGAAACCGCTCAAACGCCGCTGCCGGCAACCCCACCAACCCCAGCAACTCACGGGCCCGCCGCTCGGCATCCGCCTTGGAAACCCCCTGCACCAAAGGCCCAGTCATAACAATCTGCCCCACCGTCTGCCGCGGATTGAGCGACGCAAACGGATCCTGGAAAATCATCTGCACATCACTGCGCAACGCTCGCAGCCGCCCTTCAGACAACCCCGCGACCTCCCGCCCCAACCACTCAATCCGCCCGCTGTCAGCACGCAGCAAACGCACCAGGCACCGACCCAGGGTCGACTTGCCCGACCCCGACTCCCCCACAATCCCCAACGTCTCGCCTTCACGCAACTGCAGCTGAACCGCATCCAACGCCTGAGTCGTACGCCGCCCCCACCAACCGCTGCGGCTGCGGAACACCTTGCCCAGCGCTTCGGCCTTCAGCACCATAGGGCCAGCCACCTGCGTACGTGGCACCAGCGGTTGCGCCGACACCGCCGCCAACAACTGCCGGGTGTAATCTTCCCGGGGCACACGCAACACCGCCGGGGCCGTGCCCTGCTCCACCACCCGGCCCTTTTCCAGCACCAGCACCCGGTCGGCAATCGCCTCGACCACGGCAAAGTCGTGGGTGATAAACAACAGTGCCATGCCCTTGTCCTGCTGGATCTTGCGCAGCAGGTCGAGAATCTGCGCCTGGGTGGTCACGTCCAGCGCCGAGGTCGGCTCATCGGCAATCAACAGCGCCGGATCAAACGCCAGGGCCATGGCGATCACCACCCGCTGACGCTGCCCGCCAGACAGTTCAAACGGATACGCCAGTCGCAAGCGCTCAGGGTCGGGCAAGCCGACATAACCGAGCAAATCCACCACTCGCTGACGCCGCACCCGTGCCGCCGCCACGCCATGGGCGCGCAGGGTTTCATCGATCTGTTGGCCCACCCGCAACAGTGGGTTGAGGGCGCTCATGGGCTCCTGGAACACCATGCTGATATCCCGCCCGCGCAGTTGGCGCATGGCCTCTTCGCTGCGGTCGGCCAGGTCTTCGTCGCGAAACACCAGGCGCCCGCTTTCCACCTTCAGCGGCTCCGGCAACTGGCGCAGCAAAGCCTTGGCCAGCATTGACTTCCCGGAACCGGATTCACCCACCACACACAAGCATTCGCCACTGCTCAGTTGCAGCGACAGGTCATACAGCGCATGGCTGCGATCCGCACCGGCCGGCAAGGCGATACGCAAATGTTCAACACTCAACAACGTCATAGCGACCTCCCGGGCTCAAAGGCCACACGCAAACCTTCACCGACTCGATTGACCGCCAGCACGCACAGCACAATCGCCAACCCCGGCAGAAAGCTCATCCACCAGGCGTCCCGCAGCAAGCCACGGGAGGCATTGATCATGTAGCCCCAGCTCATGGCTTCCGGGTCGCTCAAGCCGAGAAACGCCAGGGCCGCTTCGGTGAGGATCGCCGTGGCCATGACAAAGGTCATGGTCACCAGCAGCGGCGCCAGGGCGTTGGGCAGGATCTGCTGGGCGATGATCCCCAGCGGCGACTGCCCCAGCACCCGCGCGGCCTGCACGAATTCGCGCTGGCGCAGGGTCAGGAACTCACTGCGCACCAACCGCGCCACCGCCGGCCACGCTACGAGTGCGATGGCCAGCACGATGGAGAACAGGGACGGCTCAAGGATCGCCACCAGGATCACCGCCAGTACCAGTTGCGGAATGATCTGGAAGAACTCGGCAATGCGCATCAGCACACCGTCGAGCCAGCCACCGAAATAGCCGGCGACCGCGCCGACCAGCAGGCCCACCACCAGGGTCGCCAGGCTGGCCAGCGCCCCCACGGCCAGGGACACCCGCGCGCCGTACAGCAGGCCACTGGCGAGGTCGCGACCGAGCAGGTCACTGCCCAGCCAATGGGCCGGGTCGTGGAATGGCGCGAGCATCGGCTGGCTGTTCATCTCCCATGGCGAGCTGCTGGTCAGCCAGGGGGCGGCGATCGCCAACAGCGTCAGCAGCAGCAAAAACAGCGCACCGATCAACGCCGCAGGCTGGCGCACAAAACGTCGGAAAACCAGCATCAGCCTTGCACTCCTGCACCGATACGCGGGTCGAGAAAACGACAGATCACATCGGTCAACACGTTAAAGCCCACCACCAGAATCGAGATCACCAGGAAACCGCCCATCAACACGCCGTAGTCACGCTGGGCCAGCGAGTCGTACATCAAGCGACCAATCCCCGGCCAGGAATACACCACCTCCACCAGCAACGCGCCGCTGGCCAACTGGCCCAGTTGCAAACCGGCAAAGGTCACCACCGGCAACAGCGCATTGCGCAACACATGCACGTACAAAATCCGCCGCGGGTGCAGGCCCTTGGCGTGGGCGGTGCGCACGTATTCCTGGCCAAGGGCGTCGAGCACGGCGGCGCGGGTCAGGTGGATATACAAGGCGAGGAACAGCACGCTCAACGACACGCACGGCAGCAGCAGGTGCTTGAGCCGGTCGAGCAGGGAAAAGTCCTGTGCCACCGTTTCCATGCCAAACGCCGGCAACCAATCGAGGCTGACGGAGAACAACAGGATCAGCAGCATCGCCAGCCAGAATGGCGGCATCGCATACAGCAGCAATGCGCCGTGGGAGATCACGCCATCCAGCCAGTGATGCTTCTGTCGGGCCCGGGCGGCCAACGTCCCCAGGGTGACGCCAAGCACCGACGAGAGCAAAAATGCCGAGCCCATCAGGGCCAGTGTTGCCGGCAAGCGCTCGGCAATCAGCGACCACACCGAGGTCTGGTTGCGGTAGGAATAACCCAGGTCCAGATGGGCGATATTGCCCAGGTAGATCAGCAACTGCTGGAGCAACGGCTTGTCCAGGCCCATGGTCTGGCGCAGGTGTTCGATGAACTGCACATCGTCCACCCCCGCCTCGCCGGCCAACAGCAGCGCCGGGTCACCCGGCGCCAGGCGGATCAGTAAAAAGCCCAGCACCAGCACCGCCACAATCATCAACAGTGCCTTGAGCAGGCGACCGCTGAAATACAGCAACCCGTTCATGGTGCAGGCGCGTCGAGGTAGACGCTTTCGTAGTCTTCGTTAAGGCTGGTGGCGGTTTGCAGCAGGTTCTTCACCTCTTTGTGGAACAGTGTCGGGTAGCGCATTTCGAAGATCGGCGCGATCGGCAGGTCGGTGTTCAGCACGTTTTCCAACTGGCTATAGAGCCTGGTGCGTTCCGGGCCTTCCGGGGTGTTGGCGACCTGGGTCCACAGGGCATCGGCCTCGGGGCTGTTGTAGCCGCTGACGTTGGCAAATGGCGAAGTCTTGAGGATGTAGTCGGAGCGGTACAGGTAGGCGTTGGTCAGGTACGGGTCGCCGATCTGGAAGATGAAGTTGTAGGTCAGGTCGAAGTCCCAGTCGCTGACGCGCTGGAACCAGGTGGCGGCGTCGGACGTCACCACTTGTACCTTGAAGCCCAGCGGCTGCAGGGCTTGCTTGGTGTATTCGGCCAGGCGCTCCCAGGCACCGCCCTTCTCGCCGTTGAGCAGGCGAATCCGCACGGCGCCCACGTCCACGCCGGACTCGGCAATCAGCGTCTTGGCTTTTTTCACGTCATAGGTGTACTGCGGCAATTGCGGGTCGTGGTACGGCGAGGTGGACACGAACTGGCCGGGGGCAACCTTGCCCGAACCGAAGAAGATGTTGTCGACGATGAACTGGCGGTTCAGCGCATACAGGATCGCCTGGCGCACCTTGGGGTTGTTCAGCGGCGGCTTGCGGGTATTGATCTGCAGGAAGGCCAGGCCGGAATACAGCTCCCAGCCTTTTTCCGACGACTGCACGTCCGGCAAGGCGGTCAGGCGCTTGAGGTCGGAATAGTCGGCATCACCGCTGCGCAGCACCTGCACGTCGTTGCGCTCGAACGCCGCAGCGCGGGACGAGCCGTCCGGGATCACGTGGAAGATGATCGCATCCAGGTGTGGCAGGCCCTTTTTCCAGTAGTCGGGGTTCTTTGCCAGCTTGATATAGGCGCCGCGTTTCCACTCCACAAACACAAACGGGCCGGTGCCGACAGGCTTGAGGTTATAGGGGTTGTTACGAAAGTCAGTGTTCTCGTAGAGGTGCTTGGGCACCACAGGCCGCAGCCCGCTGCCCAGGGCCGAGAGCAACGGCGCGAAGGGTTTCTTGAGCTGGAACACCACCTGCAGCGGGTCCTTGGCGGTGATGCTGTCGACGTACTCGGTGAAGACCCCGCCCAGGCGCTTGTCCACTTCGGGGTAGAAGGTCTGGAAGCTGAACACCACGTCATCGGCGGTGAACGCGTGGCCGTCATGCCAGCGCACGTTGTCCTGCAAATCGAAGGTGTAGGTCAGGCCATCGGGGGAAACGGTCCAGGCCTTGGCCAATACCGGTTTGGGTTTCAGGTCGGTGTCGAAGGTCAGCAGGCCCTGGAGGATCTTGCCGCTGACGTACTGGGTGGACACGTGGCTGACCACGCCGTGCATCAGCGACGGCGGTTCGGGTTGGGCCACCAGGTTCAGCACCCCGCCGTCATGGGGTTGCGCCTGAGCGGTGCCGGCCAGCAGCACGGCGCCAAGTCCCAGGTATGAAAGGACACGGCGAAAAGATAAAGGGCGCATGGAGACTCCTTGGCTAAGGTTTTGTCAGGGATTTAGCAAGGGCTGTGCCATGGGGCGACGGGCCGCGTTTGCGGGCGTCGTAGACCTTGGCAGTGATGAAAAAACCACAGTGGCCGGGACGAGTGTGGAAAAAGCAACAGCCCGCCCTCTTGAGGAATGGTTGTGCGTAGCAGCTGCCGAGCCTTGGCGAGGCTGCGTCTGCGGTGTGTCAGGTATGCCGCCAACGCAGCCTCGACAAGGCTCGGCAGCTGCTACGGTAAGGTTTGAAGTTTGAGGGCCCCATCACTGGCACAAGGTTTGCCCGTCTAACCGCTATCTGAACCCATGAGTTTGAAGCGCATGTCACTGGATTACCTGGGCAACCCCATCGACACCCTCAACCCCGCCACCCGTCAGGGCCTGGATGATTTCGTCGGCGGTTTTCTCGGCTATCAGCCCCGTGCCGAGGGCATCCTCGCGGTCGCCGATGCCGACCCCGACTCAGCATTGGCCAACGGATTTGCCGGCCTGCTGCTGATGTTTATCGAGTCGCCCGAGGGCCCTGTGCTGGCCGAGAAGTACCGCCAGCGGGCGGCGGCGGTGAACTCCCGGCATCCCCGGGCGCTCGTGTATCTGCAAGTGCTGCAAGCCTGGATCAACGACGAGCTGGATGAAGTGCTGCGCCTCAGCGAGCATCTGCTGGATCTTTATCCGCGGGACCTGCTTGCGGCCAAGCTCAACCAGTACCTGGAATTCAACCGGGGCAACTGGCCGGCGCTGCTGCGGATCGGGTTGAAGGCCACCGCCGGCGCGCCGGATATCGCCCACAGTCACGGGCTACTGGCGTTTGCGTATGAGCAGTGTCATTTGCTGGAGGAAGCCAAGGCCAGTGCGCTTGAGGCGTTGCGGTTGCAGGCGTCCGAGCCATGGGCCCATCACGCATTGGCCCATGTGATGCTGACCCAGGGGCGTATCGAGGAAGGCATCGGGTTTCTGGAGAGCGTGAAGCAGCACTGGGACGGGCTTAACTCGTTCATGTACACCCATAACTGGTGGCATCTCGCGTTGTTTTATCTGGGGCGCGGGGAGGATCAGCGGGTGCTGGAGATTTATGACCGGCATGTGTGGGGGATCTTGCCGGAGTACTCCCAGGATCAGGTGGGCGCGGTGTCATTGCTGGCGCGGCTGGAGCTGGCCGGGATTGATGTGGGTGAGCGGTGGCAGGCGTTGGCGCCCTACCTGCAGCGTCGGGTTGGGGATGCGGTACAGCCGTTTTTGAGTGTGCAGTATTTGTATGGGTTGGCCCGGGCGGGCAAGCCTGAGGCGGATCAGTTGTTGGCGGCTTTGCGCAGGCACAGTGTGGAAGCGCGGCCGGTTTGGGGGGAAGTGACGTTGCCGTTGGCTGAGGGGTTGTTGGCGCATGCCCGGGGGGATGCCCGGCGGGCGTTGGAACAGCTGGGGATAGCGTTGCCGCGGCTGAATGAGATTGGCGGGAGTCATGCGCAGCGGGATTTGTTTGCGCAGGTGGAGCTGGATGCACGGTTGCGGGTTGGGGATTGGCTTGGGGCGCAGCAGACGCTGGAATTGCGCCGGCGGTATGACGGGCTGGATGTGCCGACGAATCGGGCTTTGGTGGTGGTGTATGAGGCTTTGGGGTTGCCTGGGGAGGCGCTGCGGGCGCGGGCGCGGATTGGGGGGATATCCGTTATTTAGGTGATGGCTTGTATCGGTTCCGCTTTTGCCCCACCACTCGGCACCTCGCTTCGGCCAGCGTGGT
>NZ_JAIWYM010000066.1:0-3444 GCF_020515595.1 Pseudomonas sp. MWU16-30323
TTGGGGCAGGAGGAAGTGTTTATCCATGCCGAGAAAGACAAGAACGTTCATATCAAGCACAACAACACGATATTCGTGGGCAATGATCGCAGTGAAAAAGTCGAACACGACGAGCAGGTTGAAATCGGCCATAACCGCAGCGAACGAGTGGGCAACGATGAGCGCATTGCGGTTGTTCAAGACCAGCATCTGGAGATCGGACGTGATCGAACTCAGACGACGGGGCGTAATCATCACACCCATATCGGCGGTGACCGGGTTGAAGAGATTGCCAACAACCGACATGACAAGATTGCCGCTGACCATGACATCCAGATAGGCGGCAGTTCAGAGCAATCAGTCCGCAACCGCTACCGCCTGTCCGCCGGGCAACGCATTGAGCAAAAAACGCCGGTGTTCGATATCACATCGAGCCAGCGCATTGTGCTGAAGGCCCCAGGTGGCAGCATCACGATTGACCACGATGGCATTACCCTTGACGGGCTGACGATCAAAATCAAAGGCCCCGTCACCACCGAGCCATACGGTACGGGCAATCCGCTGGGTAGCCCGCAATCGTCTCCCGAACCGCCCGGGGCATTCCTGGGGCGTTACACCCTTCTGAAGAGCGATCAGCGCGCCTTCGCAGGCTATCAATATCGCATTACTGATGGCGCTACTCTCCTCACCGAAGGACTGACCTGCCCCTTGGGCGGAACTGAATGGACGGCTACCGACTCATCCAGGTCCGTGCAGGCCCATAAGGCAATCATGCGCGGTGATCAGCGAATCATCGAAACCTGGCAGCCCTATCTAATGGCCCTCGATGATCAAGCCTCACCCGTCGAGGCCAAGGCTATTTTTCCTGATGGCTTTCTCGATCAGCACAGCGGAGATCTCGACTGATGCCCGGCCCTCTCGCCCCTGTTATCGCTCGCATTATTGATGGCGCCTACCGGGCCTACCGTACGAATCAGGCTTTTGAAAACGCTAAAACCGCCGCCGATCTGGCCCAGCTTGCCGTGGAGATTGCCGAGCGCAGGAAACAAATCAAGGACACGCTTCGCGCCACCATTGAAGCAATGACGCGGGAAATCGAGGTCAAGAGCTCGACCTTTGCCGTCGTAGATCGCGGCGGCAACAGTACCGTCTCTCGCAGAGGTCAAGAGAACATCGAATTCAAGGAGTACATCGAGCGCAAGGTGCCTTTTCGTCCGGCGATCAGCCAAGTCTGCGCGGTTGCGCTGCAGATGCCGATCAAAGTGCCACGGCGCATCAGCAAGAAAATTGCCGGCGACATCGTGAAAACCACGATTGAAGTCGCACTAAAACAATTTACCGCCTCGTTGTTCTTTGAGGCCGTAGACGAGGCGCTGGAGTGGCGTAGCCCACTCAAATCAGAACCGAACTACAACGCCACCAGCAAGAAGGCATTGCTTGGCACCCCTGCAACGCGCCCCAGACGATTCGGCAGCGATATCCAGCCATTCTGGCCACGCCCGAAGGGATTGCTGGCACCCGACCTGGTCGTTGTTGAATACCGACAGGAACCGTTTGAAACCGACAATGTGTTTGCGGCGGTGGAGATCAAGTTCCCGGGAGATTGGGTGGTAAAAAAGCAAATATCCGATTACGCGAACCTGATGAAACCCGTAACAGGCGTCAATCCAGACAAAATCGGCAGAGAGAAAGTTGCGCTGTTGCGGGTGCCGGAGGATTGCACTGGTTTTGAAGCGGATGAAAAGAGCGGTTCCACACCTAAAGGCAATAAAAACAGGAGGTAGGCGTGAGCACTACTCATAGATTGTTTGATGAAGAAGAACGGGATGAGTTTATTGCAGGGCTCAAGGAGTGGCCCAACACTGACTGGGGCACTGACGAGGTCGCCCGCCACAGCGTCAGCCCCTTCATCAGCTTCTATTTTCCGTCCACCCCTGGCACTCATCGCGATGTCGCCCTGCTGATGGTAGATATCCACGAAGCCTTCGAGAAAATGCTTGGTTACCCTTACACCATGACCATGCACGAAGACACGGATCGCCCGCATCCCTACCCTGAGGAGGAGCCTGATCTTCGCAGGCAGGCCATGGATGCCCATCCACACGAGCACTTCGTGTTCTGGTTTTCCGACGAAACAAACCATGCAAGCTCACCAACGACATCGGGCGACTTCTGGCTCAGTTGGTATCGGCTTGACGGAAGCAGAACAGAATATTCCTCAATCGTATTTTATTACCGCTGGCAATGGTGGCTGGATAACCGCGATGCCTGGCGCGCATTTGTCCTCAAGACCATTGACCTGCTCAAGGCCCATCAGGTCTACAGCGGTTTCGCCATGGCCAATCCGATGGAATACGGCACGCGTGCGGAGGTTACAACGTGGGAAAGAGCGTTGACTCCGGCGTTCTATGGACTCGATATCGACTACGAGTTCGCGATGCGAGACGAGTTACTCAACGGCATCCGCCCTCCCACCTGGGCCTTCCTGCTCGCCGACCACTGGCGGGAAAAGCTCGACCTGACCCGCGAACAGGTACGTACGGCACTGTCTCACCCACGCATCAGCATCACCGAATTACAAAGTGGCCAATGGATCGAACTGGGCGAACAGCCGGAGTTGTACCCCGTCGAACAAGGCGTGCCCGAACTGCCCATGCTCTTGAACAAACTGCTCAAGCCTATCCGCTACGACAATTTGGGATTGCTGGGCTTCGGCCAATGGGACGGCGACCCCAACGAGCGCTTCACTGACCCTGACAGTCGGCGTTGGATGGCGCGCTTTGACGCCGACAGCGATTGGCCGACACCAGCAATGCGCTTCACCGCCCCACCGCCCATGCCCTCTGGCCAAACCTCTACACCAATGCCTCTTTGCAGCGTAGCGGGTACTGCCTGTATTCAGGCCGGGTGGTGGCGGGTTCCGGGACAGGCGCAAACCCGGCGAGCTTTCAAACAGGGCGAACTGATGCCGAACCTCGAAGGAGAGTCCGCAGATGGTTGGGTGATATGGCAACGTGACCCGGATCAAACACCTCCAGAGCCTGCCCGCTATGCCAACACCCATGATCCGGCACCTCGCGCAGGCCGCTGGGAAGTTGAAACCGACCGATTCGCCTCGTGCGATATCCAGCTGAACGAGCGACTGCCTGCCCATGAAGGGCGCGTCGTTCGCTGGCACTGGACGGTCAGCGGCATGCGCGCGAACAGTGGCCAACCCTGTCCATATCCGGGTGCCTGGGTCTGCGAATACAAGCCAGAGAGCAAGCAAATTCTGGAGTATGGGGCTCCAATGCCAACCGTGGAGGGTGAGGCCGTCGTCTGGCTTTGGACAGGATTGGAGCCGGTCTGAAAGTAGCTTTGCACCCCCTCCCATAAAAAAACCACGAACAAAAACGCCGATCATTGCTGATCGGCGTTTTCGTTAAATATGGAGCGGGAAACGAGACTCGAACTCGCGACCCCGAC
>NZ_JAIWYM010000067.1:0-3113 GCF_020515595.1 Pseudomonas sp. MWU16-30323
CGAATTTTCGGCGAATGTCGTCTTCACAGTATAACCAGATTGCTTGGGGTTATATGGTCAAGTGAAGAAGCGCATACGGTGGATGCCTTGGCAGTCAGAGGCGATGAAAGACGTGGTAGCCTGCGAAAAGCTTCGGGGAGTCGGCAAACAGACTTTGATCCGGAGATGTCTGAATGGGGGAACCCAGCCATCATAAGATGGTTACCTTACACTGAATACATAGGTGTATGGAGCGAACCAGGGGAACTGAAACATCTAAGTACCCTGAGGAAAAGAAATCAACCGAGATTCCCTTAGTAGTGGCGAGCGAACGGGGACTAGCCCTTAAGTGGCTTTGAGATTAGCGGAACGCTCTGGAAAGTGCGGCCATAGTGGGTGATAGCCCTGTACGCGAAAATCTCTTAGTCATGAAATCGAGTAGGACGGAGCACGAGAAACTTTGTCTGAATATGGGGGGACCATCCTCCAAGGCTAAATACTACTGACTGACCGATAGTGAACTAGTACCGTGAGGGAAAGGCGAAAAGAACCCCGGAGAGGGGAGTGAAATAGATCCTGAAACCGTATGCGTACAAGCAGTGGGAGCAGACTTTGTTCTGTGACTGCGTACCTTTTGTATAATGGGTCAGCGACTTATTTTCAGTGGCGAGCTTAACCGAATAGGGGAGGCGTAGCGAAAGCGAGTCTTAATAGGGCGTCTAGTCGCTGGGAATAGACCCGAAACCGGGCGATCTATCCATGGGCAGGTTGAAGGTTGGGTAACACTAACTGGAGGACCGAACCGACTACCGTTGAAAAGTTAGCGGATGACCTGTGGATCGGAGTGAAAGGCTAATCAAGCTCGGAGATAGCTGGTTCTCCTCGAAAGCTATTTAGGTAGCGCCTCATGTATCACTGTAGGGGGTAGAGCACTGTTTCGGCTAGGGGGTCATCCCGACTTACCAAACCGATGCAAACTCCGAATACCTACAAGTGCCGAGCATGGGAGACACACGGCGGGTGCTAACGTCCGTCGTGAAAAGGGAAACAACCCAGACCGTCAGCTAAGGTCCCAAAGTTATGGTTAAGTGGGAAACGATGTGGGAAGGCTTAGACAGCTAGGAGGTTGGCTTAGAAGCAGCCACCCTTTAAAGAAAGCGTAATAGCTCACTAGTCGAGTCGGCCTGCGCGGAAGATGTAACGGGGCTCAAACCATACACCGAAGCTACGGGTATCACCTTCGGGTGATGCGGTAGAGGAGCGTTCTGTAAGCCTGTGAAGGTGAGTTGAGAAGCTTGCTGGAGGTATCAGAAGTGCGAATGCTGACATGAGTAACGATAATGGGTGTGAAAAACACCCACGCCGAAAGACCAAGGTTTCCTGCGCAACGTTAATCGACGCAGGGTTAGTCGGTCCCTAAGGCGAGGCTGAAAAGCGTAGTCGATGGAAAACAGGTTAATATTCCTGTACTTCTGGTTATTGCGATGGAGGGACGGAGAAGGCTAGGCCAGCTTGGCGTTGGTTGTCCAAGTTTAAGGTGGTAGGCTGGAATCTTAGGTAAATCCGGGATTCTAAGGCCGAGAGCTGATGACGAGTTATCTTTTAGATGACGAAGTGGTTGATGCCATGCTTCCAAGAAAAGCTTCTAAGCTTCAGGTAACCAGGAACCGTACCCCAAACCGACACAGGTGGTTGGGTAGAGAATACCAAGGCGCTTGAGAGAACTCGGGTGAAGGAACTAGGCAAAATGGCACCGTAACTTCGGGAGAAGGTGCGCCGGTGAGAGTGAAGGACTTGCTCCGTAAGCTCATGCCGGTCGAAGATACCAGGCCGCTGCGACTGTTTATTAAAAACACAGCACTCTGCAAACACGAAAGTGGACGTATAGGGTGTGACGCCTGCCCGGTGCCGGAAGGTTAATTGATGGGGTTAGCTAACGCGAAGCTCTTGATCGAAGCCCCGGTAAACGGCGGCCGTAACTATAACGGTCCTAAGGTAGCGAAATTCCTTGTCGGGTAAGTTCCGACCTGCACGAATGGCGTAACGATGGCGGCGCTGTCTCCACCCGAGACTCAGTGAAATTGAAATCGCTGTGAAGATGCAGTGTATCCGCGGCTAGACGGAAAGACCCCGTGAACCTTTACTATAGCTTTGCACTGGACTTTGAATTTGCTTGTGTAGGATAGGTGGGAGGCTTTGAAGCGTGGACGCCAGTTCGCGTGGAGCCAACCTTGAAATACCACCCTGGCAACTTTGAGGTTCTAACTCAGGTCCGTTATCCGGATCGAGGACAGTGTATGGTGGGTAGTTTGACTGGGGCGGTCTCCTCCTAAAGAGTAACGGAGGAGTACGAAGGTGCGCTCAGACCGGTCGGAAATCGGTCGTAGAGTATAAAGGCAAAAGCGCGCTTGACTGCGAGACAGACACGTCGAGCAGGTACGAAAGTAGGTCTTAGTGATCCGGTGGTTCTGTATGGAAGGGCCATCGCTCAACGGATAAAAGGTACTCCGGGGATAACAGGCTGATACCGCCCAAGAGTTCATATCGACGGCGGTGTTTGGCACCTCGATGTCGGCTCATCACATCCTGGGGCTGAAGCCGGTCCCAAGGGTATGGCTGTTCGCCATTTAAAGTGGTACGCGAGCTGGGTTTAGAACGTCGTGAGACAGTTCGGTCCCTATCTGCCGTGGACGTTTGAGATTTGAGAGGGGCTGCTCCTAGTACGAGAGGACCGGAGTGGACGAACCTCTGGTGTTCCGGTTGTCACGCCAGTGGCATTGCCGGGTAGCTATGTTCGGAATAGATAACCGCTGAAAGCATCTAAGCGGGAAACTAGCCTCAAGATGAGATCTCACTGGAACCTTGAGTTCCCTGAAGGGCCGTCGAAGACTACGACGTTGATAGGTTGGGTGTGTAAGCGCTGTGAGGCGTTGAGCTAACCAATACTAATTGCCCGTGAGGCTTGACCATATAACACCCAAGCAATTTGTATGCTTCGAGCTGAAAAGCGAAAGAGCACCAGATTGCGGTGTGTGAAGACGAAACGAACCGAAAGTTCGAATCTCACAAAACACCGAAAGCTATCACATACCCAATTTGCTGAAGCGAGACCAACTGGTCACGACTCAGTACCC
>NZ_JAIWYM010000068.1:0-2432 GCF_020515595.1 Pseudomonas sp. MWU16-30323
AAAAGTCGTCACTCATACAAGCCCCTGAGTATCTCTAGCTAATAGTGGGTTAAACCCGTAATCCATGATGCGGTGCCTTGTTTTCCAATTCAGGTGGAAAACTTCAAAACAAGAAAAACAAAAAACAACCATCCAACTCCTCCCATCACCAGTCCAACCGACCACTTCATTCGCAACTTGATAGGTCCAGGCAAACAAGCAAGCTCCTGAGCATCAAGCGAACCATTGCGGATATGCTTGCCCGGCCAAATGACACTTCCGGCCACTACCATAGATAAAACGCTGCGTGAAAAAAAAGAACCACCCGCCCATACGCCAGCATAGGACGTCACAATGGAGCTTTTTTTAAACACCTTTAACACCACCTCCAAATCACGGCATGCGATATAACCATTCACCGCTGCCCCCGCTAATCCGAGCATCAGAGGCCCAAACAACGAAAAGAACAACTTCAACAAAATAAACGTCATGAACACCTCCATCGTTCGCCTACGTCAGTTGACGTACTACCTCACCCGCCAACGAGTAAACTCCTCAAGTTCGTCATCAAAAAACTCGACAACTTCTGATGCAACCCACCCGGCCGCGGCCCCACCCGCAATCAATAGTGCAACTGCACACACAGGAGCTCCCGGGCCACACACCAAAGAAGCGGCAGAGCCGGCTAAAATCGTGCCCGACAGCCCGCCAGCCATTACAGCGCCTTGTTTTATCCCTTCTTTCGCTTTGTTTTGCGCATTGACAACGTCGTAGACAACATAAGCAACAGTCACCACGATCAGCACTTTGCCTAACGTGCTTAACGCCTGGTTTCTTACATTAAACTTCGCGCTGGGTCTGGCGGACGACTCAATGATCTCGTAATGAATAGTGCTTTGTTGCCGATGGCTCAACTCACTAAACTTTTGTCCAAACTGCCTGGCTGACTTTTCATCCAGCAACTTTTCCAGAGCAGGAGAAATTATTTTCTTTTTCTCGGCAACTGCACGGCCCGCCACCGACGTTTTGGCTCGCGTTTCCGCCATGATTTTATTCCGCATCTCATAGCAAAACTCAGCACCTGCCTTTGCTGAAATACTCCCACTTTCTACCTGCTTCAAGACTTCAGCCTTGACCCTCTTAACGTTGCGATTGTAATTATCACGCTGCTTCGCATCATCGATAAAATCCGCTGAAAACTTAACAGCAACGCCCTCAAAGCTCTCTAGCGCACGTTCCAAAACCTCAGCATCAACCGAGTGATTTTCTCGAGCCAAGTAGTTTCGATAAAAGGCATCCATCGTGGTTACTCCATAAGCTTTTTCAGTATTTCTTCGGCACCGCTGATGCCGGTTTCTTGCGGCGCAAGTTCAGCCACTTCAAACTTGACGCAGGTATTACCTGCAAAAGAATAAAAGCTCGCCTTGTTTTGATAATCGAACTCGCCTTGCAAGGCGGCGCCATCGTCCATGGTCGCCGTGCATTTGATGCCTTGATGATTCAATTCAACCGGCGCGCAAAAGCTGATCCACTTCTCGGATGCCGGGAACTCAACGTTCAACGCACTCGGCACCAGCGTATGGATCGGCATGGCTTTGCCGGCCTTATCGGTCACCCCCTTGAACACCTCCCCCTGCCGAGTAGTGATTCGATAACGGGTGAACGGCATGGGTACCTGGGCTTCATCCTCCAAGGTGTAGCTACCGGAATAACCTGCCGGCAACGGTGATACCGGCGTATCAAGGCTGGTGCCTCCAAACTTTTGAACATGGGCAGCCTTGAGGTAAATGTTGCCGGGCGCACCCAGCTCAATTTCGCCATCCTTCAGGCGGATATAGGCGCCACCGCAGGTGAACACCAGCTCTTGTGGAGCGCTGATTTCTACACGGCCTTCCACGCTTTCGATCTTGATATCGGTCTTCGCCATCGCATGCAGATTGCTGGCCTGGGCATGCAGCTCAATCTTGCCCACGGCGGCCTTGAACTGCATGTCTGCATGTTGCGCAAGTACGCTGATCCCCCCCTCGGCAGCGGCAGTGATGTTGTGCCCAGCGCTGATGTCGGCGTTGTGCGCCGCCATGATGCCCACGCTTTCGCCCCCGGATGACAGGCATACCGCTTTGGGGCTGACCACACCGACGCCTGCGGGGGCATGCAGCAATACGCCCGATTGCCCCAACTCGCTGAGCGCCTGAACCAGTCATCGTTGGCTATCGATATCACCGGACAAAGCTCGTGCATTACGAGCCGCATCGGCCAGGGAGCGCGCCAGTGATAGCGCGCTTTCCAACTGCGTAATGGCGGCTTCCATATCAAGCTGCTCACCGCCGGCCTTGACCTGCTTGTCGGCACTGATAAACAACCCCTTGCCCGCCCGAATAGCACCCCAGTCATCGGTTCGCAGCTCAAACCCCTCCCCGCGCCTTTTCCTCCTGGCATCCACCAAATGCCCA
>NZ_JAIWYM010000007.1:0-268295 GCF_020515595.1 Pseudomonas sp. MWU16-30323
AGTGGCCGTTACCTAAATAACGGATATGCACCCAGAACAAAAACCTCAGAGCACCAAGCTCAAATCCACCCGCCCATCACGCACCGGCGGACACCAGTAATACCCCCCAGTCAACGGCTTGCTAATGCGATACAACCCATCAACAATCCCATCCTCAAGCCCACTCATCCGCCGCAGTTGCGCTTCAAACGCATCAAACGAATGCCCAAACGCCAGGAACATCAACCCCGCCTGACCATTCTCGGCCCACGGCATCGACCGCCGCACCACAAACGCCTCCGGGGTAAAACTCTCCTGGGCCGTACGCTTGGTGTGCGCCGACTCCGGCGCATCCTCCAACTCCTCGTTATCGCCATGGCGCCGACCAATAATGTGGTCCCGCTCCAGAGCCGGCAACGCCGCAAACCCATCCAGGTCATGCTGCCACTGCTGGATCGCCGCAAAGCTCGCACCACCCTGCGCCACCGCCGCATCCACCGCCGCCTCATCATGCGGATTCTCAGTGCCATCCTCATAGTCGGTCAGGTCAAACCCGGTCTTGTAGCGAAACCCCTCGGTCATCTGCACCAGACCAAACCCCGGCGCCAGGGCCTTCTCGAACGCCCGGCTGCGCAACAGCAGCTCACCACGATCCACACCGTGCAACCAGACCCACAGCGCCTGCTGGGTCGACGGATTCTCCGCCCCCGGCCCGCTCACATGAGGAAACGCTCGCAACCCGTCAATCCGGGCGCCAAGGGCATTGACCAGCGGTTCACCAAAACCGACCACCGCATTGGCGTCCACCAACTGCACCAGCGCATCCAGTGCGGCAGGTACAGCGTCCAGGGACGCAATGGCAAAAAACAGATGGCGTGCCTGCAACGGCACCGGTGCGGCAAGAATGCCCGGCTGGTACTGACTCATGTGAACTCCTTCAAGAAAGCCGCGCAGTTTACCCGGCGGGCTCACGGTTGTGCTCAAGGTTTTCCAAGGTTCGCGGGTTAATGCGTCTAGCCCTTGCCACACGGGCCGTTGATGGGTGAATCTCTAGTCACGTTTTGCAACCATTCCAGGGGTAGCGACATGACCACCGACAACCTGCTCGCCCAGCTGTTTCCCACTGCCGCCGAGATTCCCGAGCAATTCCGGCTCGCGGCGCCCATTGAACAACGCGATTACCTGGTCGGCGGCCAGTTGCATGTGTGGAACGGCCCCTTGGCCGAAGTGCGCAGCCCGGTGCAGTTGCGCGGCGCCGACGGTGACACGCCGGTGATCATCGGCAGTACCCCGCTGCTGGACGCCGACACCGCCTTGACCGCCCTCGACGCCGCCGTAGCCGCTTACGACCGTGGCCAGGGCGCGTGGCCGACCATGCGCGTGGTGGACCGCATCCAGCATGTCGAAGCGTTTTTGCGGCGCATGCGTGAACAGCGCGAGGCGGTGGTCAAGCTGCTGATGTGGGAGATTGGCAAGAACCTCAAGGACTCGCAGAAAGAGTTCGACCGCACCTGCGACTACATCACCGACACCATCAATGCCCTCAAGGAACTCGACCGCCGCTCGAGCCGCTTCGAGCTGGAACAGGACACCCTCGGGCAAATCCGCCGTGTACCGCTGGGCGTGGCGCTGTGCATGGGCCCCTACAACTACCCGCTGAACGAGACCTTCACCACGCTGATCCCGGCGCTGATCATGGGCAACACCGTGGTGTTCAAGCCGGCCAAGCTCGGCGTGCTGCTGATTCGCCCGTTGCTGGAGGCGTTCCGCGACAGCTTCCCGGCCGGCGTGATCAACGTGATCTACGGCAGCGGCCGCGAGACCGTCAGTGCGCTGATGGCCAGCGGCAAGATCGATATCTTTGCGTTTATCGGCACCAACAAGGCCGCCAGCGATTTGAAGAAGCTGCACCCCAAACCCCACCGCCTACGCGCGGCGCTGGGCCTGGATGCGAAGAACCCCGGGATCGTGCTGCCGCAGGTCGACCTGGACAATGCGGTCAACGAAGCCGTCACCGGTTCACTCTCGTTCAACGGCCAGCGTTGCACCGCGTTGAAGATCCTGTTTGTGCATGAAGACGTGGTCGACAGCTTTATCGAGAAATTCAACCACAAGCTGGCGACCCTCAAGCCTGGCATGCCGTGGGAAGACGGCGTGTCGCTGACACCGCTGCCCGAGCAGGGCAAGGTCGATTACCTCGGCGGCCTGGTGACCGACGCACTGGCCCATGGCGCCAAGGTGGTGAACGAAAATGGCGGCACCCGCCGTGGTTCGTTTTTCTACCCGGCGGTGCTGTACCCGGTGAACCCGCTGATGCGTGTGTACCACGAAGAGCAGTTTGGCCCGGTGGTGCCGATCGTGCCTTACCGCGACCTGGAGACGGTGATCGACTACGTGCTGGAATCGGACTTCGGCCAGCAACTGAGTATCTTCGGCACCAGCCCGAGGGAAGTCGGGCGCCTGGTGGACGCGTTCGCCAACCAGGTGGGCCGGATCAATATCAATGCCCAGTGCCAGCGCGGACCGGACAGTTTCCCGTTCAACGGGCGCAAGAACTCGGCCGAGGGCACGCTGTCGGTGCATGATGCGTTGCGGGTGTTTTCGATCCGTACCCTGGTGGCGACCAAGTTCCAGGCGAGCAACAAGGAACTGGTCAGCGATATCCTGCAGGAGCGCACGTCGAGCTTTCTGACCACTGACTATATTTTCTGAGCCTAGCGCCGCTCAAGAATGTGGGAGCCGGGCTTGCCCGCGATGAGGGCCGACAGTCGACCTCTGTGGTGACTGACACGCCGCCATCGCGGGCAAGCCCGCTCCCACAGGTTGACCGCGTGAATCCTGACTGACGAGGCCACATCCAGATTGATGAACCTGCACTTGCCCCTCTTCGCCCGCCGCTTGCTGCGTCCGTTGCTGGACCCGTATCGGCGCTACCGTCACGCCAAATTGATCCACGCGGTACGGGTTTCCATCGGGTTGCTGGCCACCATCCTGCTGACCACCGGCATCAACCTGCCCCATGGTGAGTGGGCCTCGGTGACGATGCTGATCGTGATCGGCGGTTTGCAGCACCACGGCAATATCGGCAAGAAAGCCGTCGAGCGCGCCTATGGCACGTTGATCGGCGCCAGCGTCGGTTTGCTGCTGGTGGTGCAGGAGACGTACCTGGGCCAACCGCTGTTGACCTATTTGCTGATGTCGGTGGTGTGCGGGTTCTTTTCCTATCACGCCATCGGCAAGGGTGGGTACATCGCGTTGCTGTCGGCGATCACGGTATTCATCGTCGCCGGCCATGGTGACAACCCGCTGTCGGATGGGTTGTGGCGCACGGTCGACATCCTGATCGGCATCGTCCTGGCCCTGGCGTTTTCCTTCGCGTTGCCGCTGTACGCGGTGTATTCCTGGCGCTACAACCTGGCCAGCGCCTTGCGCGATTGCGCGGCGATTTATAGCCGGATCATCAGCGGCCAATCGGTGACCGATGATGAACACCTCAAGCTGCTCAATCGGCTTAACGCCGCCATGCTGCAACTGCGTTCGCTGATGCCGTCGGTGTCCAAGGAGGTGCGGATTTCCATGACCGAACTGGACATCATCCAGCGGCATTTGCGCATGTGCATCAGCACCCTGGAGATCCTTGGCAACACCCGGCCCGACCCACGGGACAAGGACGCCCTGGCGCGTATGCAGGTGGCGTTGAAAGCCGAGCACCGGCAGATTCGGGTGCAGTTGATCGGGATGGCGCGGGCGTTGCAATCCGGGGCCACCGACCGGTTGGAACGGCCAAGCAACACGCCTACCCACGAGCAGACCTTTGAAGTGCCCGTGGTCAACGCGTTGGACGGTTACCGGTTATTGACCCTGCAACTGGCGGCGAATGTCGACGAGATGCGCCAGCGGCTGGCGAAAACATCCGGACATTGGAAGATTTGAATCGCAAAAAAGGGACAGTCTACGGTTAGGTAGGGCTGTCCCTTTGAAGCGTTGTTTCCAAGCCGATGCTTAAACTCTTAACTGGATACCGCCCCAGCGATTGATGCCGTCATCTTTTTGCACATCCTGCTGCGGCCCGATGAAGTTATAGACGTAGTAGTAATTAAAAAATAAATTTCTATGGGAGAACGTCCCCGACCAATAGTAGGTACTTCCCACCGGCCAAGTGTTGCGATAAGCGGCCCGTATGGCCTGCAACTCACCCAGGTCGGCCAGCCATGAATTGGATCCCTGAGCTGCACTGGCGACAGCCTGTTGGGTGTTGTTGCCCAAAATAGTACACTTCAAGACGCCTCCGACAGTGACTCCGCAAGTCCGCGTTTGAGTGGGCGACGAAGAATCGGACACTGTAATCGTCGTGCTTCCATTCCCTCTTACGGTGACGTACCCGGTCGTGTCGACGTGGACAACCCCGGTGTTACTCGAATAGTACCGATAGGGCGCTGTCCCGCCTGATACCGAAAGCCGAGCCGAGTTGGAGGAATCATAGGTGGGCAGATTGTTGGGATAGCTGGCCAGAATATAGGTACGGCCAGAAAAATATAGCGTTGTCTGGCTAAGGACCAGCGGGCTGGTCAGGCTGATGGTGTATTCGGTGGTGGGGAACTCCACCGCATCGTACGCATCCTCACTGCCATTAAACGTCACACTCAGGTGCACCGTGATGCGCGCATTGTTGGGCAGGCCTAGCAGCCAGTCACGACTGACCTGAATATTCGCCAAGCCGTGTGTTGCTTCCGGCAAGGTGAGCGAATGGTTTGCCAGTAACTCCAAGGGTGCAATGCCGGGGCTGTTTGTGGTGACGCGCAGCCATACACGCTGGCCCGCCAGGCTCAGGCGCCATTTTGGAGAGGCCGCGACAGCATTGCCGGCCAGGCCCGGAGGATTAAGACTGCCGCCATTGGCCACACTATTGATCAACACCCGGGGCAAATTGGCTGGCAGGATGGTCCCCACGTTCACCGTCTGCTCTTCGGAGATGCCGGAGCCCCCCCTGCCCAACACCACCGAGTACTGCAGGTGAATCGTGCTGTTGACACTGGCAGCGAGGATGGCGTTGCTGACATGGAATGTCACCGTGCCACCGTCCAGCCCATCCTGGGTCGCGACTTCCACAATGGTCCCGTCCGCGTGGATCCAGTGCAGGGTAATCAGGTCCGTGCCCCCCTGGTTCATGTTCGGGTAAGTCACCAACACCACGCACTTGTTTTCGACCGCTATCGGGTCGATGGCAACCTCCTGCTCATCGGCGGGAATGGAACCCTGGATTTGCGGGTAGGGGTACGTAGCGCTCACCAGCTCTATCACGTGGTGTCTGACCTCGAACAGCACCGCGTTGTTGATGTCACCGCTGTGGTCGAATGTGACCCAGAAGCTGATGGTCAATGCCGACCATTCCTCCAGGTTGCGCAATGCCAGCACGGGTGTTTCGCTGGCGACCCCGTTGAGGGCCTCTGCGGCACTGACGGGCCGTGCCCGGTAGATCTCGTTGTCATACGGCGTGCCCGGCTCGCCCGGCGTGACCGGCTTGCGAGTGCCTTCATAACGTTTCCACATAAGCTGGTTGGCCTTGGCATACGGCCAGGCTGGCACACGGGTCTGGTCGAAGTCCTGAAGCAAGGGGACTTCCAGCACTGCGGCGTCGCCAATGCTATCGATCAGCGGTCCCGGCACATTGTGCAACGTCAGCAGGTGCAACGTCAGCACAGGCGAGTCGGTAGAGAAGCCATTCCGAGTCACCACGAAGGACACCCTGATATCCCGCCCACGGGGGTGGATGTTGTAGCCGATCGGATCGGTAGGGATCGTGAAGTCGATGTAATCCCCACTCTGGTTATCCTTGACCTCGTAATGGGAGCCTTCGCCGGGCAGTCCCTCCCATCTGACCTCGACGTAGTCGCGGGGCTTAATCTCGTCATACCGTACGCGCACGGTTGCACCACCCGGCCAGACCACCAGCGGATCAAGCTCATCAGGCCCAGTGGTTGCCTCCAACACCTCGGGCAGAAACAACTCGCCCAAGGCGGTCCCTACGGTCACTACCAGTTCTTCGGAATACTGATAAACGCCTGCACGATCAATCAGGTAACTGACGGTGATGGTGCCGTCGATATTGTTGAGGAACAGCTGCCGCGGAATATCCACGAGCAGCGGGTTGGCTGGCACGAACAACGGATATTCTTCCTGCACAACACCACTGAGCGAGCCGGTGTAGCGGATGACCACGATATCGCCTGCTCTGAATTGCGCACGCAATTCAAGGGTAGCGAACAGGCCGAAGGTACTGGGGTCGACGTTGCCATCAACCGCCTCCTGAATAACCGGCGCAGGTAAATCCCGGGGTGGACGGCCGACTTGTACCCACCGGCGTTCCGACTCACGGGTGCCCACTACCCCGGTACTGATCAAACCGTTGACGATGTAGTGAACGTTGGCGTCTCTCAAACCTTCCAGGCGCATGTAGTCGCTAGTCGGGAACTCACGGCTGCGCGGAGGGTCGCCGGCCACCCGCGAAGAGGACACCCGCTCGGAGGTGTTATCCACACGGAAACCCTGGAGGACAACTTCCAGGTTATCTCCCCGAGTGCCTGGCGGCTGGTAGTCGGGCATATCCACGGTAATGCGTGGCAGGTCCGGCTCAATGAAGGGGCCGTGGGCCTCCCTGACGCTGGGAGCGGGCAGGTCGTAACGAAGACCGACAACGGCGACCGTCGCCCTTCTGGATGGCAGGTCATCTTCCCCAGCCCTTTGTCTCACGTAGGAGACAGCCATCGAGCTCAGCAGAAGAGACCTGACCAGCTCGTTGCGGATGGGAAATTCGCGATAACTAGGAACCCTTTCGACAGTCAAATCCTGCGAGTCACTGACGAACACGCCATCAGGCGTCGTACCCTGAACCGTCAGCAAAATTTTATCGCCCACCAGAAACGGGCCGCCGCGCGGGATGTTCACCTCGGCATGTGCTGGCTCTCTGCCCAGCGCATCGGCATCCAGCACCATCAGCGTTTGGTCGGCCTCGATAATGAAAGGCTCGTCAAGCAGCGTCACGTCCAGGTGTACGTCTAGCCGCACCGGCTTGCACCAAGGCTGCAAAGGCCCCGAGCTAGTGCCAACCTCGTCATATAGAAAGAACCCCACGTCAAAGGCGCCACTGCCAATCGCCTGGAAAATTGCCGCATCAATCACGATCGTCAGGTCCAGGCCCACCTGCGAGGGGGAGATCGGTGCGATCTCAATACGCGACGTTCCCACAAAGAACATCACCAGGTCATTCACTCGCATGTTGTCCCAGGCCTTGATCGTTGCAGTAACGCTTTGTCCGGCTCCGATAATCGTGTCCGACAGGGTCAGGTGCAACCTGGAGTGCCAAGCCTCCCAGGGCCGATCGTCGTTTCCGCCCGGGTAGGTTTCCTTGACCAGTACGGTCTGGGGTGGCGAGGTGCTGGGAGTCCCGGAGCCGACCCTCACCACCTCACCGTATACATCGGGAATAAATGCAAAGCCGATGTCAGAGTCCACGTTCAAACTGGCGTAAGGGAAATCGAAGAAAAAGCGCTGTTCGCCTAGCTCTTCCGCCTCGACAGTTTTCGGTGGCGGCGTGATCCCCCCCATCGTTACGCTATACTCGTCCCCCTCGCGGAGTCCGGTCCAACGTTCAAAAATAAAAGTAATATATTTCTCGCCGGTAACCCCCGAAGGAGGGAAATGGCGAACCCCCAATCCATATGCCGCACCGTCTATCGGTGTTGCCTGCGCTGGAGAGACACGGGGAGGATCCAAGTCCTCGATGATCATCACACCCGGCCGAGTAGGCGATGGCTTGGGCGTGGCAGGTTGCCTGGTGACAGGAGTAGGTCTGGGAGCGGCAGGCTTGGTCGACATGGTTATTCTCCAGATTAAACAGCGTGCGGACAGAGCACGCGACTGAAGAAATCAAACACCCAGCCCTTCCCAGCGTCTACCTGTCAGAATTGACAGTGGCGACGAATGGCAGCCTTCGTTGGACGATGCCGAGGGAAAACGCAGCGACATTAATCCGGCAAACTTACAATTTTCCTTACATATTTTTCACGTTTTATTCACATCCCCAGCCGTAGTGTGAAGCCTCATCCGTTACAAACGCTGCACTTAAAAACCCGCCGCCCCAGCGGGTTTTTTTTGCCCGGGCGTTAAGGCTTCGCAGGGTATTTGATGGATGGGGCCGGAGCAAACCGGCTCATTGCGAGCCGGCCCTGGTGGTTCAGCGCGCGACTTTGTTGACCGGCGACGCCGCTTGCTCGCGGATAGCGCGCTGGGTATCGAGTACCCGCGCCAAGGCCGTTTCGGCCTCCGGGCTTTGCTGGGGCACGCGAATCGCCGCCGACACCAGGGTGATCAGCTTGGCCATCACTTCGGCATCGGTCGCCGGGCGCCCCAGGCTCATGGAGTTCATCAACAACCGCAGCTCGGTACCCGCCATCACCCCGGAAATCGCCTTGAGGGCAAACTGCAGGCGCACCCCCAGCTCGTTGCGCGGCAAGTCCGGCAGGGCCAGGGCGAACGCTTCAAAGAAGCGCTGGAACACCGGCTGGTAATGCACCTTGAGGTATTCCTGGATAAACGGCGAGGTGTCGCTGTACACCCGGCCCAGGAACCGGATGAATGAACGCCCTTCCCCACTCGCCGGGTCGCTGCGCTCCAGGCCCATGGCCGGGGCGAACAGCACGCCGAGCAAGGTGTCGCAATCCAGAGGGCCGTCGGACTCGGCTTCGCACCGGGCGAGCAGTTCCAGGCGCTGCTCGTTGAGCGGCTCCAGGCGCTGCATCAGCAGGGTTTTCATCAGGGAGTCCTTGTCCCCGAAGTGGTAATTCACCGCAGCGAGATTGACCTGGGCCCTCTCGGTAATCTGCCGCAACAAAACCGCGTCATAGCCGTATTTGATGAAAAGAGCCTCTGTCGCATCCAGCAATCGAGTCTTGGTAACGTTTGGAGCGCTGAGTTTCTTCGCGACCATAGGGGGTGGGGTTCCACTGCGGAAATATTGTTTTAAAAATTAATTTGATTTTTTATACCGGGGCCGCAGCCTGAAAGCAAGTAGTGACACTGCGCCATACTATTCAAACCCAACAGAGCCGGCTTGTTGAGGGTAGCTGATGGACTTTTCAGACGCCTGAAATGCCCTGTAGAAGAATCGTTTCAAGGGGTAAAACCGCTCTATATCCATGGCTGGCGGAACGGCTGGAACGCGGTTAGTATTCAAACAATATTTTAAAAACAAGAAATAAAACCAGTCCGTGACGTGTACCAGGCAGCTCCTGAACTTGTTACAAGGATTTTCGGGGGAAGCACGGCGCTGTCGAGGCTGCAGGCGTAGTCATGATGACAGATATCCCCGCGCACTCAGGCTTCATTTCCCTGCAAGGCATCGGCAAAAGCTATCAGCTGGCCGGCCAGCACCTGTCGATTCTCAATGATGTATGCCTGGCCATCGAAACCGGTGACAGCTGCGGCATCCTCGGCGCATCCGGCTCCGGCAAAAGTACTCTGCTCAATATCCTCGGCCTGCTTGATCTGCCCGACTGCGGCCAGTACCGCTTTGCCGGCCATGACATTTTCAGCGCCAGCCCCGATCAACTGGCGGCGATCCGCAATCAGCAGATCGGTTTCGTCTTTCAAAGCTTCAACCTGCTGCCGCGCCTCAGTGCCCTGGACAATGTTGCCCTGCCCCTCAGCTATCGCGGCGTGTCGCGCCATGACTCGGTGGAACAGGCAATGCGCATGCTCGACCAGGTGGGCCTGGCCGAACGCGCCCACCACCGCCCGGCCGACCTTTCCGGCGGCCAGCGCCAACGGGTGGCCATCGCCCGCGCATTGGTGGGCAACCCGTCGGTGATCCTCGCCGACGAACCCACCGGCAACCTCGACAGCACCACCGCCCAGGAGATCATGGACCTGTTGCTGGCGCTCAATCGCGAGCAGCAGGTGACGCTGATCATCGTCACCCATGACCCGCACATTGCCGAACGCCTGAACCGCAAGATCCTGGTGCGCAATGGCGTGGTGCAAGAGGCCGAGCGCCTATGAGCCTGCGGGTCGAACAAAGCCTGAGCCAATTGCTGCATGAGGCATTTGTCAGCCTGCGCACCCTGGGCAAGCGCTCGATCCTGGCCTTGCTGGGCATCGTCATCGGCAGTTCGTCGGTGGTGGCGCTGATCAATATCGGGCACAACGCCGCCGAAGACGCGGCGATGATTTTCAAGGACATGGGCACCGACACCCTGGTGGCGCAATTTCCGCCCAACGGCGCCAGCACCGCGCCGATGCCCGCCAGCCTCGACCTGGAAGCCGTGCGCCAGAGCGTGCCCGGCATTGCCCATATCGGCGCGGTCTCGCTGTTCAGCGGGCCGGTGGTGTTCCATGGCCGCACCTTCAATTCAAGCTTTGTCGGCAGTACGCCAGACCTCAAGGAGGCGATGCGCCTGTCGGTGCGCGATGGGCGCTTCCTGTCGAGTTTCGACGCGGGGGAAACCTATGCGGTCGTCGGTGACCAGATCGTCCAGGCCTTGAGCGTTCCCGGCGACCCGCTGCAACTGGGCGACCGGATACGTATCAACGACTACCTGTACCTGGTGGTGGGCATTCTGCACAGCCAGCCCCGGGCAATGCTGATTCCCGTACAGGCCAACGAATCGCTGTTCGTCCCCGCCCCGGGCATGCGCCGCATCTACGCCAACCCGCAAATCGGCAACGTGATTATCCGCGCCACCCCAGGCCAGGACATGGAGCGCGTGGCCCAGGACGTGGCGGCGGCGTTGCGAACCCAGCTCACCGACCACGATGTGGACATCCAGGTGCCCCAGCAAATGATTGATGGCATGACCCGGCAAAGCCGTACCTTCGCTTACCTGCTGCTGGCCCTGGGCGCGATTTCCCTGGTGGGCGGCGGTGTCGGCGTGATGAACGTGATGCTGATGAACGTCTCGGAGCGGCGTCGGGAAATCGGGATCCGCATGGCGCTCGGTGCGCGCCAGCGGGACATTCGCAACCTGTTCCTGCTGGAGGCCGTCACTCTGACCGCCGTCGGCGCGTTATGCGGCGCGTTCATGGGCATGACCGCCGCCTATCTGTATGCCTGGCTGTCCGGCTGGCAGTTTTCCCTGGCGGTTGCCGCGCTGCCGCTCGGGGTCGGTAGCACGTTGCTGGTGGGGCTGTTTTTCGGGATCTATCCGGCCGTATCGGCCTCGCGGCTGCAGCCGGTGGAGGCCCTGCGCGATGAATAAACGGCTGCTGTTGTTGACCGCCCTGGTGAGCCTGCACAGCGTGGCCGCCGACGTGGTGATTCGCCCGTCGGCGCCCAGCACCACCCGCAGCGGTTACGACCGCGGGGTGTCGTTGAATGCCCAGTCCACCACCCTGACCCTGGGCGACGCGGTCTACCTGGGCCTGCGCAACAACCCGGCGATTCGCAGCGCGTACCTGCAACGGGTGGCGCAGAAATTCGACCTGCGGGTGGCCGAAGACACGTTCAACCCCAAGCTGACCCTGAACAGCTACTACCGCGCCACCAAGGGCACCGACGACAGCGCCCGCAACGCCAACCTGGCGCCCAATGCCACCTTGCTCGGCGAGTACGGCACGCGCCTGAGCATGAACTGGACCCAACAACTGAACAACGCCGATCGCGCCGGGCGCTACCGCAGCGACGGCCTCGACCTGTCAGTGATTCAGCCCCTGATGCGCGGCGCCGGTTGGGACGCCACCACCGCCCCGCTGCGCCTGTCACGCCTGTCGGAGCAGGCCAACCGCCTGAACCTCAAGGCCAACGTGGCGCAGACCATCAGTAACATCATCGCCACCTACCGCGAATTGCTGCGGGCCCAGGAACAGTTGAGCATCGTCCAGGACGCCCTCAAGCGCTCCGGCACTTTGCTGGAAGTGAACAAGGCGCTGATCAGTGCCGGGCGCATGGCCGAGTTCGAGATCGTGCAGACCGAAGCCGATATCGCCACCCAGCAACTGGGGGTGGAAGAAGCCCAGAACCAACTCGACACCAGCCGCCTGGCCCTTCTGCGCCTGCTGGCCCTTGACCTGTCGACGCCGATCCACGCCACCGAGGCCCTGGAAGCCAAGCGCATGGACATCGACAAGCGCCAGGCCTTCATCCTGGCGCAGAACCAGCAGCCGGAATACCTCGCCACCCTGCTCGGCAGCCAGCAGGCCGACCTCAACCTGGTGATCGCCAAGGACTCCGGCCGCTGGCAAGTGGACCTGGTGGCCGGCGCCAACCAGATTCGGGCCGCCACCGACAACGACAACGGCTCTTCGAATAACCGACGCTGGGACAGCTACGCCGGCGTGCAGGTGCAGATTCCCATCGGCGACATCAGCACCCGCCAGGCCGAGGTGCACGCGCGGGTTGATGTGGAAAACCAGGAGATCATCATCGCCGACGCCCGCCAGCAACTGGAGCGCGACGTCAACGATGTGGTGCGCGACCTGGGCACCCGCTGGCGCCAGTATGAAATCTCTCTGCGAGCGGTGGACCTGTCCAAGCGCAAGATCGAAATCGAACGGGAAAAACTCAGCGCCGGGCGCTCCACGAACTTCCAGGTATTGAGCTTCGAAACCGACCTGCGCAACGCCGAGAACTCACGGCTCAATGCGCTGATTGCCTATTTGAACGCCCAGACTCAGCTCGACTTGACCCTGGGCATGACGCTGGAAAGCTGGGAAATCGCCCTCAATGACTACTAATAAAAAGCGCCTGCTGGGTGCCGTGTTGATTGTGCTGGTGGCCGGTGTCGGCATCACGCTGCTCAGCCGCCAGAGCCCGGCCGCTAATCAACCCGGCAACGCCGAACAATGGCTGGAGGTGAAGGTCGACCCGTTGGTGCATCAGATCGGCCTGGTGGGCAAGATCGAGCCTGACACCACCATCACCCTCACCGCGCCGTTCGACGGCAACGTGCAGGCCAACCTGGTGGAGCAAGGCCAGCGGGTGGAAGCCGGCCAGGTGTTGCTGCGCATGGACCCGGCCACCCTTGAAGTGCAATTGCGTGACGCCCTCTCCGCGCAGCTCAAGGCCCGGCGCACCGTGCAGGAAATGCAGGACTGGGACAGCGGCCAGCAAGTCGGCCGCGCCCGCCGCAGCCTGCGCACCGCCGAAATGACCGCCAGCAACACCCAGCGCAAACTCACCGAAAGCGAAAACCTGTTCAAGCGCGGCATCATTCCGCGTAACGAACTCGACGACCTCAAGCAACAGGCCACCCAGCAACAGCTGGACCTGGTGGCTGCCCGCAGCGAACTGCAACAGGCGATTGAACAAGGCAAAGGCGAATACCGACAGATCGCCGATATGGAACTGACCAACGCCACGGTGAAATACGACGCCCTGCATACCCTGCTCGACGGCAGGGAGGTCAAGGCACCGTTCTCCGGCATCGTGGTGCCGGCGCCGGGCAGTAACTCATCGGCCCAGGGCGGCGGGAACAATAACGCGCCGGTGCAGGCCGGGAGCAAGGTCAGCCAGGGCCAGGTGCTGTTTGGACTGGCGAATATCGAGAAGCTGAAAATCGTCGCCAAGGTCTCGGAGCTGGACATCAACCAGTTGCACCAAGGGCAGGCGGTGGAGGTGATGGGCGACGGGTTTGACGGGGAACGGTTGACGGGCTCGGTCAGTGTGGTCAGTGGCTTGGCGATTGCCAGCGACAGCCAGGGCAGCGCGCAGTTTCCGGTGACCCTGTCGATTCCCAAGCTGACCCCGCAGCAGCTGCAGCGCGTAAGGTTGGGGATGAGTGCGCGGCTGACCATCGTGACCTACAACAATGACCAGGCGATTGTCGTACCGGCCCAGGCGATCCGTCGCGGGGACGGTGTGATGACGGTGGAATATCGGGCCGCGATGGACAAGCCGGTGGAGCGGGTGACCATCACAACCGGGCAGTCGACGGCGCAGGGGGTGGAGGTGTTTGGGTTGAAGCCAGGGTTTGTGAAGGTCGGGCCATGAACCCGACCTGTAGGAGCTGGCTTGCCTGCGATAGCAATCTCTCAGTTGATAAAAATGCAGCTGCCCCACTGCTATCGCAGGCAAGCCAGCTACCACATTAGATTTAGAGGTGTGCCAACCTGGCGGCCAACGCCTTGGCCTGAATCGCCACATCCGTCACCGCGGTACTTTCCCACCACATCCCGCGCAACGGTGGGCCCATGGCAAACAGTCGCTGGCTGACCTGGCCGTTGGCATCCAGCACGGCCCCCGACACATCCGCCGCAATCCCCAACGCCAGCGGCCCGGGCTGTATCAACCCACGCTTGAGCAACTGCCGGGGCAATGGCCGGGCCACGCGCCGCCAGTCGTATTCAATCCCGCTGGAGTTGATCAGCGCCGCCCCTGAAACCTGGACGACTTCCTGTTCGCCACGAGGACGCAGGCGAATCGTGACATCACCCTGCGAAGGCACCAGCCCCTTGTACGAAGCTGCGCGGATCCGCAACCGCCCTTCCCCCTGCAACCGCGCCACCAACTCGGCACTCAAGGGCGGCGAGCGGTGGTGATGGCTTTCCCACCAGGGCCGAATATGCCGCACGAACTGGCGTTTCTCGGCCTCGCTGGCCTGGCTCCACAAACGTCCGATATGGGCGCGCACGGTGTCCAGTGGCGCTTGCCAGTCGATCCCCTGCTCAAGCGCGATCTTGCAGTGGCGGCGTACTTCCCGCAGCAATTGCCGGGGACTGCGCAGGCTGTGGTCTTCCCCCAGAAAGTCGACCCAGGCCGGCGGCTGCCGGCGCACGTGGGGCAGCAGGCCGTGGCGCGAAAAAATCTCGATGGGCCCGCGATGACCGGCCTGTTCCAGTGAGACTACGGCGTCCACCATGGTCAGCCCGGAACCGATGATCAGCACCGTGGCTTGCGGGTCCAGTTGGGTCATGGCCTGCACATCCCACGGGTCGACCGCTGCGGCATTCAAGCCGCTGGATTCGGTCTGTGGCGTGCGCGCTGCGGGGAACATGCCGGTGGCCAATACGGCAAAGGCACCGCGCAGTTGCTGGCCGTCGCTCAAGGTCAACAGCGTGGCGTGTTCGTCCACCTCAAGGTCTACCACTTCGGCGCGGACATGCTCGACGGTCGACGCCGACAGCGCCTTGGCCTGCGCCAGCCGTTGTTGCGCGTACAAGCCAAAAATCCCACGGGGCGGGAACAGTTCACTGATGGGCACGTGTTGTTGATCCGACTCGGGCCAACCGCCATCGGCGATATAGGCGGTCAGCCACTGGGTCAGGTCATCGGCATTGTCCGGGTCGACACTCATGCGTGCGGCGTTGCCGTTCAAGGTGTGGCCAAGCTCTACCGCACTGTAGGCCTCGCCACGCCCCAGCTCCTGACGCGGTTCGATCACCAGGATCTGCCGCTTGCCCGGCAGGCGCAGCAACTGCACCGCCAGCATCGTCCCGCTCAGGCCGCCGCCGACAATCAGCACATCAGCGTTGCGAATGGCGCTCGTCGCCTGTCCGCGTTCGGTTTCACTCATGAAATTGCGCCCTTACTGTCTGCCTGAATGGTTGTGGTAAAAATCGCCCCGTGCAGTATCCAGCACATCGACACGGGACGCCTAGTTCAGCTCGACTGCGGGAAGCCCAGGCTTTGGCCGCTCTTGAGCCATTGCTCAAGCACCGCCGCCAGGCCACCTTGCCAATGGGTGCTCTCCTCGCTCCACAATTCGGTCTTGGCGCAAGGCTGCCACCAGCGGCAGAGCCGTTGTGAGGTGTCCACGGGGTCGACCCGTTGCACGACCGCCAACGGCAGGAGCCCAGGGACATACGCATGGGTAGGCCGGATGCGCCACACCTGTTGCTGCAAGGCTGCGGGCTCGAGGTCATCCGCCAGGGTCAGGAGCTGGCCACCGATCACCTGGGCGGCCAGGGCCAGCAGTAACAGACCGGGTTCGAAGGCACCGCTGAGGGCCAGCCGCGACTGTTCGTTAAAGCCCTGCTGACGCAAGCCATCAGCCAGGCGCTC
The DNA here is from genome assembly GCF_020515595.1 of Pseudomonas sp. MWU16-30323. Taxonomy (NCBI): domain Bacteria; kingdom Pseudomonadati; phylum Pseudomonadota; class Gammaproteobacteria; order Pseudomonadales; family Pseudomonadaceae; genus Pseudomonas; species Pseudomonas sp. MWU16-30323. Next base: position 15,971 of record NZ_JAIWYM010000007.1, read on the forward strand.
GACATCCCGCAACGCATCAATCCAGCGCCAGGCGTACCACTGGCCGTCGCGCTTGTGGCGCAGGGCGCTGTGCAACGGGGTCACTTGTGCCCAATGGCGCAATTGCGCCAACGCCTCGGGCAGCACCGTGACCCGTTCGGCGGGCCATTCCACATCCAGCGGAAGTTCGAGTTCATGCACGCTCATAGGGTGATGCTCCTATTGGTGAAACAAGCATGCGGTGGTCCGCTGGCTGAAATCGTTGGATCGATGAAGATCAAATGTGGGAGCTGGCTTGCCTGCGATGGCGTTGAGTCAGCTTGCCTCTCTACCGGCTGATACGCCGCTATCGCAGGCAAGCCAGCTCCCACATTGATTCAGTTTCTCCCGTTAGATCGCGGTGGCCTTCAGGTCACGATAGCTGGCGCCCGGATGGTTGCCCGGCAGGCGCGCGCCTTCCCCGAACAACTTCTCCCGCAAGGTGCCCTGGGCGTATTCAGTCTTGTACACACCGCGCTTCTGCAGCTCCGGCACCAGCAATTCGACCGCGTCGATAAAGGTCTCGTGGGTCAGTGCATAGGCCAGGTTGAAGCCGTCCACATCGGTCTCTTCAACCCATTCCTGCAACAGATCGGCCACGGTTTGCGGGCCGCCGACAAACAACGGGCCGAAGCCGCCAATGCCGACCCAGTCTGCCAGTTCGTTCGGGGTCCAGACCTTGTTCGGGTCGGCGGTGGAGAACGCTTCCACCGCCGATTGAATGGCGTTGGTGTGCACATGCTTGAGGGGTTCATCGGGCTTGAACTGGCTGAAATCGATACCGGTCCAGCCGGAGATCAGCGCCATCGCGCCTTCGTAGCTGACGTAGGATTTGTATTCGTCGAACTTGGCCTTGGCCTTGGCGTCGGTTTCGCCAACGATCACCGTCTGCAGGTTGAAGATCAGGATTTTCTTCGGATCACGGCCTGCCTCAGCCGCACGCCGGCGGATGTCAGCGACGGTTTTCTTCAGCAGCACTTTCGACGGAGCGGCGACGAACACGCACTCGGCCTGCTCGGCGGCGAACTGCTTGCCCCGGCTGGAAGCGCCGGCCTGGTAGAGCACCGGGGTGCGTTGTGGCGAAGGTTCGCACAGGTGAATGCCGGGCACCTGGAAGTGTTTGCCGATGTGGCGGATCTCGTGGATTTTGCTCGGGTCACTGAAGATCCGCCGCTCGCGGTCGCGCAACACGGCGCCCTCCTCCCAGCTGCCTTCCCAGAGCTTGTAGCAAACCTCCAGGTATTCCTCGGCGTAGTCGTAGCGTGCGTCGTGTTCGGTCTGGGCTTTCTGGCCGAGGTTCTTGGCGCCGCTTTCCAGGTACGAGGTGACAATGTTCCAGCCGACGCGGCCCTTGGTCAGGTGGTCGAGGGTGGAAAGGCGCCGGGCGAACGGGTATGGGTGTTCGAAGGACAGCGACGCCGTCAGGCCAAAGCCCAGGTGTTCGGTGACCAGCGCCATGGGGGCGATCAGCGACAGTGGGTCGTTGACCGGCACTTGGGTGGCCTGGCGAATCGCCGCGTCACCATTGCCGTTGTAGACGTCATAGATGCCCAGCACGTCGGCAATGAACAGGCCGTCAAACTTGCCGCGCTCGAGGATTTTCGCCAGGTCGGTCCAGTACTCCAGGTCCTTGTACTGCCACGAGCGGTCACGCGGGTGGGCCCACAGGCCCGGCGACTGGTGGCCGACACAGTTCATGTCGAAGGCATTCAAGCGGATTTCACGAGGCATTAAACAGTACTCCGGGGGGCGACACCGTTGAGGTGGTAGTTGCCGACAATCTGGTATTTCCAGCGCAAGGGATCATCAAGGGTGGGGGGCAGTGCGGTGCGCTGGCCGGTGAGTTCGAATTCGGCGTTGCTGGCAGCGATAAGGGCTTCGGCAGCCGCGATCTGGGCTTCGGTGAGGGCAACCGGGCTCGGGTGGGTTTCGGCACGCTCAAACAAAGCGGTCGCGACCTCCACGCGAATCTGCAAATCGCCGAAGCGGCTGATCACGTAGGGGTCATCACTTTTCTCGACAAAGCGCCGGGTACTTTCCAGCAGTTGGCGCGCCTGATTCAGTGCGGTCATGGATGAAGCTCCTCAGTTCCAGGCGTGGCGTGCGGGCTTGACGCCGTTGAGCACAAAGTTGCCGATCAAGTGGTATTTCCAGCGGGCCGGGTCATGCAGGGTATGGGTGCGCGCGTTGCGCCAGAAACGGTCAAGGTTGTGCTTGCCGGACACCGAGCGGGTGCCGGCCAGTTCGAAGAGTTTGCTGCTGGCCAGCAACGCGGTTTCGGCTGACAGCACCTTGGCCTGGGCGACCACCAGCGAGGCATTGGCCACGGTGTCTTCGTTGGGGTTGGCCAGGGCCTGGTCGACGGCAACGCCGGCCTTGGCGAGGATCGCTTCGGTGCCGTGAACCCGCCATTCCAGGTCGCCGATGGCGGCGATGGTGAACGGGTCTTGCCAGCCGTGATCCTGCTGGCTGTCGATCCAGGGCCGGGCCTGGCGTGCATGGATTTTTGCTTGTTCCAGGGCACCGAGGGCGATACCGGTGTCGACGGCCGCCTGGATAATTTGCGAAATCGGCCCATTGGCGGTGGGTTGGTCGAAGGCCTGGTGAGCGGGAATCACCGCACTCAGCGGCACTTTCACACCGTCGAGGGTCACGCCGCCACTGGCGGTGGTGCGCTGGCCGAAGCCGTCCCAACTGTCGACCACTTGCAGCCCCGGCGCATCTCGCTCGACAAAGGCGATGAAGGCCTGGTCTTTTTCATTCACGCCCACCGTGGGCACGATATGGGCGAACAAGGCGCCGGTGCAGTAGAACTTCTCACCGTTGATGTACGCACTGTCGCCGTCAAAGCGCACTTGCGTATCAAAGGTGCCGGCGTTTTTGCTCTTGGCCTCGGAGAAGGCGTTGCCGAAACGGTAGCCCTGCAAGACCTTGGCGAAGTAGTGCTGCTTTTGTTCCTCGCTGGCGGTTTGCAGGAGGATGTCGACAACGCCCAAGTGGTTCTGCGGAATTTGCCCCAGGGACGGATCGGCGGCGGAGATCAGCTTGATCACCTCGGCCACCGTCACATAGGACACCCCGGCGCCGCCGTAAGCCTTGGGAATGGTGATGCCCCACAGGCCGCTGGCAGAGAATTCGTCCAGCTCGGCCACCGGCAGGCGTCGCTCGCGGTCACGCACACCGGCCTCGACGGCGAAACGCTTGGCCAACTCGGTGGCGACGGCGATGGCTTCGGCGTCCGAACGGATGACGTGGGCAGGTTGTAGGGGTTGGGCTGACATGGGCCGACTCCAGGCTCCAGAGAGATACTGGGGCAATTGCAGGAGTCGTGCCTGAATCTAATGCTCAATAAAATCAGGGGGTTGCTTGTAAAACGGGGAAGTCGTCAGCGGTTCAAACCAGCAAAGTGTCCAACCACTGTTGCGCTGCCAACAGTTAGATCACCACGTTGCGCACAAACCGCACCGCCACGTCGCCGTCATTGCGATAGGCGTGAAGCTGGCGGCTGGCGAACATCAGGAACTCACCAGTGGCGACGTGTTTTTCCTCGTCACCCAGCACCAGCGTGAGCGTGCCTTCGAACACAAACAACTGCACGCTCCAGCCTTCGGGGTCCGGCTCGGGCATGTAGCGATCACCGGGCTCCAGGCGCATCTCCCATAGTTCCACCTCGCGGCGAGCAGTGGCTTTGGCCAGCAGCACGGCTTTACTGCCGGGGATCTCGCCGGCCCAGGCCAGTTCGTTGATGCGGCTGTGATCGCCAGCATCCGGGGCCTGGATCAGGTCGCTGAAGGCCACGTCCAGGGCTTCGGCCACCCGATCGAGGGTCGACAGGCTGACGTTCTTCTCCCCCGCCTCGATCGCCACCAGCATGCGCCGGCTGACGCCGGACTTTTCGGACAACGCCGTCTGGCTCAACTCCGCGGCATGACGCAGGCGTCGAACGTTCTGGCTGACGTGTTGCAGGACCGAGGCCCGTTGCGGATTTTCTTTGTGCACTATATTGCTCACAGGGTGGGGTTGCGCAGTATACTGCCCAGCTTGCGGCGCATTGTGCGGTCCGCGCCCTTCCTGTGCAAGACCGAGCCGCCATGACCACCTCCCCGTTGTTTTCCCGTTTCAGCAAAGCCGAATGTGTATTGGTGGTGATCACCCTGTTTTGGGGCGGCACCTTTTTGCTGGTGCAGCACGCCATGGCCGTGAGCGGCCCGATGTTTTTTGTCGGCCTGCGGTTTGCGGCGGCGGCGTTGATCGTCGGGGCGTTCTCGTTGCGCAGTCTGCGAGGCCTGACGCTGTTTGAGTTGAAAGCCGGCTGCTTTATCGGTGTGGCAATCATGTTTGGCTATGGTTTGCAGACCATTGGCTTGCAGACAATCCTGAGCAGCCAGTCGGCATTTATTACTGCGCTGTATGTGCCGTTTGTGCCGCTGCTGCAATGGCTGGTGCTGGGACGGCGACCGGGGTTGATGCCGAGCATCGGCATCATGCTGGCGTTTACCGGGTTGATGCTGTTGACCGGCCCGGCGGGCGCGTCGCTGAATTTCAGCCCCGGTGAAATCGCCACGTTGATCGGTGCGGTGGCGATTGCCGCCGAGATCATCCTGATCAGCGCGTTTGCCGGGCAGGTGGATGTGCGCCGGGTGACGGTGGTGCAACTGGCCACGGCCTCAGTGCTGTCGTTCCTGATGGTAGTGCCGATGGGCGAGGCGCTGCCGGGGTTTTCCTGGTTGCTGCTGTTCAGCGCGGTGGGCCTGGGGCTGACCAGCGCGGTGATCCAGGTGGCGATGAACTGGGCGCAGAAAAGCGTCTCGCCGACTCGCGCCACGCTGATTTATGCCGGGGAGCCGGTGTGGGCCGGCGTGGTCGGGCGGATTGCCGGGGAGCGCTTCCCGCCGATTGCCATGGTGGGCGCGGCGTTGATTGTGGCGGCGGTGATTGTCAGCGAAATGAAAACCCGGGGGCAAAAGGCACTTGAGGCACAGGATGAGTTGGAACAGGAAACTCAAGGCTAGGGTTTGCGGCTGACCCACTGAAACAATGCCAAACAGCCTTTTTCAGCCTACCTTGTAGGATCCTGCCACATCTTGCCGTTTGGTGATCAAGATTCCGGCACGTATGATGCATCCCAAACTCCCGCAGATTAGAAGCCTATGTCCCTGATAGTTCTACTGCTTCTGCCCTTTATCGGCAGCTGTCTCGCGGCCTTGCTGCCGCACAACGCACGTAATACAGAGTCCCTGCTGGCCGGCCTCGTCGCCCTGGTGGGGACGGTTCAAGTCGCCCTGCTCTACCCCCAGATCGCCCACGGTGGCGTGATCCGTGAAGAATTCATGTGGTTGCCCAGCCTCGGGCTGAATTTCGTATTGCGCATGGACGGTTTTGCCTGGCTGTTCTCGATGCTGGTGCTGGGCATCGGGACCCTGGTGTCGCTGTACGCCCGTTATTACATGTCGCCGGAAGACCCGGTGCCGCGCTTCTTCGCGTTTTTCCTGGCCTTTATGGGCGCCATGCTTGGCCTGGTGATTTCCGGCAACCTGATCCAGATCGTGTTTTTCTGGGAACTGACCAGCCTGTTCTCGTTCCTGTTGATCGGCTACTGGCACCACCGTGCCGATGCCCGGCGCGGCGCCTATATGGCGCTGATGGTCACCGGCGCAGGCGGCTTGTGCCTGCTGGCGGGGGTGATGCTGCTCGGGCATATCGTCGGCAGCTACGACCTTGACCAGGTCCTGGCTGCCGGTGATCAGATCCGTGCCCATTCGCTGTACCCGATCATGCTCGCCCTGGTGCTGATCGGCGCCCTGAGCAAAAGCGCGCAGTTCCCCTTTCACTTCTGGCTGCCCCACGCCATGGCTGCACCGACGCCGGTGTCGGCCTACCTGCACTCGGCGACGATGGTGAAGGCCGGCGTGTTCCTGCTGGCCCGCCTGTGGCCGTCACTGTCCGGCAGCGAAGAATGGTTCTGGATTGTCGGCGGTGCCGGCGCCATTACCCTGCTGCTCGGCGCTTATTGCGCCATGTTCCAGAACGATCTCAAGGGCCTTTTGGCCTACTCCACCATCAGCCACCTCGGGCTGATCACCTTGCTGCTGGGCCTCAACAGCCCGCTGGCCGCCGTCGCTGCGGTGTTCCATATCCTCAACCACGCCACCTTCAAGGCGTCGCTGTTCATGGCGGCGGGGATCATCGACCACGAAAGCGGCACCCGTGACATCCGCAAGCTCAGCGGCCTGTTCAAGCTGATTCCGTTTACCGCCACCCTGGCGATGGTCGCCAGTGCGTCGATGGCCGGCGTGCCGCTGCTCAACGGCTTCCTGTCCAAGGAAATGTTCTTCGCCGAGACGGTGTTCATCTCCGCCACCGCCTGGGTGGAAATCGCCCTGCCGGTCATCGCGACCATCGCCGGTACCTTCAGCGTGGCCTATGCCCTGCGGTTTACGGTGGATGTGTTCTTCGGCCCCAAGGCCACCAACCTGCCCCACACCCCGCACGAACCGCCACGCTGGATGCGCGCGCCAGTGGAGTTGCTGGTGTTTACCTGCCTGCTGGTGGGGATTTTCCCGGCCCAGGTGGTGGGATCGATCCTCGCGGCAGCCGCCCTGCCGGTGGTCGGCGGCGAGTTGCCGGAATACAGCCTCGCCATCTGGCACGGCTGGAACACACCGATGATCATGAGCCTGGTGGCCATGTCCGGCGGCGTGGTGCTCTACCTGCTGCTGCGCAAACAACTCAAGCTGGGGCGCTTCAAATACCCGCCGATCATCAGCTACTTCAATGGCAAGCGCGGCTTCGAGCGCTGCCTGGTGGTGATGATGCGCGGGGTGCGCAAGATCGAGAAACGCATCAGCACCAAGCGCCTGCAAACCCAACTGTTCCTGCTGGTGCTGGCGGCGGTGATCGCCGGGTTGATCCCGATGCTCTACAGCGGCATCAGTTGGGGCGACCGGCCGAAGATCCCGGGTTCCATCGTGTTCGTCACCCTCTGGTTGCTGGCGATCGCCTGTGCCCTGGGCGCCGCCTGGCAAGCCAAGTATCACCGGCTGGCGGCCCTGACCATGGTCAGCGTGTGCGGGATGGTCACCTGCGTGACCTTCGTCTGGTTCTCGGCGCCAGACCTGGCGCTGACCCAACTGGTGGTGGAAGTGGTCACCACGGTGCTGATCCTGCTGGGCCTGCGCTGGCTGCCACGGCGGATCGAAGAAGTCTCGCCACTGCCGAGTTCGTTGCGCAAGGCACGCATCCGCCGCCTGCGGGACTTCCTCCTGTCTACCGTGGTCGGTGGCGGCATGGCGCTGCTCTCCTACGCGATGCTGACCCGCCAGACCCCCAACGATATCTCGTCGTTCTACCTCAGCCGTGCCCTGCCTGAAGGCGGTGGCAGCAATGTGGTGAACGTGATGCTGGTGGATTTCCGGGGCTTCGACACCCTGGGCGAAATCACCGTGCTCGGCGCCGTGGCGCTGACTGTCTACGCCCTGTTGCGCCGCTTCCGGCCTTCGAAAGAAAGCATGGAGTTGCCCGCGCAACAGCGCCAACTGGCACCCGACGTGGCCACCGACCTGATCAACCCACGCCAGGCCAGCGACACCGCCCTGGGCTTCATGATGGTGCCGGCAGTGCTGGTGCGGCTGCTGCTGCCGATTGCCCTGGTCGTGTCGTTCTACCTGTTCATGCGTGGCCACAACCAACCGGGCGGCGGATTTGTCGCCGGGCTGGTGATGTCCGTCGCGTTCATCCTGCAATACATGGTCGCCGGTACCCAGTGGGTCGAAGCGCAGATGAGCCTGCGGCCGATGCGCTGGATGGGCTTTGGCTTGCTGTCGGCGACCCTCACCGGGCTTGGCGCACTGCTCGCCGGCTACCCGTTCCTCACCACCCATACCTGGCACTTCAGCCTGCCGGTGCTGGGGGACATCCACGTCGCCAGCGCACTGTTCTTCGACGTCGGCGTGTACGCCATGGTGGTTGGCTCGACCTTGCTGATGCTCACCGCCCTGGGCCACCAATCGGTGCGTGCCCATAAACCCAGCAACCAGGCGAAAGCCGTTGCCAGCCAAGGAGGAGCCGCCTGATGGAAGAAGTCATCGCAATTGCCATTGGGGTCCTGGCGGCCTCCGGCGTCTGGCTGATCCTGCGGCCACGGACGTTCCAGGTGGTGATGGGCCTGTGTCTGCTCTCCTACGGGGTCAACCTGTTCATCTTCAGCATGGGCAGCCTGTTTATCGGCAAGGAGCCGATCATCAAGGACGGCGTGCCGCAAGACTTGCTCAACTACACCGATCCGCTGCCCCAGGCCCTGGTGCTGACGGCGATCGTGATCAGCTTCGCCATGACTGCGCTGTTCCTGGTGGTGCTGCTGGCGTCCCGGGGCCTGACCGGCACTGACCATGTAGACGGCCGGGAGCCCAAGGAATGACCTGGATGAATCAACTGATCATCGCGCCGATCCTGCTGCCGTTGCTGACCGCCGCGCTGATGCTGATGCTCGGCGAGAAGCACCGTCCGCTCAAGGCGCGGATCAATCTGTTCTCCAGCATGGTCGGCCTCGGCATCGCCGTGCTGTTGCTGTACTGGACCCAAAAAGGCGGCCCCGGCTCCATCGGCGTGTACCTGCCGGGCAACTGGCAAGTGCCGTTCGGCATCGTGCTGGTGGTGGACCAACTGTCGGCCATGATGCTGGTGCTCACCGGGATCATCGGCGTCAGCGCCCTGCTGTTCGCCATGGCCCGTTGGGACCGGGCCGGCACCAGTTTCCATGCGTTGTTCCAGATTCAATTGATGGGCCTGTACGGCGCCTTCCTGACCGCCGACCTGTTCAACCTGTTCGTGTTTTTCGAGGTGCTGCTGGCGGCGTCCTACGGCCTGATGCTTCACGGCTCCGGCCGGGCACGGGTGTCAGCGGGCCTGCATTACATCTCGATCAACCTGCTGGCGTCGACCTTGTTCCTGATTGGCGCGGCGCTGATCTATGGCGTCACCGGCACCCTGAACTTTGCCGACCTGGCACTGAAAATCCCCCTGGTGCCGGAGGCCGATCGCGGTCTGCTGCACGCCGGTGCGGGCATCCTCGCCGTCGCCTTCCTGGCCAAGGCCGGCATGTGGCCGCTGAACTTCTGGCTGGCGCCCGCCTACTCCTCGGCGAGTGCGCCGGTGGCGGCGATGTTTGCGATCATGACCAAGGTCGGCGTGTACACCGTGCTGCGCCTGTGGAACCTGCTGTTCTCCGGCCAGGCGGGGGCCTCGGCGCTGTTTGGCGGCGACTGGCTGATCTACGGCGGCATGGCGACCATCGTCTGCGCGGCACTGGCGATGATTGCCGCGCAACGCCTGGAACGCATGGCCAGCCTGAGCATTCTGGTGTCCGCCGGGATCCTGCTGTCGGCGGTGGGTTTTGCCCAGCCAAGCCTGACCGCCGGGGCGCTGTTTTACCTGGTCAGTTCCACCCTGGCGCTGAGCGCGCTGTTCCTGCTGGCCGAATTGATCGAGCGTTCGCGCTCGGCCAACGACATGCCCCTGGACGATGAAATCGACGCCCTGCCCAAGGCCATGGAATCCCTGCATCCACCGCCCGGCACCAACCTCGACGATGAACAGAAAGCCGTGGTCGGCCAGGTGATTCCCTGGACCGTCGCGTTCCTAGGCCTGAGCTTTATCGCCTGCGCTTTGCTGATCATCGGCATGCCGCCGCTGTCCGGGTTTATCGGCAAGCTCAGCCTGCTCAGCGCGTTGATCAACCCGATGGGCCTGGGTCATGCCATCGACCAACCCGTGCGTCCGGCGGCGTGGGGCCTGGTGGCGCTGTTGATCTTCTCCGGCCTGGCCTCGCTGATCGCCTTCGCCCGCCTCGGCATCCAGCGCTTCTGGACCCCGGAAGAACGTCCGTCACCGCTGCTGCGCCGCTTCGAGTGCGTGCCGATTTTCTTCCTGCTGGGCCTGAGTATCGCCCTGACGTTCAAGGCCGAGCCGCTGATGCGCTACACCCAGGCCGCTGCCGACAGCCTGAACAACCCGGAACATTATGTGATGGCGGTCATGGCGACGCGCCCGGTGCCGAGCCCTGAAGCCAAGGCCGCCGCCCTGGAGGTGCAGCCATGAAGCGCCTGTTCCCTGCCCCGTGGCTATCGTTGGCGCTGTGGTTGTTGTGGCTGGTGTTGAACCTGTCCGTCAGCCCCGGCAACCTGCTGCTGGGGGCGATCCTCGGCTTTGCCGCACCGCTGATGATGGCGCCGCTGCGCCCGCTGCCGATCCGCATCCGCCGCCCGGGGGTGATCATCCGTTTGTTCTTCCTGGTGGGGCGTGACGTGATCATCTCCAACCTCGCCGTGGCCTGGGGCATCCTGACCTGCGGCTCGCGCCCGCCACGTTCGCGCTTTATTAAAATCCCTCTGGACCTGCGGGATGCCAACGGCCTGGCCGTGCTGGCGATGATCACCAGCGTGACGCCGGGCACCGTGTGGTCGGAACTGGCCCTGGACCGCAGCATCCTGCTGATCCACGTGTTCGACCTGGATGACGAAGCGCAGTTTATCGAGCACTTCAAACACGCCTACGAACGGCCCCTGATGGAGATCTTCGAATGAGCGCCCTGCTCTCCAATGCGATCCTGTTCAGCCTGTTCCTGTTTTCCCTGGCCATGGTGCTGACGTTGATTCGCCTGTTCAAAGGCCCGTCGGCCCAGGACCGGGTCCTGGCGCTGGATTACCTGTACATCCTGGCCATGCTGATGATGCTGGTGCTGGGCATTCGGTATGCCAGTGACACCTATTTTGAAGCGGCGTTGTTGATTGCGCTGTTTGGGTTTGTGGGGTCGTTTGCCCTGGCGAAATTCCTGCTGCGTGGGGAGGTGATCGAATGATCAATGTGGGTGTGTTGCCGCTGTGGGTTGAAGTGATCGTCGCGGTATTGTTGGTGCTAAGCAGCCTGTTTGCGCTGATTGGGGCGATTGGGTTGTTGCGGATGAAGGACTTTTTCCAGCGCATGCACCCGCCGGCGCTGGCCTCGACCTTGGGCGCCTGGTGCGTGGCGTTGGCCTCGATCATCTACTTTTCGGTGCTCAAGTCCGGTCCGGTATTGCACGGTTGGTTGATCCCGATTCTGCTATCGATCACGGTGCCGGTGACCACGTTGTTGCTGGCACGCACTGCGCTGTTCCGCAAGCGCATGGCCGGGGATGATGTGCCGGCTGAAGTCAGTAGCCGTCGCACTGACAGCGGCAGCTGATCCCCGCAGGCGCCTCAGTAACCAAGGCTTACGAGCAGGTGCTCTCCGGTGTCAGCTTCAGTGACGGCGATTCTGTCCGAAGGAATGCAGGCGCTGGAGAATGCCGCGCGGTTTCTTGAGCAGGCAACGGCCATTAAAGATTAATTAATCCAAAAATAGCTTGGCGCGCTTTCCTGGGCCTGATACGGTTTAGTGGATTATTTAATCCACTAAACTCAGGCGCCCCTCCATGACTACTCCCATCCCTCGTTTCAGCAACAAGGTCGCCCTGGTCACCGGCGGTTCCCGTGGTATTGGCGAAGCCATCGTGCGTCGTCTGGCCGCCGAAGGCGCCGCGGTTGCGTTCACCTATGCGTCGTCCTCAGACAAGGCGCTGGCACTGGTCAGCCAGATCGAAAGCGATGGCGGCAAAGCGCTGGCGATCCAGGCCGACAGCGCTGATGTCGTCGCGATTGAGCGGGCGGTGTCCACCACCGTTGAACGGTTTGGCGCGTTGAATATTCTGGTCAACAACGCCGGCATCCTGCAGCTGGGCAGCGTCGACGCGTTCAGCCTGGAAGACTTCGACAGGATGTTTGCGGTCAACGTCCGCGCCACGTTCGCCGCCGCCAAGGCGTGTTCGCCGGTGATGCAGGCCGGTGACCGGATCATCAGCGTTGGCAGCGTAGTCGCCCAGCGTTCGGGCTTCCCGGGCTCCAGCGTCTACAGCATGACGAAGTCGGCGATCGCCGGTATGATCCGCGGCCTGGCCATTGATTTCGCCCCGCGCGGCATCACCGTCAACAACGTGCAGCCAGGCCCGACCAGCACCGATATGAATCCGGCGGACGCCCCCCACGCGGGCATGATCAAAAGCTTGATCCCCTTGGGCCGTGTAGGCACCGCCGACGAAGTTGCCGGTATGGTGGCTTACCTCGCGTGCGAAGAAGCCGCTTTTGTCACCGGCGCCAGCCTGACCATCGACGGTGGTTACCTGGCCTGACCCATCACCCGCAACCGAGGTACCCCATGGCAAGACCCAGAGCATTCGACCGCGACCAGGTGCTGCGCGAGGCCATCAGGGTTTTCTGCGACAAGGGTTTTGCCGCGGCCTCAACGGAAGAATTGATGCAGGCCATGGGGCTGAGTCGCCAGAGCATGTACAACACCTTTGGCGACAAACGTCAGTTGTACCTGCTGGCGATGGCCGAGTATCAGCGCACCGGCGTCGACGACTTGATCGAACGCCTGAACCAGGGCCCGACACCGCTGCTGGCGCTGGAGGACACCCTGCAATCCTTCGCCACCCGCGCCCTGCGGGAAGGCACGGCGGGTTGCATGGGGGTCAATGCCATCTGCGAGTTCGGCGTGGGTGATGAAGAAATCAATCAACTCACCGCCCACAGCGCCGACCGCTTGCGCAATGCGTTCGAACAGACCCTGGAGCGTGCGCAGGAACAAGGCGAATTGGCAGCCGACACCGACCTGCCGGGCGCGTGTGATTTTCTGATGGCCACCCTCAGCGGTATGAAAGTCGCCAGCAAGGGCGGCGCAACGGTTGAGCAACTGGAGCGCATTGCGGGGTTTGCACTGCGGGCGCTCAGCGCAAAAGCGTGATCAGCCCACTAGAGTATCGGCGCGCCAAATCGATCCAATCGTGGCATCCAATGGTCCAGAATCTGCGCTGACGCCAGGATATGGTGCGCATGACCGATCAACAGCCGACGGGGCACGAACCCGATATAGCGGGAGTCATCGCTGTTGTCGCGATTGTCGCCCAACATGAAGTAACTGTCGGCAGGCACCACCAACGGGCCGAAATTGCGCAGCGCCCGTACCGTCGGCATGAACTGAATCGTGCGCGGGCTGTTGTTCGCAAGCTCGGTCAGTTTGATCCCCGGGACTGTTTGGCCAGGAGCGATGGGCTCACTGATGTCCTGCCCATTACTGTAGGTGGCCGGTGTGCCGTTGACCCACAACACCTCGTCGCGCATTTCCAGGGTATCGCCGGGGATGCCGACGATGCGTTTGATCAAACGAATGCCGTCCTTGGGTGATGAGAACGTGACGACATCGCCGCGCTGGGGGTTATCCAGCTTGGCCAGGGAAATATCGGTGAGGGGCAACTTGAGGTCATACGCCACCCGATTGACCAGCACCACATCACCTTCAAGCAACGTCGGGCGCATGGAGCCGGATGGAATGGGGTTCCAATCGGCCAGGGACGTACGGAAAACGCCGAAGCACAGCCAGAAAATGATCGCGTAACGGTAGCGGATTAACCAACGGCGCATAGATCCTCACAATACGAAAAGGGCCACCGGTCTGCGCCGGGCACCCACGGTGATTTTTGGCAATGCTCGCTTATTGCACCGGAAGATTAAATTAACATTAGCGTTGCCGGCCCAAGACAGTCGGTATTTTCAAGCGCACAGAAAAAGGAGTTTCACGCCCCATGGATATCAAATGTTCGGTGTTTATCGCAGCCAGCGTTGACGGCTTTATTGCCCGGCCAGACGGTGATATCGAGTGGCTTCATCGGCCTGAGTACGAAGGAGCCGAATTGAACGGCGTGACCTATGAACACTTCATCGCCACCGTGGATGCACTGGTGATGGGCCGCAAGACCCTGGAAAAAGTGTTGTCCTTTCCGGATTGGCCCTATGAGGGCACGCCGGTCATAGCACTCTCTCATCAATCGGTTGAGCTACCTGCAGATTTGAAGGGCAAGGTTGAGGTGGTGGTGGCAGCGCTTACCCAGAGGTTCCCAAAGATGATCACCTGGACGTTTGATTGCCCCCACGCTCTACGTAGGAATGCATACCGTGAGGCCCCGCATCAACTCGTGCAGAACTTCAACCTCACATTGACGGCGGGACGCAGAGCGTCCGGGGCGACATTCCCACGCGGAGCGTGGGAACAATAGATCAAGAGCACAGCGGCCTACCGGCCGGCTTGAGTGTTGAAGAGCCAAATCAAAAGCTAAAGCGGGCACGGCCAAATGTGGGAGCTGGCTTGCCTGCGATGGCATCGCCTCGGCGTGTCTGAAAAACCGAGTTGTCTGCATCGCAGGCAAGCCAGCTCCCACATCAAGCAGCGATGCGCTTGATCTTGAACCGGCCTCATCTGTCCTTGAATGTGTCAACTATGTCCCCGCACAGGCATCCGGCCCGTGGTCCGCTGCAAGCGCGGTCCCCATAGCAGCCAATACCCGAATAACGGATATATAGGCAAAAAAACGCCCCGAACCAGTCGGGGCGTTTTTCATTCAGCCTTCACTCATCAAGCCTGATCAGCCAACCGCCACGTCGTCCCGCCCTTCCCGTCTTCCAACACCACACCCATCGCGGTCAGTTGGTCACGGATCCGGTCGGACTCCGCCCAGTCCTTGTTGGCACGAGCCGCCAAGCGCGCCTGGATCAGCGCATCCACTTCAGCGGCATCCACACGCCCTTCAGCGCCCGCCTGCAGGAAGTCTTCGGCTTCCATCTGCAATACGCCCAGCACGCTCGCCAGCTCTTTCAAACGTGCGGCAAGCCCCGCCGCTGCGTCGAGATCGCTCTCGCGCAGGCGGTTGATCTCGCGCACCATTTCAAACAGCACCGCGCAGGCTTCCGGTGTGCCGAAGTCGTCATTCATCACTTCGGTAAACCGTGCCACAAACGCTTCGCCGCCCGCCGGCGCCACGGAGGGCAGGCCTTTCAACGCGTGGTAGAAACGCTCCAGGGCGCCCTTGGCGTCCTTGAGGTTGTCTTCCGAGTAGTTGATCGCGCTGCGGTAGTGGCTCGACACCAACAGGTAACGCACCACTTCCGGGTGGTACTTCTCCAGCACGTCGCGGATGGTGAAGAAGTTGTTCAAGGACTTGGACATCTTCTCGCCATTGATGCGAATCATGCCGCAGTGCATCCACGCGTTGGCGTAGGTCTTGCCGGTGGCTGCTTCGCTTTGGGCGATTTCGTTTTCGTGGTGCGGGAACTCAAGGTCGCTGCCGCCGCCATGAATATCGAAGGTCTCGCCCAGGCAGCAGGTGGACATCACCGAGCATTCGATGTGCCAGCCCGGACGCCCGGCGCCCCATGGCGACTCCCAGCTCGGCTCGCCGGGCTTGGTGCCTTTCCATAGCACGAAGTCCAGCGGGTCTTGCTTGGCTTCGTCGACTTCGATCCGCGCACCGATGCGCAGGTCTTCGATTTTCTTGCGCGACAGCTTGCCGTAGCCCATGAACTTGGCGACGCGGTAGTACACGTCGCCATTGCCCGGGGCGTAGGCGTAACCCTTGTCGATCAGGGTCTGGATCATCGCGTGCATGCCCGGGATATGGTCCGTGGCGCGCGGCTCCATGTCCGGCTTGAGGATGTTGAGGCGCGCCTCGTCCTCGTGCATCGCCGCAATCATGCGCTCGGTCAGCGCGTCGAACGACTCGCCGTTTTCGTTGGCGCGGTTGATGATCTTGTCGTCGATGTCGGTGATGTTGCGCACATACGTCAGGTCATAACCGCTGAAACGCAACCAGCGGGTCACCAGGTCGAAGGCAACCATGCTGCGGCCGTGGCCGATGTGGCAGTAGTCGTACACGGTCATGCCGCACACGTACATGCGCACCTTGTTGCCATCCAGCGGCTTGAAGACTTCTTTGGTCTTGCTGAGTGTGTTGTAGATCGTTAGCACGACAGTTCCTTAAAACAGAATCACTGGCCCCACGAATCACGCAAGGTCACGGTACGGTTGAATACCGGAGCACCGGGTTTCGAGTCCTTGATATCCGCGCAGAAGTAACCTTCGCGCTCGAACTGGAAACGGTCTTCCGGCTGTGCGTCGCCAAGCGATGGCTCGGCACGACAACCTGTGAGCACTTGCAGCGAGTCAGGGTTGATGTTGTCCAGGAAACTGGCGCTGTCTTCGGCCTTCTCGGGGTTAGGCGAGCGGAACAGGCGATCGTACAGGCGCACTTCGCATTCGATGCTGGCCGCGGCCGGTACCCAGTGCACCACACCTTTGACCTTGCGGCCTTCCGGGTTCTTGCCCAGGGTTTCCGGGTCGTAGGAGCAACGCAGTTCGACGATGTTGCCATCGGCGTCCTTGATCGCTTCGTCGGCACGGATCACGTAGCTGCCGCGCAGGCGCACTTCGCCGTTCGGCTCCAGGCGCTTGTAGCCTTTTGGCGGCTCTTCCATGAAGTCATCGCGGTCGATGTAGATTTCACGGGCGAACGGCAGCTTGCGCACGCCGAGCTCTTCTTTCTGCGGATGACGCGGCAGTTCGAGGTTTTCGACCTGGTCTTCCGGGTAGTTGGTGATCACGACTTTCAACGGACGCAGCACGCACATGGCGCGCGGGGCGTTCGCGTCGAGGTCCTGACGGATGCTGAACTCGAGCATGCCGTAGTCGACCACGCCGTCGGAGCGGTTGGTGCCGACCATCTCGCAGAAATTGCGGATCGACGCCGGGGTGTAGCCACGACGGCGGAAGCCCGACAACGTCGACATGCGCGGGTCGTCCCAGCCGAACACGTGCTTTTCATCAACCAGCTGCTTGAGCTTGCGCTTGCTGGTGATGGTGTAGTTCAGGTTCAGGCGGCTGAACTCGTACTGACGCGGGTGCGCCGGTACCGGCAGGCTGTCGAGGAACCATTCGTACAGCGGACGGTGGCTTTCGAACTCCAGGGTGCAGATGGAGTGGGTGATGCCTTCGATGGCGTCCGACTGACCGTGGGTGAAGTCGTAGTTCGGGTAGATGCACCACTTGTCACCGGTCTGGTGGTGATGGGCGTGACGGATGCGGTACATGATCGGGTCGCGCAGGTTCATGTTCGGCGAGGCCATGTCGATCTTGGCGCGCAGTACACGGGCGCCGTCCGGGAACTCGCCGGCGCGCATGCGGTTGAACCAGTCCAGGTTCTCTTCCACCGAACGGTCGCGGAACGGGCTGTTCTTGCCCGGCTCGGTCAGGGTGCCACGGTATTCCTTGGCTTGCTCCGGGGTCAGGTCGTCAACGTAGGCCTTGCCGGCCTTGATCAGCTCGACGGCCCAGTCGAACAACTGGTCGAAATACTTGGAGGCATAGCGCACTTCACCGGACCATTCGAAGCCCAGCCACTTGATGTCGCTTTCGATGGCGTCGATGTATTCCTGGTCTTCCTTGGCCGGGTTGGTGTCGTCGAAACGCAGGTGCGTGACGCCACCGAACTCCTGGGCCAGGCCGAAGTTCACACAGATCGACTTGGCGTGGCCGATGTGCAGGTAACCGTTGGGCTCAGGCGGGAAGCGGGTGACGATCTGCGTGTGCTTGCCCGAATCCAGGTCCGCCTGGATGATCGGGCGCAGGAAATTGACCGGGACGGCAGGTCCGGCCTTGGAATTCGAGGTAGGGTCGACAGTGGGCTTGCTCATAGGATCCTTGAACAGACGAAGTACTTGGCCGGGTGAGGCCGACAAACAAAGGGCTTATCATAGCCGATGCCGTCAAGGCCCTGACAGAGCGTGGCCAAAAACTGCTGCATTTATTGCATGGGCGGTAAAAAACCACCTCGAAATTCCCGCAGGTCACGCTAAACTGCGCGCCTTGGCTGCCGTTTTTGCCAAGCAGGTAAGGCGCAAAACGCCCAAACCCACGAATTCCTTGAAAGAGTAGTGAACATGACTCAAGTCAAACTGACCACCAACCACGGTGACATCGTCATCGAGCTGAACGCCGAGAAAGCGCCGATCACCGTCGCCAACTTCATCGAGTACGTTAAAGCCGGCCACTACGAAAACACTGTTTTCCACCGTGTCATCGGCAACTTCATGGTCCAGGGCGGCGGTTTCGAGCCTGGCATGAAAGAAAAGAAAGACAAGCGTCCAAGCATCCAGAACGAAGCGGACAACGGCCTTTCCAACGACAAGTACACCGTCGCCATGGCCCGTACCATGGAGCCGCATTCGGCCTCCGCGCAGTTCTTCATCAACGTCGCCGACAACACCTTCCTGAACCACAGCGGCAAGAACGTGCAGGGCTGGGGCTACGCGGTATTCGGTAAAGTCACCGCAGGCACCGACGTTGTCGACAAGATCAAGGGTGTGCAAACCACCGGCAAGGCAGGTCACCAGGACGTTCCGGTAGAAGACGTTATCGTCGAGAAAGCCGAGATCGTTGAGTGATATTGCTGATTTCAGATTTGCATCTGGAAGAGGAGCGCCCGGACATAACCCGGGCGTTTCTGGATTTACTGAACGGCCGCGCCCGTTCCGCCCAGGCGTTGTACATTCTGGGGGACTTCTTTGAAGCCTGGATTGGCGACGACGGGATGACGCCCTTCCAGCGTTCGATTTGCAAGGCTCTGCGCGAGCTGAGCGACAGCGGCACCCAGATTTTCATCATGCACGGCAACCGGGATTTCCTGATCGGCAAGGCGTTCTGCAAAGCCGCAGGCGCAACCTTGCTCAAGGACCCGAGTGTGGTGCAGCTCGCAGGCGAGCCCGTGCTGTTGATGCACGGCGACAGCCTGTGTACCCGCGACCTTGGCTATATGAAGCTGCGGCGCATCCTGCGCAACCCCATCACCCTGTTCATCCTGCGCCACCTGCCCTTGGGCGCGCGGCACAAGCTGGCGCGCAAGCTGCGCAGCGAAAGCAGCGCCCAGGTGCGGATGAAGGCCAACGATATTGTCGATGTGACACCTGAGGAAGTGCCGAGGGTGATGCAGCAGTTCGGCGTGCGTACCTTGGTGCATGGCCACACCCACCGCCCGGCGATTCACAAGTTGCAGATTGGCGAGCAAGCGGCCAAGCGCATTGTGCTGGGGGATTGGGACAAGCAAGGGTGGGCGTTGCAGGTGGATGAGCAAGGGTTTCAACTGGCGGCGTTTGACTTCGTCAACCCGCAGTTGGCACTGCCCGGCGCCTGACCCAGATCGTTCCCACGCGGAGCGTGGGAACGCTCAGGGATTGAGGCTTAGTGGCCAGAAGCCTCCGGCCCGGCCTTCGCCGCAAACGGCGGTTTCGCCAGCCATACAATCACAATCAACGCCATGAACATCCACCCCAGCAACGTGAAGTAATCCACGGTGGACATCATGTACGCCTGGCTCGTCAGTATCTGATCAAGCTGCGCATACGCCTTTTGCCCTGCCCCGCCGAGCGCCTGCAAGGCATCCCGGGTGGCGGAGTCGTAGGTGGTCATGTTTTCGCTCATGTAGGCATGGTGCTGGTCCGCCCGGCGAATCCAGATCCAGGTGGTCAACGAGGCCGCAAAGCTGCCGCCCAGGGTCCGCAGGAAGGTCGCCAGGCCCGCGCCGTCGGCGATTTGCGCCGGTGGCAGGTCGGACATCAGGATGCTCAAGGTCGGCATGAAGAACAGCGCCACGCCGATCCCCATGAACAACTGCACCAGGGCAATGTGGGTGAAGTCCACTTCATTGGTAAACCCGGCGCGCATGAAGCAACTCAGGCCAATCGCCAGGAATGCCAGCCCGGCCAGCAAACGCAGGTCGAACTTGTGCGCGTACTTGCCCACGAACGGCGACATCAACACCGGCAGAATCCCGATCGGCGCCACCGCCAGGCCCGCCCAGGTGGCGGTGTAGCCCATCTGGGTTTGCAGCCATTGCGGCAGGATCAGGTTGATGCCGAAGAACCCGGCATACCCCAACACCAACACAATCGTGCCGATGCGGAAGTTGCGGTAGGCGAACAGCCGCAGGTTGACCACCGGGTGCTCGTCAGTCATTTCCCAGATCACGAACACCGCCAGGGCAATCGCCGAGATTACCGCGCCGATGATGATGAAGTTCGACTCAAACCAGTCCAGGTCGTTGCCCTTGTCGAGGATGATCTGCAAGGCGCCGACGCCGACGATCAGGCTCAGCAAGCCGACGTAGTCCATCGGTTGGTAGCTGGTGACCACCGGGCGTTTCTTCAGTTGCGAACGCACCACCATCACCGCAAAGATGCCGATGGGGACGTTGATAAAGAAGATCCACGGCCAGCTGTAGCTGTCGGTAATCCAGCCGCCGAGGATCGGCCCGGCAATCGGCGCGACCACCGTGACCATCGCCAGCAACGCCAGGGCCATGCCGCGCCTGGCGGGGGGATAGACCGCGATCAGCAGCGTCTGGGTCATCGGGTACAGCGGGCCGGCAACCAGGCCTTGCAGCACCCGAAAGCCGATCAGCTCAGGCATCGAGGTGGAGATGCCGCAGAGAAACGAGGCCAGTACAAACAGGATGGTGGCCCACAGAAACAGCTTCACCTCGCCGAAGCGACGGCTCAGCCAGCCGGTGAGCGGCAGCGCAATGGCATTGCTCACCGCAAACGAGGTGATGACCCAGGTGCCCTGCTCCGAACTCACGCCGAGGTTGCCGGAAATCGTCGGCAACGCCACGTTGGCGATGGTGGTGTCGAGCACCTGCATGAAGGTCGCCAGGGACAAGCCGATGGTGGCCATCAGCAAGCTGGGCGGCGTGAACGAGGCGTTATTGCTCATTAGCGTTGCGCAGCCTTTGGAGCGGCGACGCTGTTGTCATGAATCAACTGGGTGATCATGGCGTCAGCTTCAGCCAGTTGGCGATCGTAGACGTTGGTGGTGAACGAAGCTTTTTGCGGCGCCTGCTGGGCCAGTACCGGGCCGCTCTGGTCGTGCAGGTCGACATCGACTACGGTGGACAAGCCCACCCGCAGTGGGTGCTTGGCCAACTCATCGGCGTTCACATGGATACGCACCGGTACCCGTTGCACGATCTTGATCCAGTTACCGGTGGCGTTCTGCGCCGGCAGCAAGGCAAACGCACTGCCGGTGCCTGCGCCGAGGCTGTCCACGGTGCCGCTGAACTTCACGTCGCTGCCGTAGATATCGGATTCGATGTCCACCGGCTGGCCGATACGCATATTGCGCAGCTGCGTTTCCTTGAAGTTGGCATCGATCCACAGCTGATCCAGCGGGATCACGGCCATCAACGCGGTGCCCGGCTGGACCCGCTGGCCCAGTTGCACGGTACGCTTGGCCACATAACCGGTCACCGGTGCGATCAGGGTGCTGCGGGCGTTGGCCAGGTAAGCCTGGCGCAACTGTGCGGCGGCAGCCTGCACGTCCGGGTGGGACGAAATCACGGTGTCATCCACCAGGGCGCTGCTGGTCTTGAACTGTTGCTGCACGTTGGCCAAGGCGTTTTGCGCCGAGGTCAGGTCGTCACGGGCGTGGGACAGTTCTTCCTGGGAAATCGCCCCGCCAGCGGCGAGGTTCTTGCGTCGGTTGTAGTTGTCCTGGGCCTTTTGCACGTTGGCTTGTTGCGCCAGCACCTGGGCCTTCATGCCATCGACGTTGCTGTACAAGCCACGCACCTGGCGCACGGTGCGGGCCAGGTTGGCCTGGGCACTTTGCAGGCCGACGGCCGCGTCGTTGGGGTCGAAGTTGATCAGCACCTGGCCTTCATGGACCAGGTCGCCGTCGTCGGCACCGATGCTCACCACAGTGCCGGTGACCAGCGGGGTAATTTCCACCACGTTGCCGTTGACGTAGGCGTCGTCGGTGCTTTCGCTGAAGCGGCCATACAGTTCGTACCAACCCCACACGCCCAGGACGCCGAGGATAACGATCAGCGCCAGCACAAACAGCATGACTTTGCGTTTGCGCGGGTTGCTGGTGTTGGGTTGTTCAGCCTTGTTTGTTTCGGAAGCGTTGTTGCTGGTTTCGGCAGTGGCCATGACAAGTACCTTGAATTATTCAGTGCGCGTGGCTGGGGTGGTCGAGGCCACGTTATCGGCGTGGAAACCGCCGCCCAGGGCCTGCATCAGTTGAATCGAAAGATCGATTTGCTCGGCATTCAGGGTGGCCAACTGACGTTGGGCCTGGAGTAATTGCTGTTCGATGCTGAGCACGTCCAGGTAATTACCGATGCCTGAGCTGTAACGCTGGACGCCGGTGTCGTAGGACTGCTGGGCAATGTCAGCAGCATGTTGCTGGGCCTGGATCTGCCGGCCGGTCTCGCGCAATTGCGAGAGGGTGTTGCCGATATCGCCCAAGGCTTGCACCAGGGTTTTGTTGTACTGGGCCACGGCCAAGTCGTAGTCGGCGTCGCGGGCATCGAGGTCGGCGCGCAAGCGCCCACCGTCGAAGATCGGCAGTGAAAGGGTCGGTGCAATGCTGAAGAAACGGCTGGCCGAACCAAACATCGCATCCCCCAGCAACGACTCGGCCCCGGCGCTCGCGCTCAGGTTGAGGTTGGGATAGAAACGGGTCTTGCTGGCCGCGATGTTCTTGCTCGCCGCCTCCACTCGCCAGCGTGCGGCGATCAGGTCTGGACGACGGCCCACCAGCTCGGCTGGCAATACCGAAGGCACGGCAACCGCGCTGGGCTTGAGCACGTTGGGGCGTGCCAGTTCGCTGCCACGGTCCGGGCCTTTGCCGAGCAACACGGCGAGGGCGATCTTGGCGCTCTGCAGTTGTTTTTCCGCATCGATCAGTTGCGACTGGGAGCTGGCTTCCAGACTCTCGGTTTGCTGGTACTGGTACTGGCTGTCGATCCCGGAGTTCAGGCGACGCTTGCCCAGGTCGAGCATTTGCCGGGTGCGCTTGAGGTCATCGTTAGCCAGATCGCGCACGATATGGGCCTGGCCCAGGTCGCTGTAGGCCTTGGCGACGTTGGCCGCCAGGGTCAGCCGCGCGGCCTGTTGGTCGACTTCGGCGGCACGGGCCTGGCCCAGTGCGGCTTCCCAGGCGGCACGCTGGCCGCCCCACAGGTCGAAGTTGTAATTGAAGCTGGCGCCGATGTTGCGCACGGTGGCGTAAGTACCGCCGATCCCTTGTGGGTCCTGGTCCTTGGCCAAGCGTGAACGGCTGACCCCGGCGCTGGCATCCAGGGTTGGCATGCGGTCGGCGTCAGCGGCATAGGCTGCGGCTTCGGCCTGGTGGGCGCGGGCGCTGGCCACCTGCATGTCGGGGCTGTTCTGCAGGGCTTCCTGGATCAGGCCGTCGAGCTGTGGGTCGCCAAGGCCCTTCCACCAGTCGGCGGTGGGCCAGGCAGCGGTGGACAGGGTCACGCCGCTGAGGGATTTGCCGGTTTGCAGGTTATTGGCTTCGAGGCGTTTGCCTTCTGTGTTCAAGCCGCTGAAATTGGCACAACCGGCCATAGTCATGGCCACCAGCACGAGGCTGAGGCCGGCACGCAAGGAGCGATTGTTCATGCACTACCTACCCGCTGAATGGTGATGGGGTCACCCGCAGCTATCAGAATTTTCTTCAGGATTTTTTCCAGGGTTTGCAATTCACCCGGCTCCAGCGCGCCTGCCAACTGGTTCAAGGCCTGGGCACCGATGTGCGGCAGCATGTCGGCCACACGCTGGCCTTCCGCGGTCAGCACCAACTGCACCTGGCGCCGGTCCTGCTCGGAACGCTTGCGCGCCAGCAGGTCCTTTTGTTCCAGGCGGTCGAGCATGCGGGTCATGGAGCCGCTGTCCAACGACAGGTTGCGGCACAGCTCGGCCGGTGTGTCGACGCCGTACTGGGCCATGATGATCAACACCTTGAACTGCGCGGCGGTGATGCCGTGGGGTTCCATATGGGTGTCGATGATCTTGTCTTTAAGCAGCGCAGCCCGGCCCAGCAGCAAGCCGAGGTGGCAGTTGTGAAAGTTTTCGGGGGTGAAGTGCTTCATCGAGACCAACCTATTAACTGCCTAAGCAGTGAATGTATGTCACGATGTTACTGCCTAGGCAGCGAATGTCAAACGAATAGTTAGGTTGCTTGCTAATTAGCCGATAAAGGGTGGGAGCCGGTCTCCCACCCTGAACCTGTACGGATCAGAAATCGCGCTTGTAGAAAATATCCAGGGAGCTGGCCACACCGCTGGCCACTTCCAGATACACCTTCTTGCTCAGCAGGTAGCGCAAGGCAATGGTGTTGGCCGGTTCGAAAACCCCGACGCCATAACGCAGGCTGAGCTTCTCCGAAATCTTGCCGCTGGCTACCACAGCGGTATTGGTGCCGCTGCCCTGAGTGTCCAGTTCAAAGTCCTGGATGCCCAGGTTCTTGGCGATGTCCGAGGTGACACCGGCACTGCCCATCAACCCGAGACCCAACGCCGCTTCAGCCAGCATGTTGTTGTCCTCACCGTTGGTGGTGCGTGATCGTCCCAACACCAGGTACGACAAGGCATCCTCCTGGGCCATCGCCGGCTCCGAGAAGATTTGCGTCGTCGGCTGCTCGGCACTGCCGCTCAGACGAATACCGGCGGTGACGGTCCGGGACGGCTCGGTGGTGATTCGCACCGCTTCGATATCCAGGAACGGCTGGTCAAGCGGCCCGGCGAACAGCAATCGCGCGCGGCGCACCGTGAGGCGCTGGCCGTAGGCGCGGTAGCGGCCATCGTTGAGCCAGAGTTCGCCACGGGTGTCCATGTTGTCGCCGATGTGCACGTGGCCTTGCAGGTTGGCGGTGAGGCCAAAGCCGGCGAAGCTCAGCTTGTCCTTGCCGACCTCCACGTCGATGTCCATCGCCATGGCCATGGGCGGCTTGCCCTCTTCGGTCTGGCTGCCGACGATCACCGTGTCATCCGAGACCTTGACCGTCGACGGCGGCAGTTCGCGCACAGTGATCTCGCCCCTGGGAATCTGCACCTTGCCGGAGATCGCCAGCTTGTCGTTCTTCATGCTGATTTTCAGGTCGGGTTCCACTTCCAGGGCCGCGTACGGCTCCACGGTGACCGGCAGTTGCGTGCCTTGCAGGGCGATATCCACCGCCAGGGCCTGGCCCCAATCGATCTGGCCCTTGATAGTGCCCTGCCCGGCCTTGCCGCTGCGCCAGCCGCCGCTGAGTTGCACGCTTTCGCCGGCAATCAGCGCCTGGATATTCAGGCCTTCTAAGCTGGTGGGCAGTTCCGGGCCGGAGATTTCGCCGCCGACCAGGTTGACGCTGCCGTTGACCTGAGGCGCCAGCAGGCTACCGGCGATTCGCCCGTTACCGTTGAGCTTGCCATTGAGTTTCTCGACCATGGGTACAAAGGGTCGGGCCACCGCGAGGTCGAGGCCGGTCAGGGTAAAGTTACCGCTGATCGGCTTGTTCTTCGCCAGCGGATTGAGCTGCGCCTGCAACAGCAACTCGCCGAGCTTGCCGCCACGGAAATTGAGCTGGGTGTCGATGCGCGTGGGGTTGAGGGTGGTTTCCAGCTTCAGCGTGTCGTAGGGGAAATCCAGCCACTGATCCTTGTCCTTGACCCGCAGGGTGCCGCCGCTGGCGTCCACCGAGACCACGCCTTTGGGGCCGCTGGCCGGCAAGTCGAGTTGCACGTCGGCATTGAGCTTGCCCTGCCAGGCGAAATCCTTGGGCAACCACTGGGCCAGGCTGTCGATGGGGAACTGCTTGAGGTGGTAACGCAGCTTGGGCTCTGGCATCAGGCGCTGGTCTTCACCGCACAGGCTCGCCGGGCCGGACACCCAGCAATGGGCAGCAAAGGTCAGCTTGCCGTCGGCCAGGCGCTCGATTTTCGCCGGGGCTTGCAGCTTCCAGTCCTGGCCACCAGCCTGCACATCGCCGCTGGCCAGGCGCCCGCGCCAGTTGCCTTTGTCAAGGTTGCCGTCCAGGGCCAGGGCCAGCTTGAGCAACGGGCCGGCCAGGTCGAGCTGGACTTTCTGGCTCTTGATATCGCCCTGGGCGCTGGCAGTGAAGGTGCCGAGCTGGGTTTCACCGGCCTGGATGCCGCTGCCCTTCAGGTCGATTTTGGCGCGCTGGGCGCTGTCGAGGTTCGCGTCCAGGGTCAGGTTTTGCAGGCGGTTGTCTTCGAACGCCAGTTGTTGGCCCACCAGGTTGAGCTTGCCTTGGGGTGCGTGCAGGGTGCCGGCGACGTCGAGGCGGCCATTCATCTGCCCGCGCAGTTGCGGCCAGAGTTGGGCGAGGCGCGTCAGCTTGATGTCGATCTGCCCAGCCAGCCGTTGTTGCAGGCTGCCGCTGCCGTAGATGCGGTTGTCACCGAGGCGGATGTCGAGGGCGCCGAGGGTCCACTGCTCGCCTGCGCCTTCGGCCTTGGCCTGGAGCACGGCGGGTTGGCCGCGCAGACGGCCCTTGAGGTCGAGGTCGGCATTGAGCTTGAGTTGCTCGTTCTTCAATTCACCCTTGCTGCGCAGCGGGCCCGCGAGGGTGCCGGGCAGTTCCGCGACCCAGTACGCCGGGTTGATGGCCGACAGGTCCAGCGCGGTATCCCAGGCGATGCCATCGGCAAATTGCAGGTTCAGGTGGCCTTCGGCCTTGCCCTGGCCGGCGGCGAGTTTCAACTCGGGGAGGAACACTTGCTTGAGGTCGCCGCTGAACGGGCTGGCCAGGCTGAACTTGCCGGCCGGGCCGTCCAGATCGGCCTTGAAGTTGCCCAGGTAGTTGCCGTCCTTGTAGGAGACTTCACCATTGAAGGTCCGCAAGGCGACTTGGGGTTCGTCGATCACCGGATACAGGCGATGCCAGGGGAAATCCAGCCAGACGATTTTCGCGTCGGCGCTGAAGCCTTGCTGCCAGTCCAGGTTGGCACTGAGCTTAAGGCTTTGTTTATCGCCCGCATTCAAATCCAGCCCAGCGATCTGCGCGCCCTTGGCGTCGACCTTGCCTTGCAGCAGCAGGTCTACCGGGCCTTTTTCCGCCGGCAGGACGGCTTTGCCGAGCAGTTGGTAACCGTTGCTCAGGTCGCCCTTGGCGGTCAGGTCCAGCTGATTGAGTTGCAGGGTATCGGGCAGATCGGCGCTGGGTTTAAAGCCGTCGGCGGTGATGTGCAGTTGCGCCGGCAGGTTTTCCACCAGAGGCTGCAACTCGCCGCTGAGCTTGGCCGGCAGGTAGCCGCTGCTGTCGGCGTCGAGCTTGAGGGTTTTGAGCAAGTCGCCATCGACCTTGAGCGCCAGGGTCCAGGGCGCGCCGCCCGGCGCGTAAGGCAGGTTCAGGTTACCGCTGGCGGCCAACGGCCAGTTGCCGGTGGGTTGCAGCAGGCCGGACAGGTCAAGGACCAAACCGTCCCGTTGCAGGTGCACCGAATCGATCTGCATCCCGGCGGCAGTCCAGTGCGCCGCCAGTTGCAGGCCCTGGAGCTCTTCGCTGCCATTGAACAGCAGGCTGCCGACGCGGATGTCGCCCAACTGAAGGGCAACCGGCAGTTTCAAGTCCGGCAGGGTAATCGGGCCGCTGCTGTCTTCGGTGCTGGGCGGAAATTGCAGGTTCACCTGCTCCACATCCAGCTGGTTGATGCACAAGGTCATGCGCATTAAACAGGCTGGCGACCAGTCGAACTTCGGTGCCTGCAGCTCCACGCGGCTGCTGTCTTGCTGCCACAACAGGTGGTCGGCACTCCACTGCCCGCCAAGGCGACCCTGGAAATTCTCCACGGTCAAACCCGGCACCTGGCCCAGCACCCAACGGCTGCCGGCTTGGGTGCCCAGCACCGTCCACAGTGCCAGCACTATCAGCGCGAGGACCGCCAGAACGGCCAGCCCCGCTATTTTCAAACCACGCATCACAGCTCAGGCCCCATGGAAAAGTGCAAACGAATGCCGCCCGGATCTTCGAGGGCATGGGCCAGGTCGAGGCGGATCGGGCCGACCGGCGACACCCAGCGCACGCCCACACCTACACCGGTTTTCAGGCTCGGCATTTCCAGGGTGTTGAACGAGTTGCCTTGGTCGATAAAGGTCGCGATCCGCCATTTTTCGGCGATGGAATACTGATACTCGGCGCTCAGGGCCACCATATAGCGGCCACCGATGCGGTCACCAAGGTCGTTTTCCGGCGACAGCGTCTGGTACTCGTAACCCCGTACGCTCTGGTCGCCACCGGCAAAAAACCGCAACGACGGCGGCACCGATTTGTAGCCGTTGGTGGCACTGCCGCCAAACTGCGCCCGTGCCAGGAAACGGTGGTTGTCCCACAGGGTGGTCAAGCCCTTGATCGTCGCCGTGCCGTACAGCAGGTTGGTGTCGGAACCCAGGCCTTCCTTGGCGACCTTCGCGTCGAACAGCAGGCGATAGCCATTGTGCGGGTCGATGCGGTTGTCGCTGCGCAGGTAGGAATAACTGATGCCCGGCATCAGCAGCGTACTCAGGCCCGAGTCGTTGCCCAGGCGATACTCTTCGCGCTGCCATTTGAGCGAGATCACCCGGGTCCAGCCGCTGGGTAACTTGCTGTGCCACTCGGGGCCGAGGGTCAGCAATTTACTCAGGGTGTCGGTGTTGGCGATTTCTTCATTCTGGTAGCCACCGGCGAAACGCAGTTTGTCGGTGAGTGGCGGGTCCATGGGGATGTCGTACCACAGCCCGACGTTCTGCCGAGGCGCGGAAAGCTCGGCTTCCCAGCCATAACTGTGGCCCTGGGGGTTGACCCAGTGGCGCGTCCAGTTGGCCTTGCCCCGCGGGCCGACATCGGTCGAGTAACCGAGGCCCAGGCCCATGGTGCGGGGCTTGCGGGTTTCGAGTTGCACGGCCACCGGAATCACGTCATTGGTCGAGGCGGCCGGGGCGGCGTCCACCCGTACGCCTTCGAAAAAGCCGCTGGATTGCAGGTTCTGGTTGAGTTCGGCGATCAGTTCGGAGTCGTAAGGCGCGCCGCTCTTGAACGGCACCATGCGTTGCAGCAGGTCTTCATCAAACGGCGTGTCGCCGGCAAAGCTGACCTTGCCCAAGGTGTAGCGTGGGCCACTGTCGTAAATGAGTTCGATATCGGCGACGCCCGCCTTGGGGTCGACCGAGAGTTTCTGGCTGGTAAAGCGCCCGCTGAAAAAGCCGTAGCGTGACGCCTGGTTCTGGATGACGCGCTTGGCGTCTTCGTAGTTGCCGTGGTTGAGCACGGCGCCGGATTTGAGTTGGTCGCTGGCGGGCACGCGAAAGGCCTTGAGGTCGGCGGCCTGGCCGTCGACCCGAATGGTCACATTGCGCAAATGCACCGGTTCGCCGGGGTCGATGGTGAGGATCAGGCGCGGGTTCTTGCCGCCCTTCACATCGCTGGCAATCTGCGGCTGGTAGTAGCCCAGCGCCTGGGCGGCCTTGCGGGCCTGCTCCTCGGCGCCACGGCTGAACCGCAGCAAGGCTTCTTCGTCACGATCGCCGACCCCGCCGATATAGCCTTCGATGTTGGCTTTCAACGCGTCGTTTGAAGGTTTGATGCGCACATCCAATTCGCTTTGCGCCAAGGCGCCGCAGCTCGTGAACAGCAGAATCAAGCCGCTGGTAAATCTTCCTGGAAACTTCATAGGCGGGGATGCTACACGAGCTTGGGAGCGTCTTAGAACCCTGATTTGTCTGAACAATTCTGTCTTAAAGCGTTGCAGCTTGTAACACCTGCGGATTTGCGTGAAAGAACACGTGCTCCAGAACAGGTCCTACAGCCACCTCGCCAATCTCTTCATACCCCTGGCGCTTATAGAACTCCAGATAGCGAGAATTCCCCGTGTCCAACACTACGCCAGAGGAATGCGGGTCTTCGGCGCACCAGTTATGCACCGCTTCCAGCAGTTGCTCACCGTAGTGCTTGCCCTGGAATTGCGGGTGAATCCCCAGCAGTGGCAGCACATGCACCGAATCCGAGGGCAGGCATGCCAGCACCGCCTGATGGTATTCCAGGTACCGCCGGGTGCCGCGCACACCGGTGCTCAACCACATCCGTAACTGCCAGGCCCAGCTTTCAGTGATGCCCAGGCGGCGAGTCGGTGGCGCGATCAGGGCGATGCCGATCAGTCGGTCGTTGACCAGCAGGCCAATGGCCGGCAATTTCTGGAAAAAGTGCTGCTTGACCAGTTCACGCACCGTGGCGCGCACCCGCTGTTCGTAACCGGGACGTTCGGCTTCGAAGATGTAGGCGAACGTCGGCTCATGGCGATAGGCCTGGTACAACAGAGAACGGGCTTCGCGGGAATAGCCGCTGTCGAGCATGTGGATCTGGGTGATGGCAGTCGAGGTGTCAGGCATAACAGTGAATCTCCCCTGGGCGCTGACTCAAAAGGTCGCGCTCTTGTTATTACGAACGTCTGCGGCACTGATTCGTTCAGTGTAGCCACCGGGGGCCGCTTCGCAGCCCAACGCAGCCTCGAGCCTCGGCAGCTGCTACAAGGCTGGCTCCCGTCCGACTTGTCGGCTAGCATCGCCCTTTTGCCAGACTGGACTGCCGACCATGAAAATCGTGTCTTTCAATATCAACGGGCTGCGCGCCCGTCCTCATCAGCTGGCGGCACTGATCGAGAAACACCAGCCGGACGTGATCGGCCTGCAGGAAACCAAGGTCCACGACGACCAGTTCCCGCTGGATGAGATCAAGGCCCTGGGCTATCACGTGTATTACCACGGGCAGAAAGGCCACTACGGTGTTGCCCTGCTCTCGCGCCAGGCACCGCTGGCGCTGCATAAAGGTTTTGCCAGTGACGAAGAAGACGCCCAGCGCCGCTTCATCTGGGGCACCTTCGCCGACGCCAACGGCAACCCGATTACCATCATGAACGGCTATTTCCCACAGGGCGAAAGCCGCGACCACCCCACCAAGTTCCCGGCCAAGCAGCGCTTCTACGAGGACCTGCAAACCTTGCTGGAGTCACAGTTCAGCAATGACCAGGCGGTGGTTGTGATGGGCGATGTGAATATCTCCCCGGAAGATTGCGACATCGGCATCGGCGCCGACAACGCCAAGCGCTGGCTGAAAACCGGCAAGTGCAGCTTCCTGCCGGAAGAACGCGAGTGGATGGCGCGCCTGAAGAACTGGGGCCTGGTGGACAGCTTCCGCCACCTCAACCCGGATGTGGCGGACCGCTTCAGCTGGTTCGATTATCGCAGCCGTGGTTTTGAAGACGAGCCAAAGCGCGGGCTGCGGATCGACCTGATCATGGCTTCCCAAGGCTTGTTGCCCCGGGTGAAGGATGCCGGTGTGGACTACGACCTGCGCGGCATGGAAAAACCCTCCGATCATGCGCCGATCTGGCTGGAATTGAGCTGATTTCTTAACAGCAGCGCCGTTAAATGTGGGAGCGGGCTTGCTCGCGAATACGGTGTGTCAGTCACCGGATACGTCGACTGACACACCGTATTCGCGAGCAAGCCCGCTCCCACTTTTTGACGGCGTGATGCCGGTCATATTGCTGAAACCTCTCTGACTTAATCTCGCGGCACTCCCTTTGGCTTGAGAAGGTGCCGGCATGATGCTGCGCGTTCTATCCCTGCTGGCCCTGCTCAGCGCATTTCCCTTCGCCGCTTTTTCCACCCCACTGCCCTTCCCCGAACATGGCCCGGCCTTGCGCATCCAGGGTTCCAACACCATCGGCGCGGCGCTTGGCCCGGCGCTGGTCAAGGGGCTGATGGAGCAACAAGGGCTGCAAGCCGTGCACAGCGAGCCATCTGACCAGGCCAACGAGCAGCACATCGTTGGCAAGACTCGCCAGGGCCTGCGAGTGACGGTGGAAGTAGCCGCCCATGGCTCCAGTACCGGATTTGCCGCGCTGAAAAAAGCCAGTGCCGACCTCGCCGCCTCGTCCCGGCCCATCAAGGACAGTGAACTGGTGGACCTGGAATCCCTCGGCGACCTGAAGAGCCCGGATGCCGAACAAGTCATCGCCATTGATGGCCTAGCGATCATCCTCAACCCGCGCAACCCGTTGGGTACGTTGAATACCGAGCAACTGGCGCAGATTTTCAGCGGCGAGGTTTCGACCTGGGAGCAAATTGGCGGCATCGGCGGCCAGATTCACCTGTACGCGCGGGATGATCAGTCCGGCACCTACGATACTTTCAAGGAGCTGGTGCTCAGCCGTCGGGGCAAAGCATTGGATGGCAGCGCCAAGCGGTTCGAGTCCAGCGAGGAATTGTCGGATGCCGTCAGCCGTGACCCGCAGGGTATCGGTTTTATTGGTTTGCCTTACGTGCGCCAAGCCAAGGCAGTTGCCATCGTCGATGGCGACTCGCAACCCATGCTGCCGTTGAACAGCCTGATTGCCACCGAGGATTACCCGCTGTCACGCCGGCTGTTCTTCTATTTGCCGCCGGTTGAGCACAATCCGTGGGCCAGGGCGCTGGTGGACTTTGCGCAAAGCAGCAAGGGCCAGGCGATCGTGGCCGCCAATGGCTTTATCGCGCAGCAGGTGCAAGCCATGGCAGTGGAGCCGCAGGCACCGATGCCCGAGGATTATCAGGCGATCGCCCGGCAGGCGCAGCGGCTGACCGTGAATTTCCGGTTTGAGGAAGGCAGCGCCAGCCTCGACAACAAGGCGCGCCAGGACTTGATGCGGGTGGTGGCTTATATAAAGAGCCACGGCAAGCTGGACAAGCAGGTGACGCTGGTGGGGTTTGGGGATGCCAAGAGTGATGCTCAGCGGGCGGCGCTGTTGTCGAAGTTGCGGGCGATGGCGGTACGGCGGGAACTGGTTAAAAGCGGCGTGGTGCTGAGGGACATTCAGGGGTTCGGTGCCGAGATGCCCGTGGCGGCAAATACGGCGGATGAGGGAAGGATCAAGAATCGGCGGGTGGAGGTTTGGGTGTATTGAGGACGCGGAGCGTCCGGGGCAGCATTCCCACGCAGAGCGTGGGAACGATCAACTGGCCTCATCGCGGGCAAGCCCGGCTCCCACAGTTGACTGCATTCCCCTGTGGGGGCTGGCTTGCCTGCGATGAAGACACCTCGGTGTTACTGGCCGCTGCGCATCATTTCCCGCGGCACATACTTGCCGATCTCGAACTTGCCGATCGCCGCGCGGTGCACTTCGTCGGGACCGTCGGCCAGGCGCAGGGTGCGCTGCATGGCGTACATGTAGGCCAGCGGGAAGTCATTGGAGACACCGGCGCCACCGTGGATCTGGATGGCGCGGTCGATCACCTTCAACGCCACGTTCGGCGCCACTACCTTGATCTGGGCGATTTCGCTTTTCGCGACCTTGTTGCCCACGGTGTCCATCATGTAGGCGGCTTTCAAGGTCAGCAGGCGCGCCATGTCGATTTCCATCCGCGAGTCGGCGATCTTGTCGATATTGCCCCCCAGACGAGCCAGCGGTTTGCCGAAGGCGGTACGGCTGACGGAACGCTTGCACATCAATTCCAGCGCGCGCTCGGCCATGCCGATGGAGCGCATGCAATGGTGGATACGGCCCGGGCCAAGGCGACCTTGGGCAATTTCAAAGCCCCGGCCTTCGCCCAGCAGGACGTTTTCGTACGGCACTCGGACGTTTTCAAAGTGCACTTCGGCGTGGCCATGGGGCGCGTCGTCGTAGCCGAACACCGGCAGCGGACGTACGATTTTCACACCAGGCGCATCCACCGGCACCAGGATCATCGAGTGTTGCTGATGACGCGGCGCATCCGGGTTGCTCAGGCCCATGAAGATCAGGATTTTGCAGCGCGGGTCGCAGGCGCCGGAGGTCCACCATTTTTTACCGTTGATCACCCACTCGTCGCCGTCGCGAACCGCACGGGCCGCCATGTTGGTGGCATCGGAGGACGCCACGTCCGGCTCAGTCATGGCAAATGCCGAGCGGATCTCGCCACGCAGCAACGGCTCCAGCCAGCGCTGTTTTTGCTCTTCGTTGGCATAGCGCACCAGCACTTCCATGTTGCCGGTATCCGGTGCCGAGCAGTTGAACGGCTCCGGCCCCAGCAAAGAGCGGCCCATGATTTCTGCCAGGGGTGCGTATTCCAGGTTGGTCAGCCCGGCGCCCAGTTCGGATTCCGGCAGGAACAGGTTCCACAGGCCTTCGGCTTTAGCCTTGGCTTTCAACTCCTCCATGATCGCAGTGGGCTGCCAGCGGTCACCTTCGGCAACCTGGCGTTCAAACACAGGCTCGGCCGGGTAGACGTAGGCGTCCATGAACGCGGTAACGCGTTCACGCAGTTCCTGAACCTTGGGCGAATAGGCGAAATCCATGGGCAGCACCTTCTCAATGGAGGTTGTTGAGGTCATGAATCGATGCTAGAACAGCGTTGATAATTTACCTAGCCTATTCTCGGCGTGTATTAACATTCATCACCGATATATGATCGGCGTATGGACACCTAACAATAAGAGCGCAGCGAAATGAATCTGAGCAAGGTCGACCTCAACCTCTTCATCGTCTTTGACGCGATCTACACCGAAGCCAACCTGACCCGCGCCGGGCAGATTGTGGGTATTACCCAGCCGGCGGTGTCGAACGCTCTGGCCCGCCTGCGGGAGACCTTCAACGACCCGTTGTTCGTGCGCACCGCCCAAGGCATGGTGCCCACGCCCATGGCCCAGAACATCATCGGCCCGGTGCGTAATGCCCTGTCGTTGCTGCGGGTATCGGTGCAGGAAAGCCGGATCTTCAACCCGCAACAGGCCGCCAAGACCTACCGCATCAGCATGACCGACCTCACCGAAGCGGTGATCTTGCCCGCACTGTTCCAGCGCCTGCGCCGCCTGGCGCCGACGGTGGTGATCGAGAGTTTCCTGTCCAAGCGCCGGGAAACCACCAAGGAACTGGCGGCCGGTCGCCTGGACTTTGCGGTGGATGCGCCGCTCAACACCGACCCGCAAGTGCGCCACGTCAAGCTGATGGAAGACCGCTATGTATGCGCCATGCGCAAGGGCCATCCGATGGCGGGCAAGGACAAGCTCACTCTGGATGACTACCTCTCGCTGACACACATTCATATCTCCAGCCGGCGCAACGGCCTGGGCCACGTCGACCTGGCGCTGGGCAAGATGGGCCTGCAGCGCAAGATCGCCCTGCGCTCCCAGCACTACCTGATGGCCTCGCAAGTGTTGCAGCAGACCGACATGGTGATGACCGTGCCTGAACGCTTTGCCCGGCGCCATGAACTGCACTGGTTCAACCTGCCGGTAAATGATGTGCCCATGGTGGAAACCCATCTGTACTGGCATGAAAGCACCGACCAGGACCCGGCCAACCGCTGGATGCGCGAGCAAATGATCGAGCTGTGCCAGCAGGTGACAGCCCATGAGAAGAAGCTGGATAAGCAGCAGGCTTGAGCTGCTGCTTGACGTTAACGTCAAGCACCCATTAGCTTAACGCTCAAGACACCCCTTGAGCGCCACCATGAGCACGACCTACAGCATCTCCGACCTCGCCCGCGAGCTCGACATCACCACCCGCGCCATTCGCTTCTATGAAGAACAAGGCCTGCTGTCCCCGGAACGCCGGGGCCAGGAGCGCATCTACTCGCCCCGGGACAAGGTCAGTCTCAAGTTGATCCTGCGGGGCAAGCGCATCGGTTTTTCCCTGGCCGAGTGCCGGGAGCTGATCGAACTCTACGACCCCACCAGCGGCAACCAGAAACAGTTGCACAGCATGCTGGCGAAAATCGCCGAGCGCCGCGAGCAGCTGGAGCAACAGTTGCTGGACATCGAACAGATGAAGCTGGAGCTGGACACCGCCGAAGAGCGGTGCACCCAGGCGCTGGAACAGACCATTCAGGGCCAGGTTGGCCATTCATAAAAGGTAGCTGCCATGTCCCTTCCCTCTCATGTGCGCCTGGTGGAAGTCGGTCCGCGCGACGGCCTGCAGAATGAAGCGCAACCCATCAGCGTCGCCCACAAGGTGCAATTGGTGGACGCCCTGAGCGCCGCCGGCCTGGGTTACATCGAAGTCGGCAGTTTTGTCTCGCCCAAGTGGGTGCCGCAGATGGCCGGGTCGGCCGAGGTGTTTGCGCAGATCCAGCGCAAGCCGGGCGTGACCTATGGTGCACTGGCGCCGAACCTGCGGGGTTTTGAAGATGCGCTGGCGGCGGGCGTGAAGGAAGTCGCGGTGTTTGCGGCGGCGTCCGAGGCGTTTTCCCAGCGCAACATCAACTGCTCCATCAGCGAAAGCCTGGAGCGCTTCGTGCCGATCATGGACGCGGCGAGGCAGCATGGCGTGAGCGTGCGGGGTTATGTGTCGTGTGTGCTGGGTTGCCCCTATGAAGGTCAGGTCGCACCGGAACACGTCGCGGTAGTCGCTCGCGAGCTGTTTGCCATGGGCTGCTATGAGGTGTCCCTGGGCGACACCATTGGCACCGGCACTGCGGGCGCCACGCGGCGGATGTTCGAGGTGGTCGGCGCGCAGGTGCCACGGGACAAGCTGGCCGGGCACTTCCATGACACCTATGGGCAGGCCATTGCCAATATCTACGCCAGCCTTGAGGAAGGTATCCAAGTGTTTGACAGCTCTATTGCAGGCCTCGGCGGCTGCCCTTATGCCAAGGGTGCCAGCGGTAACGTCGCCACGGAAGATGTGCTGTACCTGCTCAATGGCCTGGGCATCGAGACGGGTATCGACATGGACAAGCTGATTCTGGCGGGCCAGCAGATTTGTACGGTACTCGGCCGCCCCACGGGTTCGCGTGTGGCGAAGGCTCGCAGCGTCGGTTGAGTAGCGCGCCTGTGACGATGTGTTACCTCGCGGCTACACATCGGGTAACACGGGAACATATTTTGTCGCATTTCCTGAAAGAAATTTCCCACTAAAAAAACAAACCATTGATTTTAAAGGACTTTAAAAAGTTGGCACGGCTTCTGCTATCTCTATTGCATAACAAGAATAAAAAGCACCAAACCTAATAAAAATAAGACGTAACGACTCTGACATAACAAAAACAACACGGCAGAGACGCAGCTAACAGATTTTTTTGGAGAAGATGTGCTTCGCAGGGTACGGCTAGCCGAAACCCGCAACCGGATAGAGAAGAACAAAAAACTACCTCAAGGTAGCTACCCACTGGTTGGATCGCTTGCGAAGAAGCAGATCAGCGCTCAAAAAAATACGTTTGCTCTTGACCCCGGATGGGGGTCGCCAAAAACAGCGGTAAAGGGCCACGGTTGCCAAAAACAACAACAGACCGCCCCTCAATAATAAAAAAGAGCACGCAACGACAAATTAAAGGGGACCTTCGGGTCCCCTTTGTGCTTTCTCGGGGAAGGTGATTTGCGTGTATATACGTTTTTTGGATGATGGCTTCGATTGGTTCCGCTGTTACAACGGCCTGAGGGCCGGCTTGAGTGTGGTGAAGCAAATCAAAAGCTAAAGCGGGCACGGTTCAAATGTGGGAGCGGGCTTGCTCGCGAAGGTCGTTAACGATGACGTTGGCGTCCTGAATGAACGCGGCGCCCTCACGTTTTTCGCGAGCAAGCTCGCTCCTACAGAAAAGCGGCTTATGATCTTGATCTGACTGCCCCATTCAGCCGGGGGCCGAACGCAGGTGGCCCGGCCCCCTCACCCCCTCTTCAACTCCTCAATCATAATTTCCCGCATCCGAAACTTCTGAATCTTCCCCGTCACCGTCATCGGAAACTCATCCACAAATTTGAAATGCTTGGGCATCTTGAAGTGCGCAATCCGCCCCTTGCACCACGTCTGCAGCTCAAGCTCATCAGCCACATGCCCCGGGTGAAACTTGATCCACGCCACAATCGCCTCACCATAGCGCTCATCCGGAATCCCGATCACCTGCACATCCGCCACCGCCGGATGAGTGAAGAAAAACTCCTCCAACTCCCGCGGGTACACGTTCTCGCCACCGCGAATGATCATGTCCTTGTTACGCCCGGCGATGCTCACATACCCATGTTCATCCATGGTCGCCAGGTCGCCGGTGTGCATCCAGCCCGCGTCATCGATTACTTCCCGAGTACCGTCGAGGTTATTCCAGTAACCCAGCATCACACTGTAGCCACGGGTACACAGCTCACCTATCTGGCCCCGGGCAACCGTGTTACCGGCCTCATCGATGATCTTGCTTTCCAGCTGTGGCTGGGTACGGCCGACGGTGGTCACCCGCCGCTCGAGGTCGTCATCCGGCCCGGTCTGCAACGACACCGGGCTGGTTTCAGTCATGCCATAGGCAATCTGCACCTCGCTCATGTGCATCTCGCTGATGACCCGGCGCATCACCTCGATCGGGCAGGTGGCGCCGGCCATGATCCCGGTGCGCAGGTGTGAGAGGTCGAATTCAGCACGGCGTGGGTGGTCAAGCATGGCGATAAACATGGTGGGCACGCCGTAGAGCCCGGTGGCCTGTTCTTCGGCGACGGCAGCCAGGGTCAGCAGCGGGTCGAAGCCGTCGTTCGGGTAGATCATCGTGGTCCCGTGGGTGATACAACCCAGGTTGCCCATCACCATGCCAAAGCAGTGATACAGCGGCACCGGGATCACCAGGCGGTCTTGCGCGGTCAGGCCCAGGCTTTCGCCGACCATGTAGCCGTTATTGAGGATGTTGTGGTGACTGAGGGTGGCGCCTTTGGGGAAACCGGTGGTGCCGGAGGTGTACTGGATGTTGACGGGTTGATCGAAGTGCAGGCTGGCCTGACGGGTTTGCAGTTGCTCGGGCGCAATGCCCGCGCCGAGGGCCGCCAATTGCGACCAGGGCGTGAACCCCGGAGGTGGGCTGGGATCAAGGCTGATGATGCCGCGCAGGTCGGGCTTCAACTCCTGCAACATGCCGTGGTAATCGGAGGCCTTGAACGACCCGGCGCACACCAGCCACTGGCAGCCGGACTGCTTGAGTACGTACTCCAGTTCACTGCTGCGATACGCCGGGTTGATATTGACCAGAATCACGCCGAGCTTGGCGCTGGCGATCTGGCTGATGCACCACTCGGCGCAATTCGGGGCCCAGATGCCCAGGCGGTCGCCGGTTTGCATCCCCATGGCCAGGAACGCACGTGCATGCAAATCCACCGTCTCTGCCAGTTGCCGCCAGGTGTAGCGACGCGGTTGATGGCGCACGACCAGCGCTTCGCCGTCGGGGTAGCGCGAAACCGTTTGATCAAAGGCCTGGCCGATAGTCATGGCCAGCAAGGCCTTGTCCTGAGAGCCACGGCTGTAGCTCTGATTCGATTGATCCATAACGACCCCTGTTGTCTTTTTTGTAGGTTGACGTAAACGTAAACTACGATTGACAGCCCTGCAACGCAAGCTTACGTTAACGTAAAGGTGATCGCCCTTCCCCGGCGCATTGGCCACACAAAAACAACGTTAGAAGGTGCCCGTCCATGAGTTACCCCTCCCTGAACTTCGCCCTCGGTGAAACCATCGACATGCTGCGCGACCAGGTGCAGTCCTTCGTGGCCAAGGAGCTGGCGCCACGGGCTGCGCAGATCGACATCGACAACCTGTTCCCCGCCGACATGTGGCGCAAATTCGGCGACATGGGCCTGCTGGGCATCACTGTGCCGGAAGAATACGGCGGCGCCGGCCTGGGCTACCTGGCCCACGTGGTGGCCATGGAAGAGATCAGCCGGGGTTCGGCTTCGGTGGCGTTGTCCTACGGCGCGCACTCCAACCTCTGCGTCAACCAGATCAACCGCAACGGCACCCACGAGCAAAAACTCAAGTACCTGCCCAAGCTGATCAGCGGCGAACACATCGGCGCCCTGGCCATGAGCGAGCCGAATGCCGGCTCCGACGTGGTCTCCATGAAGCTGCGCGCCGACAAACGCGGCGACGTGTATGTGCTCAACGGCAGCAAGACCTGGATCACCAACGGCCCCGACGCCAACACCTACGTGATCTACGCCAAGACCGACCTCGAAAAAGGTGCCCACGGCATCACCGCGTTTATCGTCGAGCGCGACTCGAAAGGTTTCAGCCGCAGCAACAAGTTCGACAAGCTGGGCATGCGCGGCTCCAACACCTGCGAGCTGTTTTTCGATGACGTCGAAGTGCCGGAAGAAAACATCCTCGGCGCGCTGAATGGCGGAGTGAAGGTGCTGATGAGCGGCCTCGATTACGAACGCGTGGTGCTCTCCGGCGGCCCGACCGGAATCATGCAGGCCTGCATGGACCTGATCGTGCCTTACATCCACGACCGCAAGCAGTTCGGCCAGAGCATCGGCGAGTTCCAGCTGATCCAGGGCAAGGTCGCCGACATGTACACCCAACTCAACGCCAGCCGCGCCTACCTGTACGCGGTGGCCCAGGCCTGCGAGCGAGGCGAGACCACGCGCAAGGACGCCGCCGGGGTGATCCTGTACAGCGCCGAACGTGCTACCCAGATGGCTCTCGACGCGATCCAGATTCTCGGTGGCAATGGCTATATCAATGAATTCCCGGCGGGCCGTCTGCTGCGTGACGCCAAGCTGTATGAAATCGGTGCCGGCACCAGTGAGATCCGGCGCATGTTGATCGGTCGCGAGCTGTTTAACGAAACCCGCTGAACGGAGCGCGCACCATGGCTACCCTGCACACCCAGCTCAACCCGCGCTCGGCGGAATTCGCCGCCAACAGCGCGGCGATGCTCCAACAGGTCGACGCCCTGCATACCCTGCTCGCCCAAGTGCAGCAAGGCGGCGGCGCCAAGGCTCAGGAGCGGCATACATCGCGAGGCAAACTGTTGCCCCGCGAGCGGATCAATCGCCTGCTCGACCCGGGCTCGCCGTTCCTTGAACTCAGCCAACTGGCGGCTTATCAGGTATATGGCGAAGACGTGCCGGCGGCCGGGGTAATTGCCGGAATTGGTCGGGTGGAAGGCGTCGAGTGCATGATCGTCGCCAACGACGCCACGGTGAAAGGCGGCTCGTACTACCCGCTGACGGTTAAAAAACACCTGCGCGCCCAGACCATCGCCGAGCAGAACCGCCTCCCGTGCATCTACCTGGTGGACTCCGGCGGCGCCAACCTGCCGCGCCAGGATGAAGTGTTCCCGGACCGCGAGCACTTCGGGCGGATCTTCTTCAACCAGGCGAACATGAGTGCCCAGGGCATCCCGCAGATCGCCGTGGTGATGGGCTCCTGCACCGCCGGTGGCGCCTATGTGCCGGCGATGGCGGACGAAGCAATCATGGTTCGCCAGCAAGCCACCATCTTCCTCGCCGGCCCGCCGCTGGTGAAGGCGGCGACGGGTGAAGTGGTCAGCGCCGAAGACCTGGGCGGTGCCGATGTGCACTGCAAGATTTCCGGGGTGGCCGACCACTATGCCGACAGCGACGAACATGCGCTGGCCCTGGCCCGGCGTAGCGTGGCCAACCTCAACTGGCGCAAGCTGGGGCACTTGCAACAACGCACGCCGCTGGCGCCGCTTTATAGCAGCGAAGAGCTGTACGGCGTGATCCCGGCCGACGCCAAGCAACCGTTCGACGTGCGTGAAGTGATCGCGCGATTGGTGGACGGCTCGGTGTTCGATGAATTCAAGGCACTGTTCGGCACCACCCTGGTGTGCGGCTTTGCGCACCTGCACGGCTACCCGGTTGCGATCCTGGCCAACAACGGCATCCTCTTCGCCGAGGCTGCGCAAAAAGGCGCGCACTTTATCGAGCTGGCCTGTCAACGCAGGATTCCGCTGCTGTTCCTGCAAAACATCACCGGCTTTATGGTCGGCCAGAAATACGAAGCCGGCGGCATTGCCAAGCACGGCGCCAAACTGGTCACGGCGGTGGCCTGCGCCAAGGTGCCGAAGTTCACCGTGATCATCGGCGGCAGCTTCGGCGCCGGTAACTACGGCATGTGTGGCCGCGCCTATGACCCGCGCTTCTTGTGGATGTGGCCCAACGCACGCATCGGCGTGATGGGCGCCGAACAGGCCGCAGGTGTGCTGGTGCAGGTCAAGC
Organism: Pseudomonas sp. MWU16-30323; assembly: GCF_020515595.1. NCBI lineage: Bacteria > Pseudomonadati > Pseudomonadota > Gammaproteobacteria > Pseudomonadales > Pseudomonadaceae > Pseudomonas > Pseudomonas sp. MWU16-30323. The sequence goes on from NZ_JAIWYM010000007.1 coordinate 57,650, forward strand.
GCGAGCAGGCCGAACGTGCCGGCCAGGCTTTCAGTGACGATGAGGAAACGGCGATCAAGCAGCCGATCCTCGACCAGTACGAAACCCAGGGCCACCCCTACTACTCCAGCGCACGACTGTGGGACGACGGCGTCATCGATCCGTTGCAGACCCGCGACGTGCTGGCCCTGGCCTTGTCCGCTTCGCTGAACGCCCCCATCGAGCCGAGCCGCTTCGGCGTGTTCCGCATGTAAATGGAGCTGCACCCCATGACCGATTTCAACACCCTCGAACTGATCACCGACCCCCGTGGTTTTGCCACCCTGTGGCTCAGTCGTGAAGCCAAGAACAACGCGTTCAACGCCGAAATGATCCGCGAATTGATCATTGCCCTGGACCAGGTGCAAGGCGACCCGGCCCTGCGTTTCCTGGTACTGCGTGGGCGCGGCAAACACTTCAGCGCCGGTGCCGACCTGGCCTGGATGCAGCAGTCGGCCGAGCTGGATTACCACACCAACCTGGACGATGCCCGTGAACTGGCGGAGCTGATGTACAACCTCGCCAAGCTGAAGATCCCGACGCTGGCAGTGGTTCAGGGCGCGGCCTACGGCGGTGCCCTCGGGTTGATCAGTTGCTGCGACATGGCAATTGGTGCCGATGATGCGCAGTTCTGCCTCTCGGAAGTACGCATTGGCCTGGCGCCGGCGGTGATCAGCCCGTTCGTGGTGCAGGCGATCGGTGAGCGGGCTGCCCGCCGCTATGCCCTCACGGCGGAGCGCTTTGGCGGTCAGCGGGCGCGGGAAATCGGGCTGCTGGCGGAAAGTTATCCCGCCGATGATTTGGACGTACACGTCGAATTGTGGATTACCAATCTGCTGCTCAACAGCCCGGCGGCCATGCGCGCCAGCAAGGACCTGCTACGGGAAGTCGGCCATGGCGCCCTGACGCCAGCGTTGCGTCGCTATTGCGAAAACTCCATCGCCCGGATCCGCGTCAGCGCCGAAGGCCAGGAAGGCCTGCGCGCCTTTCTGCAAAAACGCGCGCCCAACTGGCAGCCTCAGGAGCCGCGTTCATGAAGACGCTTACCACTGTATTGGTGGCCAATCGCGGTGAAATCGCTTGCCGTGTCATGCGCACCGCCAAGGCCATGGGCTTGACCACCGTGGCCGTGCACAGCGCCACGGACCGCGACGCGCGACATGCCCGCGAGGCGGATATTCGTGTGGACCTGGGCGGCAGCAAGGCCGCCGACAGTTACCTGCAAATCGACAAATTGATCGCCGCGGCCCAAGCCAGTGGCGCCCAGGCGATTCACCCAGGTTATGGGTTTCTTTCCGAGAATGCCGGTTTCGCCCGTGCTATCGAAGCGGCCGGGCTGATCTTCCTCGGCCCGCCCGCCTCGGCCATTGATGCCATGGGCAGCAAATCTGCGGCCAAGGCGTTGATGGAGACCGCCGGCGTGCCGCTGGTACCCGGTTACCACGGCGACGCCCAGGACCTGGAGACCTTTCGCCAGGCGGCCGAGCGTATCGGTTACCCGGTGCTGCTCAAGGCCACGGCAGGCGGTGGCGGCAAGGGTATGAAAGTGGTCGAGGACGTCAGCCAGTTGGCCGAAGCGTTGGCCTCCGCACAGCGTGAAGCGCTTTCCTCCTTTGGCAACGCGCAGATGCTGGTGGAGAAATACCTGCTCAAGCCACGCCATGTGGAAATCCAGGTGTTCGCCGACCAGCACGGTCATTGCCTGTACCTGAATGAGCGCGATTGCTCGATCCAGCGCCGCCATCAAAAAGTCGTCGAAGAAGCTCCCGCGCCTGGCCTGAGTGCCGAGCAACGCAAGGCTATGGGCGAAGCAGCGGTGCGTGCCGCACAGGCCATCGGTTACGTGGGCGCGGGCACCGTGGAGTTTCTGCTGGACGCACGGGGCGAGTTTTTCTTCATGGAAATGAATACCCGGCTGCAGGTGGAACACCCGGTGACCGAAGCCATCACCGGCCTGGACCTGGTGGCCTGGCAGATCCGCGTGGCCCAGGGCGAGCCGCTGCCAATGACCCAGGAGCAAGTGCCGCTGCTGGGGCATGCGATTGAAGTGCGCCTGTACGCCGAAGACCCGGCCAACGATTTCCTGCCGGCCACCGGGCACCTGGCGTTGTATCGCGAATCCACGCCAGGGCCGGGGCGCCGGGTGGACAGCGGCGTCGAACAAGGCGACAACGTCTCACCGTTCTACGACCCGATGCTGGGCAAGCTGATTGCCTGGGGCGAGGACCGCGAGCAGGCACGCCTGCGGCTGCTGGGCATGCTCGATGAGTTTGCCGTAGGCGGGCTGAAGACCAACCTGGGCTTCTTGCGACGCATCATCGGCCATCCGGCGTTTGCCGCTGCCGAGCTGGATACCGGGTTTATCCCGCGTTATCAGGATGAGCTGCTACCTGTGCCAGGGGAGTTGAGCGATGAGTTCTGGCAGGCCGCCGGCCAGGCGTTCATGCAGACCCAACCGAACAGTGATTCCAGTTCGCCTTGGGCAGACACGCGCGGCTTTCGCGCCGGTTTGCCGGCCGAGGTTTCCCTGCATTTGAGCTGCAACGGCCAGGATCGCCTGGTAACGCTGCAAGCCGGCGTCAACCCGCCACAGGTGCGTGGCGAACAATTGCTGATCGACCAGCAAGGCGTGCGCCGCTCCCATCTGGCGGTACGCGAGGGTGGCACTGTGTTTTTGCGCTGGGATGGCGAGGTGCACAGCATCAGCCTGTTCGACCCGATTGCCGCCGTCGACGCCAGCCAGTCCCATCAGGGCGGCCTGACCGCGCCGATGAACGGCAGCATCGTGCGGGTGCTGGTGGCGGTTGGGCAAACGGTTGAAGCCGGTATGCAGTTGGTGGTGCTGGAAGCCATGAAGATGGAACACAGCATCCGTGCGCCCCATGCCGGGGTGGTCAAGGCACTGTACTGCCAGGAAGGGGAAATGGTCGGTGAAGGCAGCGCATTGGTGGAGCTGGAAGCCGCGAGCTAAAACCTCGTGACCGCCTGCACCACCACGCCGATGATCCGGCATTCTTCGCTGAAGAGCATTTTCGGGTAGGTCGGGTTGAGCGGTACCAGGTAAAGCTGGCCGCTTTGCTTCACCAGCTTGCGCAAGGTCGCCTGGGGATTAAATGCCCATTGGGCCACCACCAGTTTGCCGGGCTCGGGCCTGATGCCCGGGTCCACCAGAACCATCATGCCCTCGGTGATGCTCAAGCCGCTGGGGGCGGCCATGGCATCGCCAATCACCCGCATCCAGAATGCCTTGCCACGGGCGTGGTAGTCGCTCACCTGGAAACGGCTAGCGCCGTATCGCCGAGGTTCTTCCTGCAATAGGTACCCTCCCTTCCCTTCGCTCACCGGGTAACGGTAATTCGGGTTGTAGTGCGGCGCCGGCTCCAGCTCCTGCGCCACTGGCGCAACCGCTTTTTCGCGGACCACCAGCGCCACCTCGAGGTCATCCAGGCCCAGCTCCTGCATCACCCGGTTCATGTCGGCCAGGCTCGGCACCCGACGCTTGTTCAGCCAATGGCCGACCCCGCCCTGGGACATGCCCAGGCGCGACGCCAGTTGATCCTGAGTGACCTTGCGGTCTTTCATGCTGGCCTTGACCAACGCTATCCACTTATCCATGGGGCCTGACAATACGTTGTGTACTCCCAACGACAATAAACAGTTTGTAGTAATCAATAAAACGCCATAAATACGATTAGTACTAATATCGGTTGCAGGCTTTCGACATCCACCCAGAGCACCGACCTTTATGACGACAACCCCGTATTCCCTGCCCGAAATCTGCGATGAAGACGAGCTGCTGTTCATGCGCAGCAGTGGCGCCGCCCAACGCGCGCTGGACTATTACCTGAAAGAGGAGGGTACGCCGCCTTCCGTTGACGACACCTTGTTCGAGGCCAAGCCCGGCATCAGCGACGAGGAAGCCCTGGTCCACGCTTCCGACCTGCTGCGCAGCGCGGCGGCCACCGCGTACGAATCGGCGAACAGCGCCCACGGCAATAGCCGGGACCTGGCATTTTCAGTGGTCTATTTGATTGATATGGCGAAGGTGATGGTGGAGCGGTCGCTGCGTCTTTCGGCAAGGGACACCGAACACCCGGCCAGGATGTAGCAGACACAAAGGAAAAATATTTCTATCAGGCGGATAAAAACATTTGACTTGCAAATGATAATGATTATTATTGGACCCAGCTGATCGCGAGATCAGTCGATAGACCAAGAGACCTTAGGTCGGACTCTTGGAATATCTCCTCATCAGGCTAATCACGGTTTTTGACCCGGCTCTTTGGCCGGGTCTTTTTTTTGCCAGTTTTTCCTGGCATGGCTTCAGGCTAATGAAGACTGTGTGTTACTTGATGGCGCGCATGGTAGCAAAAGACTATCGCCCAATGAAAGTCGATCGAGCGCTCTAGGCCGGTTCTTTCAAAAATAGCACTTGAGAATCAATCTCATAGATTCTAAGCTGCTGCGGCGTCAAGGAGGACGCCCCCACTTTCCCCTGCAAAAATTGCATCCAGGCTTTACCCCGCTCCGGTGTAAAATGCCCGCCACAACACTCATATTCAGGCAACCAGACTATGACCGTGGCCTTGACCTCTATCAAGATCAGCACCGACTTCGACAGCGGCAATATCCAGGTACTCGATGCCAGCGATGCCCACCAGTTGCTGCTGGCCATCAAACCCGATACGCGCAGCCAGCATTTCCAGTGGTTCCACTTCAAGGCCGAAGGCATGCATGTGGGGCACACCCACACGTTCCGCCTGAGCAACGCGGGCCATTCTTCCTACAAACACGCCTGGAGCGGCTACAACGCCGTGGCGTCCTACGACCATATCAACTGGTTCCGAGTGCCCACCCGCTTTGATGGCGAGACGCTGCACATCACCCTCGAAACCCGCGAAAAACAAGCCTGGTTCGCCTACTTCGAACCCTACAGCCGCGAACGCCACGACTGGCTGATCGACCAGGCGCTGAACCGCGCTGGCACGCAATTGCTGGCCACCGGCAAAAGTGTCGAAGGCCGGGATATCCAACTGCTGCGCCGTGGCAAGGGCGAGACCAACAAGCGCAAGGTCTGGATCATCGCCCAGCAGCATCCCGGCGAGCACATGGCCGAATGGTTTATGGAAGGCATCATCGAGCGCCTGCAGCAGGACGGTGACGCCGAGCTGAAAAAGCTCCTGGCCGCCGCCGACCTGTACCTGGTGCCGAACATGAACCCCGATGGTGCCTTCCATGGCCATCTGCGCACCAACGCCATGGGCCAGGACCTCAACCGCGCCTGGCAGAACGCTAGCCAGGAGATCAGCCCCGAAGTGCTGTTCGTCCAGCAGCAAATGGAAAAATACGGCGTTGACCTGTTCCTGGATATCCACGGCGACGAGGAAATCCCCTACGTGTTCACCGCCGGCTGTGAAGGCAACCCCGGCTACACGCCGCGCATCGAGCAGTTGGAGAAGCACTTCCGCAGCCACTTGAGCGGCCTCACCCGGGACTTCCAGACCGTGCACGGCTACACCCGCGACCTGCCGGGCGAAGCCAACATGACCTTGGCGTGCAACAGCGTCGGCGAGAAGTTCGATTGCCTGTCCCTGACCCTGGAAATGCCCTTCAAGGACAACGACGACGCGCCCAACCCGCACACTGGATGGTCGGGTAAACGCTCGATGCAGTTGGGCAAGGATGTGTTGAGCAGCGTGGCGGATATCGTCGGCGTACTGCGTTAGGCATCCACCCTCCCCGGCGACGGCTGCACCCCGGCAGCCGTCGCCGGGCAAGGTTTCAGTCCTTGGTCCCGGTCATGCTCTGCAGCACGCCGTCACGCCGGATCAAGCCGTGGAACAGCGCCGCCGCCAGGTGCAACAGCACCGTCAGAAACAGCAAATACGCCAGATAACCGTGAGCCTTGCGCAACACCGCAAACAACGGCGCATTCGCCCCCACCAGCGCCGGCAATTGCACCGAACTGCTGAGCATCACCGGATCACCGGCCGCCGAAATCATTGCCCAACCCAACAGCGGCAACACCAGCATCAATGCATACAGCACCACGTGGGAGGCCTTGGCCGCCAACGCTTGCCACAGGGGCAAGTCCGCCGGAAGCGGTGGCTGACGGGTTGAAAACCGTACCACCAAGCGCACGATCACCAGTGCCAGGATCGCAATCCCCAACGGCTTGTGCAGGTGGATCAGCCACTCATGGCGTTCCGATACCGAGGCCACCATGCCCGCGCCGATAAACAACATGGCGATGATCATCAATGCCATCAGCCAGTGCAGCAGGCGCGCCAGCGGGGCGAAAAACCGGGGTTGGGCATTCATGGCTTCGACTCCTGAGGGGCGCTGTGCAACTGGCTGACTTCGCTGGTGCGACGCAGGTAAGAACTGGCGTACGCCGCCGAACGGGCGGCCAGCAGTGGGTCATTCGAGGCTTCGATACCGCTCGGCAGGATCAGTGGATCAAAGTTGATGTCGCGGCAATCACCGTCCATTTGCGGCTGGCTGCTTTCCAGCACCAGGGTCCCGGCATTCAGCACCTTGTGCTCGCCGGCCCAGGTCTTGCTGGCGTCATCCACCGGGTCTCCCGGGTTGGCCAGGGTCAGGTTCAACTGCCAACGCAGCGGCCCGGCCACCAGGCGCTGGGTCAGGTCTTTTTCGAGGAAATCGCTGCCGGCGGGCGCCGTGGCCCCCGCAGTATCCTGGCTTTGGGGCACGACGCCCCAGCGCACGGCCTGGCGTTGGCCGCTGGCGTTTACCAGGTAAAACGCGTTGATGCCGTTATAGGTCTCGGTGGCGTAGCTGGCAGACGGCTTGGCAGTCTTGACCCAGGCCAGGAACGGCGCGGTCTCGGGGTGCGAAGCGAAGAACGCCGGCATAGCTGCCGGGTTCGGCTTGCCGGTGGCCGGGTCAGGTGCGCCGGCCTTTAGCATCTCAAAGAAGGCCTCGGGCGTGCCCACCGGGAACACCGGCATGCTGTTCATCCCGGTGCGCCATTGCTGGCCGTTGGCCAAGCTGAATTGCAAGGCAAAGCTGCGGATCGGCACGCTGCTGTCCGGCGCATACGGGTTGCCGCTGGGCAGCGCAAAACGCCCGATGACCGGGGTGCGCGCCTCGCTGAATACCTGGGCACTGGAGTACTGGCGCGCCTCGGCGCTGCTCTCGAAATAACCGGCCACGCACACGCCCTTGGCATGGTTGCGACGGTAGCCAGGGTGCAAACCGTTGTTGGTTTCCAGGGCGTTGACCAAGGTTTTGGGGCGCAACCGCTGTGGGTCGAGGCTACCGTTGACGTAGGCAAACGCCCCGGCCACAACCGCAACCACCACGCCGATGCTGGCCAACCGAATTATCAGGCTTGCGGTGCTCAGCGGCGGACGGGGCGGAGATGAGTGATCTACCATGAAATAACTCCAGGGCCAGGGGCCTTGAGTGGGTGAAACATAAGGTCGGAACACTTGGGACGAACGCCAGCGCACTCTATTCCCTGGCCTGCTGTTTATTTTTATTGGCCTGGAATAACCTTCAACGCCGGACGTCTTCCTAGTCCCAGCGTAGTGACTAGCCAGAACTCCATGCACGAACTCGACGAACAGTTACGTGAACTCATCCCCAGGTTGCGGCGTTTTGCCGTGTCCCTGACGCGTAACACCAGCAGCGCCGACGACCTGGTGCAGGCAAGCCTTGAGCGCGCGATCATCAGTTGGGCCGACAAACGCCTCGAAGGCGACTTGCGCGCCTGGCTGTTCTCGATCCTCTACCGGCAGTTCCTCGACGCCCATCGACGTTCCCGGCGGTACACGCGCATGTTGGAATTCTTCACCGGCCGCGATGACTCGCAGCCGTCGGTCGAGCGCACCGTCATCGCGCAATCGACCCTGCAAGCCTTCGACCGATTGAACACCGAACAGCGCGCCCTGCTGCTATGGGTCTCGGTGGAAGGCTTGAGCTACAAAGAAGTCGCCGACATCCTTGAGGTGCCCGTGGGCACCGTGATGTCTCGTCTGTCACGTGCGCGCCAGGCCCTGCGCCAGCTCAGCGACGGCGAAATCACCAGCCCTGCCCTGCGGATACTCAAATGATCAGCCTGCCTCCCAGCGAACGCGATTTGCATGCCTACGTCGATCACCAATTGCTGGACGCCGACCGCCGCCAGCTTGAAACCTGGCTGGCGGCCCACCCGGACGTCGCCGCCCAGGTGCACGCCTGGCAACAGGACGCGCAGCACCTGCGGGCGTCCTTGAGTGGCATGCTGCAACAGCCGGCCAACCCCGAACTGGACCCGGCCCTGATTCGCCAGCGGGTCAAACGCCAGTCACGCCGCCATCTCGCGACGGCCGCCATGCTGTTGATTGCCGTCAGTGTCGGCGGCCTCGGCGGCTGGCAGGCCCGCCAGGCAACCCTGGCCGACAACCTCTTGCCCATGACCGATGCGATGCAGGCCTACCGCCTGTTCGCCCAGGACGGCATCCTGCCCGCCGACTACCACGTGCAAAGCGGCGGCGACATGCAAGGCTGGCTCGACCGTTATTTCAACCAGGCCTACCGCCTGCCTGACCTGAGTCAGGCCGGGTTCAAGGCGGTCAGCGGGCGCCTGCTCAGCACCGAACAGGGTGCAGCGGCCATGGTGCTGTATGAAGACCAGCAAGGGCGGCGCATCAGCTTCTATATCCGTCCACCAGGTCCGGAAAACAAATTCCTGCCCCGTGGCAGCCGCAGTGCCGACGGGCTGCAGGCCGAATACTGGTCAGGCGCAGGCTACAACTATGCGATGGTCAGCCCGCAAGACCCGTCGACCACGCAGATGCTCAAGCAGACGATGCGGTTCTAGAAGGCCACATCCAGCACCACGTTATCGACGTAGGTGCCGGCCGGCGGTGTGGTCTGGTTGGTATAGATCGCGGCGTTGTAGTTGAACACCTGGCTACCGGTACCCAGACCATTTCCGGGATTCACCTCAGCCGTGGAACTGGCGCGCCGGGCGGTACTCACGCTGCCCCAACGGGTGGTGGTGGCGCTTTTGAAAATGTCGTAATTCAAGAAATTGCTGCCAGAAACCATCCGCCGCTGCCCACCCACACTCACCGGGTTCTGGCCATCGCTGATGCCCACGGTGTAGGCGCTGCCCTTGGTGCAGGCAATGGTGGCCTGCCCGCTCACGCTGGAAAAACCACTGACCACCGGCGCACTGCCGAAGGCGATGTTGGGCGCAGAGATTGTGCAGTCGTTGGCCACGGTCATGCTGACGGTCAGGGAAGCCGTGCCACTGCCGATATCCCGTACCACACAGAGGCTGCCAACCCCTAGGGCCGAGCAATAGTTCCAGCTCCAGGCGATGCTCAATGTCTCGGTATAAAGGCCGGCCGCCACATTGCTGCCGATGATCGAACTCAGATAAAGCGGCACGGTTTTCGTGCCCGGCCCGGATACCAGCCCCAGGCTTTGGGCGATGCCGGTGGCACCGAAATCGAATTGGGTACCGCGAGTGATCGGGTAGCTGGTGCTGTTATTGCCGTAGATCGTATAGCTGATGATATCCCCGGTGGGGCCGACCATGCCGCTGGTGGCCGACGTGATGGTTGCAAAGAAGTGATCATTGGCGGCCAGCAAAGAGATCAGCGTGGCCCCACAGCTCAAGCCGGCATTGGTAGTAGAACTGGTCTGGGGGGCGGTGCGCACCGTCATCGAACTGATCGAGCCAAAGCCGGCCGGCGAAGTGGTTCCCGGCACCGAACACGCGGCCATCACCTGTGTCGAAAAGCCCAGCCCCGCCAGCACCAGCAGCCCCACTATGCATTCCTTGCCCCGCACACCCACACTCCTTATCTCATTGGCACACCAGCGGCCCGATCAGCGGCACCTGTGCTGCGTTGATATCCAGGTCGAACGTTGCCTGGCAGGTACGGCCCTCACCCACGGTGACTTGCAAGGTGTTGTGGGCCGCCAGGTTCTCCAGGTACACCAGGCCATCCCAGCCCACCACCGCCCGCGCCCCGCTTTGCTCGTGGCGCACCTGGCTGCCCAGGGGCAGCTCCTGATGCTGGGTATCCACAAGAGTGATACTGGCCGCGATCACCCGGCGCACCGGGAATTCCAGCAAGTAGCCGCTGCCGCGACGCACCGCCACCCGCTGCTCGACATTCGGGGTCTGCACGGTGACCGGCAGGTTCAGCGGGTCGATTTCATACTTGCCGCGGTAATAAGCGCTGCTCCACGGCACCAGCAGATGCCCGTTGCGATCGGTTTCACCCACCAACTGGTTTTCATAAAGCACCGGCACCCCGGCATAACCGTCGGTGCTCACCACCACAAAGGCATCATTCACCCGGTTGGCCGTGAATACTTGCTTGTCCATCCACACCAGCGAGCCGCTGGCATCCGCCCAGCGGGTCTCGGCGTCGCTGCTGCCATAGACGCCCGCCTGCAATTGCACCGACTGCATGCGCCAGGTCAGGTCGGCCTGGCGATAAGCCGGCCCGTCGCCGCTGGCATACCCCAGGTTGTAACCCACGCCGCCCTCGGACGGCACCGCCCGGCTGTAGTTGACCCGCTGACGACTCTCGCCCGCCTGGCTGCGCTCGTTGCTCAGGGCCAGGCTGCCGTAGACGTCGAACGGAATCACCAACTGCGCCTGCATGGCCCAGTTGCTGTCACCGACCTCACGGTTGGCCGACAGGTAGAAACTGGTGTTGCGCCACAACGGCTTGCTCCACGTCAGGTTCAACAGCCGGGTGCGAGAGTCATCGGCCGCCTGCACATCAAAATAGCCGGCACCGATGCTGCCGAAGTCGTTGAGGTTCAGGCTCAGGGTCACCTGCTCGCTGCGTTTGCTGAGGCTCGCATAAGGCGTGTCGACCAGGGTCAGGTCGGCGTACTGGTCGCGGCGCTCTACCCGTTGGTAAGACAGGCTGTAGCGCTGGTTGCTGTATTGATAACCGACGCTCAGTTGCTGGCCGGTCTCGCCGTCAAACTGGCTTTGGCTGAGGGCCGTGTTGAGCACCCCGAAGTTGCCCAGCCGCACGTTGCCGCCGAGCCCGCCCAGGGTCAGGTCGCCTGCGGCTTCGGCATGGCTTTCCAGGGTGACGTAGTCCGATACCCCGTAACGAAACGTGCCGCTGGCCACTCCGGCGCCGTAGCCAAAATCCCGAAGGGTGTAGTCACGGCGTAAATGACCGGCCGCAACCGAAAAGTCCGATAGGCCTTTTTGCAATAACGTACTGGTGACGTAGAACGGCACCGTGGTTGAAACCTGCCGACCCAACGCATCGGTGGTGACTACCACGGCTTCGCCGGCACCGTTGATAAACGGCACGTTGGTCAGGGTATAAGGGCCCGGCTGCAGGTCGGCACTGCTGGACTTGTAGCCGTTGATAAACAGGTCCACCGACGACGGCACCGCCGCCTCCCCGGCAAACTGCGGCAAGGGGTAAGTCACCAGGTCCGGGCGTACGCCGAAGTCCCGCGACACCTGCACCCCGCCCAGGCGCACAGAGCTGCTCCACGGCAACGCGCCGCTGATCACGTCGCCCGCCTCGTAGGTCAGCAGGCGTTCATCGTCGGAAAAGCGCCAGGTGGTGTCATAGCGCCGGTAGCCATTGTCCAGGGTGCTGCCGCCGGTCTGGCCACCAAAGGTGGTGCGGTACTGGCCGGTATTGGACAACGTGCCCCACGTGTCGAACAGCCGCACTTCGTTGAAGATACCCAGGTAAGTCCCGGCATCGTCGGTGTCATTCAAGTAGGCATCGTAGTTGAGCAACGCACCAAAACTGGTGAGCGCCTGGGTGCGCGGGTAGTTATCGCGATTGCCGATGAACTGCGCCGGCAACCATGCCGGCGGTACCGTCAGCATCAGGCGCTGGCCCTGGCTGTCGTAATCGGTGTGCAGGCCGGGCAGGTGGTCCAGGGCGACCTCGCTGGTGATGTCAGCCGGCAGTTTCATGCCGATATCCCGCAAAGTGGCCGCCGGCACAAACAGGCCGCCGGCACGCTGATCCACGGCGACCACCCGGCCGGTGTCCATCTGGTTGACCACCAATTCAAGGAACAACTGTGCATCGGCCACAGCCTCCATGTTGCTGGGGGGCGGCGGCAACGGAGCGGCCACGCCAAGCGGCGCAAGCGCCAGGCCAGACAGGCCGCCCACCACCCACACCGATCGCCATCGACTACGAGCCCGCTCAAGGCTCACCAAGGCATTGTGTCCATCAATGGACATCTCCATCCGTTAAGACCCAGGGCTGCTCCATGCCCTATTCCATTGCGTTACCGTCCCGGTGCAAGGTTCTCCAGTTGCGTTGCGCCATTGACTCGCACCTGTAGCGGCTGATCGCCAGCTACCCCTTCCGGTACCGGCCAGCGCATGGTTGCGCCCGGCAGTACATAGCCGAGCAGGCCGTCCACCAGCGGCCGGGTCTGCCCGCCCTGCTTGAACGCGACATCCGTGAGCCGCGCGTGCACCGCGCCCTGGTTGCGCATCTCCACATAGGTGCGCCCGCCCACCGTGACTTTCTTCCAGCTCAGGTCAGGCTTGCCCGCGCCCTTGGGGTCGCGCTGGCGGGTCGCATCTTCCTTGCTCCACAGGCCCGCGCCATAAGCAAACAAGGGCACCGAATAACGCATTTGAAAGCGGATGGCAGCGGCCGTCTTGCCATCGGCGGCGGGAGTGTCAGGGGTAGCGGCAGGAATTTCATCGATGATGATTCGATACGCCAGCTCCTGGCCCGGCGGTACTTCTCGGGTGCGGGTCAGGCGCACCAGTTGCTTCTGCCCCGGTTCGATCTTCGCCACCGGCGGGCTGCCGATCACGTCGCGCTGGTTCTGGTACTGCTCGTCAAACCCACCCTGACTCCAGGCAAATACCCGAATCTGCAAATTGGCAGTCTCTGTACCACGGTTCTCCAACCACAAGGCGCTGGCCTGTTGATCGGCTTCCAGCACCGGGTCAATGGGCCAGATCAGCACAGAACTGGCGGCCTGGACCTGTCCGGCGCCCAACGCCGCCAAGCCCATAAAACCCGCAACCCAATACCACCGGGAAGCTGCAAACATAGAGTCCACTCCTCATGCCAATCGCCTTACCAGGACAGCTGCACCTGCAGCACGTCGCTGTACGTCCCCCCAGGCTGATTACCCGGTAACACCACCCGACCGTAAATCGGCAGAGTGATAGTGTTTGCGTTGCTGTAGGCCACGCTGACGCTTTGGCTGATCCCCAGGCTCTGGCTCAGCGCTGCGTCCTGAAACAGTTGATACGCCACTTGGGCACTACCGCTATTGAGCTGCATGTGCCGCCCACTGGCGTTGTGCAACCCGCCATCCACGGTCATGTTCAAGGTGACTCCCGGCGTGCATTGCAGTGTCACCCCGCCACTCAGCGCCACCGACACCGTACTGGTGGACAACGACGAATAGCTGCCGAACGCCAGGCTGCCGTAGTTCGTGCCGCCGCCCACCACCAGGCAGCCTGCGGCAATCGTCGCGCTGACCTGGATCGTCTGGTTGGTCACCGCCAGCAACGACGACGGCATCCCCCACCCCGTGATGACCGCCAGCGTCGCCCAGCAGGCCCGCTTCATCGCACTAGAACGTCAGTTGCACCGACACCGTGTCGGTGTAGGTACCCGCCGGCAGCCCTGCCTTGCCCACGGCCTGGCCGTAGATGTTCACGGTTTGTGCAACACCTGTGCTCGCGCCCACGTTGATGGTGCCGTTGATCGCCAGGAGCGTTGAATGCCCGGAGTCGGTGTAAAAGTCATACGGCACATAATTGGCCACGCCGTCGTACAGCGCCCGGGTGCCGCCGGTGGACTGGCCGTCATGGGAGCCCGCGCCCACGGTGATCACCGGCGAGGTGCCCGACGAACACTGGATCGACAGTGCGCCCCCGCCGCCGCCCAGCACTTGGCCGGACTGGGTGGTGAACTGGCTGTTGGTGGTGCCGAAATTGATCGTACCGAAGTTCAACCCGGTGGTACCGCCCACGCCGTTGACCAGGCAGCTGTTGGTCAGGATCAGCGTGGAGCTGATCTGCCCGGTGACGGTGGTGGCCGCTTGGGCGCCCGATACCCACACCAGCGCCATCAATGGAAAAACTACTTTCGATACACGTGCATGCATGATGTCCATCCTCGTGATTTACCAATCCAGAGTCACCGTCAGGGTGTCTGTGTAGATGCCGGCCGGTAGGGCCCTGGTATTCGCCACCACCGAGCCGAATACCGGGATCGGTACCTGTGCGCCCTTGGTCACGACGAAATTGCGTTGCTGGCCGATGCTGTAGGTGCTCCGGCCCGCCGGGTCGGCCGACAGCCGATACGGTATGGTTTGCCGGCCATTGCTCAAGCGCCGGGTGACGCCGTCGCCATGGGCGCCGCCGTCGATGGTCACGGTGAAACTGCTCACCACCGACGGGTTGCAGGACACCGCCAGTGCCGCCTTGTCGCCATCGCTGATGCCGGCCCCCAGGCCTTTGTCCCAGGTGGGTCCGTGGCTGCCGAAATCCAGCAAGGCCGAGCCACCATCCGGGCTCACCGGCGCGCTGTCGGTGCCCTTGCTCACCTGGCAACTGGCGGTGATCACCAGCCGTGCATGAATCTGCCCGGCCACCGCCGCCTGGGCGTCCTCGGCCAGCAGCAACAGGCCGCCCAGCGCGATGCAGGCCAGGGCGCGGCTTACCATGTCACCGTCACTTTGAGCAGGTCGGAATAACGCCCCACCGCCGGGATTTCCTTAAGCGGCTCGATGCGTGCGTAAAGTGGCAAGTCCACCGTGCCGGAATCCGGCACGCGGCCGCTCACCGGCACGTCCACGGCCAAGGGGATACGGCGCGCGGCGTCGGCATAAATTCGGTAGGGAATGGGTTTGATCGAAGGGGCGGCGGCGCCCAGGTAACGCACTTCGCCGACGCCGCCATGCAGGCCGCCGTCGACGCGCATCTGATACGGCGTGTCCGGGTTGCACTCCAGGCGTGGCTGGCGCTGGCTGATCAAGGCTGCACTCAACGGGCCAGCCGGGTCATCCAGGCGGGCGCCGCTGCCAAAATCCAGCACGCCGAGCTGCTCGATGCCGGCCTCACGTGTGGTGCCGACCAATTGGCAACCGCGCTGCACGTCGATGCGCACCTCAACCTGGAGCTGTGCACCATAAACCGTGTTGCAGAGCATCGCGCCCATGATTGCCAAGACTGCCTGTCCCTTCACTGCCCCAAATCCTTATACAGGGGTGACTGCTGTGTATGAGGTTAGTCACTTGAGGGGAATCCGCCAGTCAAGACGTTGTTTTGGATCCATTCAGCCATGCCGTTTCCAGATAGCTGGCGGTGTGCTTCTCTATTGGTCAAACCGCAACCGGCGCTCTAAAGTGAGCGACCACCGACATACAGAGTGACTGACATTGGCTGCTTTACCGCCCCTGCTCAAACGCTTGCTGGGTAACCCTGCGGCGACCGACACCGACCCCGGCATCGCGGCTTTTTTTCAAGGCAAGGCCCGGCAACAGGGCTATACCCTCAGCCCCAGCCAGTTGCAGGTCATCGAGACCATGGCCCGACAAACCGCCCACCTGCTGGCCGGGCGTCCCACCCGCAGCCTGTACCTGCACGGCGCCGTGGGCCGGGGCAAAAGCTGGTTGCTGGACGTTTTTTTCCAGGCACTGCCGATTGCCGAGAAACAGCGCGTGCACTTCCACGACTTTTTCGCCCGTCTGCACCAGGGGATGTTTACCCACCGCCAGCAGCGTGATGCCCTGGGCGTAACCCTGGACGAGCTGCTCGATAGCTGCCGCGTGCTGTGCTTCGACGAGTTTCACGTACACGATATCGGCGATGCGATGCTGATCAGCCGCCTGTTCAAGGCCCTGTTCCGGCGCGGGGTCTGGGTGCTGGTAACCTCCAATTACCCGCCTGCTGGGTTGCTGCCGAACCCCTTGTACCACCAGCGTTTCAAGCCGGTGATCGAGCTGATCAGCGCGCGCATGGACGTCATGGAAGTCAGCGCGCCCCAGGATTACCGCAGCCTGGCCCAGGCCCATAGCGATCAGCGTTTCAGCGCTGGGCAGTTCGTCTGGCCGGGCACTTGCGCGCAACGCGAGGCCTTGGGGTTGCCCTCAGCGGATCACGCCCCCATCAGCCTGACCGTCGGAGCCCGGCAGTTGACTGCCCGCTGGCATCAGGGTCGCAGCATCGCCTTCACCTTCAGCGACCTGTGCGAAAAACCGACCGCCGTCATGGACTATCTGCAATTGTGCCGCGACTACGACCGCTGGATCATCGACGGCCTGCCGCATCTGGCGGACTGCCCGATCGCCACCCAACAACGGTTCATCAACCTGGTGGACGTGCTCTACGACCAGGACAAACACCTGGTGCTGATCGGTGAGCAGCCGCTGGAACAATCCCTCAGCGGCCAGGCCATCGACTTGGCCCGCACCGCCAGCCGCCTCGGGCAGTTGCAGAAGATCGGTCCACAACCCGCTATCATGAGCGCCATTCACGCCCCTATTGCCGAGTGACGCGCTGTTCATGGATACCCTTGCCCAACTCAAGGCCGGCCAATTGGCCGGTATCAAACGCCTGGACCTGCGCTGCGGGCTGACGGAGTTCCCACGGGAAATCTTCGACCTGGCCGACTCCCTGGAAATCCTCAACCTCACCGGCAATGCCCTCAGCAGCCTGCCGGACGACCTGCACCGCCTGCCCCATTTGCGCGTGTTGTTCTGTTCGGAAAACGCTTTTACCGAACTGCCGGAATGCCTGGGCCAGTGTGCGCAGTTGAGTATGATCGGCTTCAAGTCGAACCAGATCAGCAGCGTCCCGGCCACATCGCTGCCGCCCCTGCTGCGCTGGCTGATCCTCACCGATAACCGTATCAGCCAGTTGCCGAGGGAGCTGGGGGAACGGCCCTTGCTGCAAAAGCTGATGCTGGCCGGCAATCACCTGGAGCAGTTGCCGCAAAGCCTGGCCCAGTGCAAAAACCTCGAACTGATCCGCATCGCCTCCAACCGCCTGAACCGTCTGCCGGACTGGCTGCTGACCTTGCCGAGCCTGACCTGGCTGGCCTACGCCGGCAACCCGGTAGAGATGGCCGTGGAAGAGGCCCGCCATGACGCGACGCCAAACATTCCCTGGCCCGAGCTGGAATTGGGCGACGTGCTGGGGGAAGGCGCTTCCGGGATCATCCGCAAAGCGTCCTGGACCCCGCCAAACGCGCCGGCCAAGGCGGTGGCGGTCAAACTCTATAAAGGCAGCATTACCAGCGACGGCTCGCCCCTGCACGAAATGCACGCCTGCATCGCCGCCGGGTTGCACGCCAACCTGATCAAGGTGGAAGGCCGGGTGGTCGAGCATCCCCAAGGCCAGGCGGCGCTGGTGATGCAACTGATCGAACCGAGCTACCGCAACCTCGCGGCCCTGCCGAGCCTGGCGTCGTGCACCCGGGATATCTACGAGCCCACCACCCGTTTCAGCGCGGACGTGGCACTGCGCATGGCCCGGGGCATCGCTTCGGTGGCGGCGCACCTGCACGAGCAAGGCATCACCCACGGCGATCTGTACGGCCATAACATTCTGTGGAATGAAGCCGGTGAATGTTTGCTGGGGGACTTTGGTGCCGCGTCGTTTCACGCCACGGTCGACAGCCAGGAAACCCGCGCGTTGCAGCGTATAGAAGTGCGCGCGTTCGGCGTGTTGCTGGGGGAACTGCTGGAAAGGATTGATACGGGGTTGAGCGAGGAAAAGCGCGTGGCGCTGGAAGCCTTGCGGGATAACTGCTGCCAGCCGGAGGTGCTGGCCCGGCCTGGGTTCGAGGCAATCACAACCCTGTTGCAGTCTTCCACACTCCGCTAAACCCAATGTGGGAACGGGCTTGCTCGCGAATGCGGTGTGTCAGTCAATACATACTTGGCTGGTACACCATATTCGCGAGCAAGCCCGCTCCCACATTTGGATCGAGTTCACATCAAATGAGCGTTAACCCGCCAACCCGACGAACATATCCTGCACGTCATCATGGTTGTCCAAGCCTTCCAGGAAGGCTTCGACTTCAGCCATCTGCTCATCACTCAAACCGCTCACCGGGTTCTTCGCGATGTAGCCCAGCTTGGCCGACAACACGGTGAAACCCTGGTCCGGCAAGGCTTTCTGCACGGCGTCCAGGTCTGTGGTCTCGGTGATGAACAGGGTGGTGCCCTCTTCTTCGCCTTCTTCGAAATCCTGGGCACCGGCTTCAATCGCGGCCATTTCCGGATCGGCGTCCGGGCTGTCCGGCGACGCTTCGATCAGGCCCACATGGTTGAAGTCCCAGGCCACAGAGCCCGAAGCACCCAGTTGCCCCTTGCGGAACGCCACACGGATTTCCGCCACGGTGCGGTTGATGTTGTCGGTCACGCATTCAACGATCAGCGGCACCTGGTGTGGGGCAAAACCTTCGTAGGTCACGCGGTGGTATTGCACGGTCTCACCGAGCAGACCGGCGCCTTTCTTGATCGCGCGTTCCAGGGTTTCCTTGGGCATCGAGGCCTTTTTGGCCTGCTCCACCACCAGGCGCAAATGTGCGTTGGTGGCGGTGTCGGCACCGTTGCGGGCGGCAATGGTGATTTCTTTCACCAGCTTGCCGAAGATCTTGCCCTTGGCATTGGATGCCGCTTCTTTATGTTTGACTTTCCACTGTGCGCCCATGACTCACTCTCTTCTGTCCATCGCGCCGAGACGTCTACTGGCCGGCGCTTTGGGGGCAGAGTTTATAGCGCTGAAACACTCTAATCCACCAAAAAACCGGCCATGCCCCTCAGGTACGCAAGGGATTGATGGCGCGCTCACGGTCGGGCACAAAGTCCCCCACCTGTGCCAATACCGCCGGCCTGGCGTTCCAGTAGGGCATCAACACCAGCGAGGAAAACAGCGCGGCGCCGGCAAACACGATAAACACCGTGACGGTGTCGAAGTAGCCCGGCAACAAGCCGCCGAGTACTGCCCCCACCGAACCGCAGCCGTTGACGAACCCCGCCGCCGTCGCGCCGGCCTTGGCGGTGCCGAAGTCGATGGCGGCGGTGCTGCTGATCATCGAGTCCGGCCCGTACAGGGTCAGGCCCATCACAAACAGCAATGCCATCACCAGCACCACGCTGCCGGTGTGCAAGGCGCCCATGAACAACGCCAGGGCCACCGTCAGCGCCAACAGGCTGAGGACACAGGCCGGCATGCGCCGGGCGCCGAACAGTTTGTCGGACGCCATGCCGATCATGATCGGCCCCAGCAACCCCGCCAGCTCGAAGGCCGTGGGCACAATCGCTGCGCCGACCTTGCCCACCGACGGCATCTGCTCATACACAATCACCGGCCCCCACAACAGGATGGCGTAGCGTGCCGGCTTCAACAGGAAGTACGCCAGTCCCAGGGTCAACACCGTGCGGTTGCGCAAGATGGCCCGCAACGGCTCCAGCACACTCGCGTTCTTTTCGGCGACAGTCTGCTCCGGCTCGGGCTCCACCGCCGGCAACCCCACATCCTGTGGCGTGTTGCGCTGGAAAATGAAGAACAGCACCGCGACCACGGCGACGACGGCCGCACTGGAGATAAACGCCGCATGCCAGGTGCCGATCAGCGTATACGCCCACCAGCCGGCAAACGGTGACGCCACCAGGCCGCCAAAGGCGTAGCACGAACTCCATAACCCCAGCACCCGCCCACGCTGCTGCGCCGGGAAGAAACTGCCAAGGTTCTTGCACAGCCCCGACCAGCCGGTGGACTGGGCCAGGCCCTGGATCAACATGCAGGTGACAAAGATCGGCAAGGTGGCAAACGTGCCCATCACCAGGGCGGCGGCGGCGGAAATCAGCAACCCGCCGAGTACCACCACACGGGGCCCGAAACGGTCGGCAAGCATGCCCCAGGTGAACTGGCCAACGGCGTAGGCCGCCAGGTAGATGCCATCCAGGTTGGCCATCATCATCTTGTCCAACGGGAAACTCGGGTCGTCGACGATCCCCAGTTTGGCCACCGAAAAAGCTTTGCGGGTGAAATAGAAGGCCGCGTACGCCAGCCAGGTGATGGCGAAAATCTGCACGCGCCAACGCTTGATGTGACTCAAGGGAGTATTCATGGTGGTTCTGACCTCGGGTGTGAGTGTGCCGGCAGAATGAAAAGCAAACGCCTGTATTTTTATTGTTGAGCACTGCAGTACCGGCGCTTGGAAGGGCGCGGTATTGGTCAGATGAGTCCCGCTGGTGAGCACGCAGAAGACCCATGGCCGCCGAAGGTGTAGGACTCGACCTACGGCGACTGGGGCTATCAAAGCAATGGCTGACTAATAGGTAAAATCGATTTATCGTATTTCAAATATAAGCTGAGCTTGTAAGAGGATTCGCGATGTCGGTGTCCCACGCCCAACTCAAAGCCTTCCATGCAGTGGCCGTCCACGGCAGCTTCACCCACGCCGCCGAACGCTTGTTCCTCAGCCAGCCGGCCATTTCCGACCAGGTGCGCAAACTCGAAGAACGCTTCGGCGTGCTGCTGTTTCATCGCAACAAACGCTCGGTGCGGTTGACCGACCTTGGCGAGCGCCTGTTGAGCATCACCCAGCGCTTGTTTGCGGTCGCGGCGGAGGCCGAAGAACTGTTGCAGGATTCCCGGGCCTTGCAAACCGGCACCCTGACACTCGCGGTGGATGCGCCCGTGCATGTGCTGCCGCAGATCGCGCGCTTTTGCCAGCTGTACCCGGGCATCAGCGTGAAGATCGAAACCGGCAACACCGATGAATCGCTGTTTCGCCTCTACAACTACCAGGCCGACCTGGCGCTGCTGGGGCGCGATGTGGACGACGAACGGCTGCTGTCATTGCCATTGCCGGATGATCAATTGCTCGCGTTTGTCGCCCGCAACCATCCCTGGGCGGGCCGTGAGTCGATCTGCCTGGCGGACCTGGACGATACGCCGCTGGTGTTGCGGGAAATCGGCTCGGTGACCCGCCAGACCCTGGAGCAGGAAATGCATCAGGCCGGGCTGCGGATTCGCCCGGCGATCCAGGTGGAAGGCCGGGAAGCCGCGCGGGAGGCGGTGGTGGTGGGGATTGGCGTGGGGGTGGTGTCTGCCGCGGAGTTTGGGGCGGACTCACGGGTGTACGCGATGCCGATCCGCGACTGTACCCAGCGGATGAAGGAAACACTGGTGTGCTTGAAAGAGCAGAGTTCGCGGCGGGTGGTGGCGACTTTTCTGGAGATTGTGCGGGAAAGTTTGCGCTGAACTCAGGGGCCCCATCGCGGGCAAGCCCGGCTCCCACAGTTGACCGAGTTGTTCTGGAATACGCGGTCTAATGTGGGAGCCGGGCTTGCCCGCGATGGCGCCAACTCGGTCTTCAGCCAACCCCATTCAGGGCGCCAACTCGAAAAACGCCTGAATCAACCGCAACTCCCGCCGCCGCTCCATGCACCCGATCACATGCCGGTTCACCAGCCCGTCGCCCTGGATCGGAATCGCATGCACCCGCGGATCCCGGCTGACTTCCATCGACGACACCACCCCAACCCCCAACTCCGCCGCCACTGCTTCCGTCACCGCCTCACGGCTGTCCAGCTCCAGCAACACCTTGGGCTGCACCCCGGCCTGGGCGCAGGCTTCGTCGAAGGTGCGCCGGGTGATCGAGCTGGGCTCACGCAACACCATGATTACCTGATCCAACTGCTCCAGCCGAATCCCCGCAGGCTCCGCCAACCACGGGTGGCCCGCAGGCACCAACGCGCAAATCCGCGACTCGATCAACGGCTGCAAGTGCAGGCCTTTGCGCGTCTCCACCTCCGTCAACACCGCCACATCGGCGCGCTCCGACAGCAACGCCGCGAGGGTTTCCTGAGCGTTGCCCAAGCGCAAATTGACCGTAATCCCCGGATACCGCTGCCGCAGGCTGGCCAGCATCGGCATGACCATGTGCGGCCCGTCCGCCGCCACTTCCAGGCGCCCGGTAAGCAGTTGCCGGTTGGCCTCCAGCAACGTCTGCGCCTCCTCCACCAGGCCGAAGATCGCCCGGGTGATCGCCGCGAGCTTGGTGCCCTCCTCGGTCAACTCCACCCGCCGCGCGGTACGCCGCAGCAGGGCAATCTGGTAGTGCTCCTCCAGCGCCTTGATATGCCCGGTCACCGCCGGCTGGCTGATAAACAGGCGCTCGGCCGCCCGGGTAAAACTGCCCTCGCGGGCTACGGCATCAAACGCACGCAGTTGAAACAGGTTCATAGCTATCGGCCTCACTGATAGCTCGCATAACAACAAACAATTTGATTGATGACAAGCCAAACTGCAATTTAGGCGCCGTAACTTCATCCCATTGTTTTGCGAGGACACACGAATGAGCACTGCCGCGCCGATCCTGCTGACCCCCGGGCCCTTGACCACCTCGGCCCGCACCCGCGAGGCCATGATGGTCGACTGGGGTTCGTGGGATGACCGCTTCAACCAACTGACCGCCAGCCTCTGCGAGCAACTGCTGGTGATCGTCAACGGCACCGCCAGCCACCATTGCGTGCCGTTGCAAGGCAGCGGCACCTTTGCCGTGGAAGCGGCCATCGGCACCCTGGTGCCACGGGACGGCAAGGTGCTGGTGCTGATCAACGGCGCCTACGGCAAGCGCCTGGCGAAGATCTGCGAAGTGCTCGGCCGCTCGTTCAGCACCTTTGAAACCGCCGAAGACGAACCCACCACCGCCGCCGACGTCGACCGCCTGCTGCACGCCGACAAGGGCATCACCCACGTCGCACTGATCCATTGCGAAACCAGCACCGGGATTCTCAACCCGCTGCCCGAGATCGCCCAGGTCATCGCCCGCCACGGCAAGCGCCTGATCATCGACGCCATGAGCTCCTTCGGCGCGCTGCCGATCGATGCCCGTGAAGTGCCGTTCGACGCGCTGATCGCCGCCTCCGGCAAGTGCCTGGAAGGCGTACCGGGGATGGGTTTTGTGTTCGCTGAAAAGCAGGCGCTGGCCGCTGCCCAGGGCAACTGCCATTCCCTGGCGATGGACCTGTTCGACCAGCACAGCTACATGGCCAAGACCGGCCAGTGGCGCTTCACCCCGCCAACCCACGTGGTGGCGGCGCTGCACGAAGCGCTGCTGCAATACAACGAAGAAGGCGGCCTGCCCGCCCGGCATCAGCGCTACGCCAACAACTGCCAGGCGCTGCTGGACGGCATGGCCGAACTGGGCCTGCGCAGTTTCCTGCCTGCGGCGATCCAGGCGCCGATCATCGTCACCTTCCATGCGCCAAAAGACCCACGCTACCAGTTCAAGGCGTTCTACGAGCGGGTCAAGGCCAAGGGTTTCATCCTCTATCCCGGCAAATTGACCCAGGTGGAAACCTTCCGCGTGGGCTGCATCGGCCATGTAAACCAGGCCGAGATGCAAGCCGCCGTCGCGGCGGTGGCCGAGGTGCTGCAAGAAATGAACGTGCTCGACATCTGACTGCCCACTACTCACAGGATCTGAACCATGAACTACGCAAACCCAACCCAGCTTCAAGCCGCGATCCTCGACTGGGCCGGCACTGTGGTCGATTTCGGCTCGTTCGCCCCCACGCAGATTTTTGTCGAAGCCTTCGCTGAATTCGACGTGCAGGTCTCCATCGAAGAAGCCCGTGGCCCGATGGGCATGGGCAAGTGGGACCACATCCGCACCCTGTGTGACCAGCCGCAAGTGGCCGAGCGCTATCGCAAGGCTTTTGGCCGCACACCGACTGACGATGACGTGACCGCCATCTACCAGCGTTTCATGCCGCTGCAGATCGAGAAAATCGCCGAGCACTCGGCGTTGATCCCCGGCGCCCTGGACACCATCGCCAACCTGCGCAAACAGGGGATCAAGATCGGCTCGTGCTCCGGCTACCCCAAGCAGGTGATGGACAAGGTGGTGGAACTGGCCGCCACCAACGGCTACATCGCCGACCACGTGGTCGCCACCGACGAAGTACCCAACGGCCGCCCATGGCCGGCCCAGGCCCTGGCCAACGTGATCGCCCTCGGGATTGATGATGTCGCGGCCTGCGTGAAGATCGACGACACCGTGCCGGGCATCCTCGAAGGCCGTCGCGCCGGAATGTGGACCGTGGCGCTGACCTGCTCAGGCAACGCCCTGGGCCTGACCTACGCGCAGTTCCGCGCCCTGGACGCTGGCACACTCGCCAGCGAACGCACGCGCATCGAGGCCATGTTCGAAGGCTCGCGCCCGCACTACATGATCGACACCATCATCGACCTGCCTGCGGTGATTGCCGACATCAACCAGCGTCTGGCACGGGGTGAAATGCCACAGGGCAACTGATCGAGATCAAAAGATCGCCTATACACCCTTCTCTCACGGGCAAACCTCGTAAAACAGGCTTACATTGAAAGGACTCCGTCGCGAAAGAACGGAGGTTTGCCCTGATGAGTGAGGAAGAAAGCGATGCCCTGGAAAAATTCCGATACGCGTTACAGCACCATGTCGATTGCGTTGCACTGGCTGATGGTGGTGCTGCTGGCGGTGGTCTACGCCTGCATTGAATTACGCGGGCAGTTTCCCAAAGGCAGCGGCGGCCGTACGTTGATTGTGGAAATGCACTTCATGTTCGGCCTGACCGTGTTTGTGCTGGTGTGGCTGCGGTTGTTCGCCCGCAGCCTGGGCGTGGCGCCGAAGATCGTACCGGCACCGCCGCAATGGCAATCCTTCCTGGCGACCCTGATGCACATGGCGTTGTATGCCTTGATGATCGGCATGCCCATCGCCGGCTGGTTAATTGTCAGCGCCGAGGGGCATTCGGTGATGTTCTACGGCATCGAGCTGCCGCCGTTGATTGCCGAAAACAAGGCGTTGGCCAAAGAGATTGAAAGCTGGCATGCGCTGTTCGGCAAGATCGGTTACTGGCTGATCGGGCTGCATGCGTTGGCGGGGTTGGGCCATCACTATGTGCTGCGGGACAATACTGCATTACGGATGATGCCCGGCAAGAGAGGGAACCTTCAGTAACGTTGGTATCCCCGGCGGCCTTGAAGGCCACCGGTGTGGACAAAGATCAGACGGGTGCCGGGGGGAAATCTCCCGGTTTCAATCTGCTGCTTCAACGCCAATAACGCCTTGCCGGTGTACAGCGGCTCCAGGGGCAGGCCACAGGCTTGCTCGGTGGCGTCGATAAAGGCCAGCAACTCCGGATCAACCTTGGCAAAGCCGCCCCGGCTGGCCTCCAGCAATTCATAACCCTCTTGCACAAGCGCCCGTACCTGCTGCGCCACGCCGTGGTCGTCGGGCACTGCCAGCGCGCCATATACCGGATGCGCGCCCGCCTCGGCCAATACCAATCCCGCCAGCGTGGTGCCGGTCCCCGCGGCCAGCCACCAACCGTGATAGTCCGCCCAGCCCAGGCCGCTTAACTGCGCCTGCGCCTGACTGACCAGCACCCCGCAGCCCAAGGCACCGGCCAAGCCACCACCGCCCTCAGGCACCGGGTGCAGGTGCGGATACTGCTCGCGCCAAGGCAGCCAGAAGTCCGGCTCGTTACGCGCGCGATAGCCGCCATACCCCAGCCAATGCAGCTGCATGCCAAAGGCGTTGAGATCGAGCACCGTGGGAGTGTCTTGCGGATGACCACGCAGCAAGCCAACGGTAGGAAAGCCGAAGCGTTTCCCGGCCGCCGCCAGAGCATGCAGATGATTGGAGTAAGCCCCGCCCAGGCTGATGATCCCGCTGGCACCCGCCGCCCGGCCTTGCGCCAGGTGTTCGGTGAGCTTGAACCACTTGTTGCCGCTGATCAGCGGGTCAATGCGATCCAGGCGCAGCACGGCGACGTCCACCGGCCCCATCCAGTCAAGCTTCAGGGGTTCAAGGGGCGCGTGGGGAAGCCAGTCGAAAGGACCCATAAAGGCAGGTCTGCACAAGAAAAGGGGCGGTAGTCTACCACCGCCCCTTTTGCGTGTTTACAGCTCGGCCGCCAGGCGCGAACCCTGGTTGATGGCGCGCTTGGCATCCAGCTCGGCCGCCACGTCAGCACCGCCGATCAGGTGCACGTTCTGCCCGGCCGCCACCAGGCCGTCCTGCAGTTCCCGCAGCGGGTCCTGGCCGGCACAGATCACGATATTGTCCACCGCCAGCACCTGCGGCTCACCTTCGGCGCCGATGCGGATGTGCAGGCCCTCATCGTCGATCTTCAGGTACTCGACGCTGTTGAGCATCTGCACCTGTTTGTTCTTCAAGCCGGTGCGATGAATCCAGCCGGTGGTCTTGCCCAGGCCGTCGCCGACCTTGGACGTCTTGCGCTGCAGCAGGAACACTTCACGCGCCGGCGCATGGCGCTCGGGCTTGATCCCGGCCACACCGCCGCGGGCTTCAAGGTGGGTATCGATGCCCCACTCTTTCCAGAACGCCTCGCGGTCCAGGCTGGTGGACACGCCCTGGTGCACGAGGAATTCCGACACGTCAAAACCGATACCGCCGGCACCGATCACCGCCACGCGATGGCCCACTGGCTTGCGCTCCAGGATCACGTCCAGGTAGCTCAGCACCTTGGCATTTTCCACGCCCGGGATGGCCGGTGTACGCGGCGCGATGCCGGTGGCGAGGATGATCTCGTCGTAACCGCCCGCAACAAGCTGCTCAACGTCGACCCGAGTGTTCAGGCACAGCTCGACGTGGGTGGTCTGCAACTTGCGCTTGAAGTAGCGCAGGGTCTCGAAGAACTCTTCCTTGCCCGGCACGCGCTTGGCGATGTTGAACTGGCCGCCGATCTCGCTGGCCGAATCGAACAGGGTCACCTGATGCCCGCGCTCGGCGGCAACGGTGGCGGCCGCCAGGCCCGCAGGACCGGCACCGACCACGGCGATTTTCTTGATCTGCTTGACCGGCAGGTAGTTGAGTTCGGTTTCGTAGCAGGCGCGCGGGTTGACCAGGCAGGTGGTCAGCTTGCCGCCGAAGGTGTGGTCCAGGCACGCCTGGTTGCAGCCGATGCAGGTGTTGATCTCATCGGCGCGGCCTTCGGCGGCCTTGTTGACGAAGTCCGGGTCGGCGAGGAATGGGCGGGCCATCGAGACCATGTCGGCGTCGCCTTCGGCCAGGATCTGCTCAGCGACTTCCGGGGTGTTGATCCGATTGGTGGTGATCAACGGAATCTGCACCGCACCGCGCAACTTGGCGGTGACCTTGCTGAACGCACCGCGTGGCACTTTGGTAGCGATGGTCGGGATCCGCGCTTCGTGCCAGCCGATGCCGGTGTTGATGAGCGTTGCACCGGCCTGCTCGATGGCCTTGGCCAACTGCACGATTTCTGCCCAGGTGCTGCCGCCTTCCACCAGGTCGAGCATCGACAGGCGGAAGATGATAATGAAATTCAGGCCTACGGCTTCGCGCACCCGGCGCACGATTTCCACCGGCAGGCGCATGCGATTTTCATAGCTGCCACCCCAGCGGTCGGTGCGATGGTTGGTGTGAGCGGCGAGGAACTGATTAATGAAGTAGCCTTCGGAGCCCATGATCTCCACGCCGTCGTACTCGGCGACCTGGGCCAGCAGCGAGCAGGTGACGAAATCGCTGATCTGCTTTTCGATGCCTTCTTCGTCCAGTTCTTTGGGCTTGAACGGGTTGATCGGCGCCTGGATCGCGCTCGGTGCCACCTGTTTCGGGCTATAGGCATAACGCCCGGCGTGGAGGATCTGCATGCAGATCTTGCCGCCGGCCTCGTGTACGGCTTTCGTGACGATCTTGTGCTTTTGCGCCTCTTCGTCGGTGGTCAGCTTGGCTGCACCGCCATACACCCCGCCTTCATCGTTCGGGCCAATGCCGCCGGTGACCATCAGGCCCACGCCGCCACGGGCGCGCTCGGCAAAATAGGCCGCCATGCGCTCGAAGCCGCCGGGTTTCTCTTCAAGGCCGGTGTGCATCGAGCCCATCAGGGTGCGGTTACGCAGGGTGGTAAAACCCAGGTCCAACGGGGCCAGCAGGTGCGGGTAGGCAGCAGCGGTCATGGTACAGCTCCACAACGGATCATCACGGGACGTGGAGCGCTCGAACGGCACTCCATCGGTTTATGTCCCACAGACTAAGAGGCTGCCGGTTGCCGCTCAATGACTGTAACTGACAAGTTATTGATCCAAATGCGCAGCGCCCCTTGGCAACTGCGTACATGAGCCCTACCCTAGGTACCGAACCCTGCACCCGGTCCGTTGTCTTTTTCCCATGCGTAAACTTCTTGGCTTCACCCTCATCATGGCCTTGGTCGCCGCCATTTCCGCCTATCTGGTCTGGACCCAGGAGCGTCCCGTGGGCCATTACCTGTCCGACCTGCGGATCAGCCTGGCCGTCGACCAGGGCGTGCCCGCCGACCGCGGTAACCTGCTGGGCATCCAGCCGGAACTGTTCCCCGCCGATTACCAGAGCCTGGAACGCCTGCACCTGAAGCTGGCGGCCTATCTGCAAAAGGCCCGCGACCAGGGCTTGATCAACGACAAGACCATCGTGGTGCTGCCGGAACATATCGGCACCTGGCTGATGGTCAGCGGCGAAAAGAACGAGCTGTATCAGGCCACCAACCTCAAGGACGCGATGAACTGGCTGTCGGCGAGCAACCCGCTGCTGTTCCTGCGGGCATTGATCAGCGCCAAGGGTGATGACCGTATCGACGACGCCTACCTGCGCATGAAGGCTCCGGCCATGGCCCGCGACTATCAAGTACTGTTCGGCGGCCTGGCCAAGGAATTCGGCGTGACCCTGGTGGCCGGCTCCATTGCCCTGCCCAACCCGAGCGTCAGCCAGGGCCAGCTGCAGATCGGCCATGGCGCGCTGTACAACACCAGCGTGGTATTCGACCGTGATGGCTTGGCGGTGGGCCAGCCACAACGCCAGCTGTATCCGATTTTCGATGAGCGCGGTTTTATCGAACCCGGCGACGAAAACACCGTCAGCGTGGTCGACACCCCGGCCGGGCGCCTGGGCATCCTGATCGGCAGCGACAGCTGGTACCCGGACAATTACCGCAAGCTCAACGAGCAAGGCGCCCAATTGGTGGCCGTACCAGCCTTCGTCATTGGCCGCGAGACCTGGGACAAGCCGTGGCGCGGCTTCAAAAGCGTGTCGACGCCGCCGGAGATCAGCCTCAAGCCCGAAGAACTCAGCGAAGGCGAAGCCTGGCACCGCCTGACCCTGATCAGCCAACAACCCATCAGCCAGGCCACCGCCGGCATGAGCGTGTTCCTGCGCGGGCAGTTCTTTGACATGGGCAGCGCCGGGCAAAGCTTCCTCAGCAGCAACGGCCAAGTGTTCGCCGACGGCAATGCCCGTGGCGCGCGCCTGCTGAACGTGTGGCTGTAGCACGATGAAACCGGTGCGGCTTGGGGATTTGTCGGTGGGCTTCGTCCACACCTTGGCCGATGCGATCCACAGCCATGGCCTGGACCCGCAACCGTTGCTGCTGCAATACGGCCTTGACCCGGCCCGCCTGGCCGAGGCCGGCGCACGCTTGTCGATCCCGCGCTATATGCGCCTGGGCCACGCCGCCATCCAGCTGACCGGCGACGCCAGTCTGGGGCTGCGCATGGGCCAGCTCAGCCGCTTGAGCCAGGCTGGCCTCGCCGGTGTCACCGCCGCCCAGGCCCCCACCGTGCGCGAAGCCGCCCGCACCCTGACACGTTTTGAAGCCTTGTACGGCTCCAACTATCGCGGCCAGTCGAGCTTTCACGAGGATACGGACGGGGCCTGGCTACGCTTCTATTCCATCAGCCCGTACAACGCCTATAACCGCTTTGTGGTGGACTCGATCATCGCCGGGTGGCTGCATCAGTTGTCGAGCCTGAGCCTGAAACCGGTGCAGGCGCAGCGCATCGAAATCGAATTCGAGGCACCCGACTATAGCGAGCGCTACAGCGTGCTGGGGGACTGCCCGATCCAGTTTGGCGCCGAGCACAATCAACTGCGCCTGAGCCAGCAAACCCTGGCCATGCGCAACCCGGAACATTGCCCGAGTACCTGGCAATTACTGGTGCAATTGTGTGAACGGGAACTGGAGCAGTTGACGCGCACCCGCAGCCTGCGCGAGCGCATTACCCGGTTACTCGGGCCGATGCTCAATGGTGGCCGGGAACCCGACCTGGAAGAAGTGGCGTCACGCTTGAAACTGCCGACCTGGACCTTGCGGCGCAAGCTGGCGGAAGAAGGGACTCAGTTCCGGGCGATTCTCAATGACACTCGCCGCGACCTGGCCATGACCTACATTCGCGATACCGAACTGGCGTTCGGTGAAATTGCCTATTTGCTCGGCTTTGCTTCAGCGGAAGCCTTTCAACGCGCCTTCAAGCGCTGGAACAGCCAGACCCCAGGGGAATTTCGCCGCAGTCAGCGGCATTCCGCCTGACGTCTGTCTTACAGCTCGGTGGCATCATCGGCCGGATCCAGCGGATCCAGTTCAAAAGCCTGGTACTCCAACAGTTCTTCCTGGTATTCGTCCATGGTTGACTCCTTGTTTTATGAAAAGGGGTTGCTTAATGACCTGCACAACCAGGCTAAAGTGCCGCCATGACGAAAAAATGTCCGTGGCATGACGTTCCTGCACTTCAAGATAAAACGTAGCAGTGTTGCGCTGATTTAGCCGAATGAATTTTAGATGCAACTGCAATCATTGCAATTGCAATCACAAGCAGAATTCCATTAGGGTATGGGCACCCGTTGCCAAGCGACCCTGCTCATGACTGCCAGCACCGAACGCTCTGCCCTGATCTGTATCGACGCCTTGAATGCAATGCAGCAGCCCCGCTGTTCGCCCCTGTATAGCGTGATGACCATGGCCAACACCCTGGAGTCCAGCCGCCAGGCGTGGGTGATTCGCGGCCAGTCGCGCTCGCGCCGGGTGGTGAGCTGGCCCACCTGGTTTGCGCGCAACACCGGGGAAAAGCCCATGCTGTACCTGCACACGGCCGCGTCATCAGCCCAGTTGCGCGCGCTGTCCAGGGAGACCCGCCAGCGGGGCATCTTGTGCAACGACAATGAAACCCGGCCCTCCCCGTCACTGCCCTTGTGGTTGGCCAGCAACCCCCACTGCACACCTTATGACCCGGCCTCCGGCGAGGAAGCGCGGGCGATTGTGCTGGCGGCTTTGCAGGCGCTGTATGTCGACGGCGAGCCGGGGTTTTATTACCTGGCACTGCACGATCAACACGACGGGCCAGGGCTGAGCCCGCAGGACCGTGACCATGCGCTCAGGGGCATGTACCGGGTCCGGCGGTCATACACGAGCGAATTGAGGGTGCGGTTGCTGGGCGCGGGTCGAGCGTTTGAAGAAGTCGTGCACGCCGCGCAGTTACTCGAAACGGATTGGAACGTCGAGGCGCAACTGTGGAGTTGCCCCAGCTACACACGGCTGGCCCGCGAGGCGGAGGCGGCGCAACGCTGGAACCGCCTGCACCCGCTGGCACCGAAGCGCAGTTGTCATCTGAGGGATTGCCTGGCTGGGGATGGCGCGCCGGTGGTCGCGGTTACCGGCTATCCGCAGCCCATCGTTGACCCGTTGGCGGGGCATGTCGACGCGCGGTTTGTAGCCTTGGGCGCGGGCTCGGTGGAAACGTCACCACCCAGTCGATATTGGATCGCGGTGCTGGCATTGAAGGCGCTGGCGGATGACGGCCGTATCGACGCAGAACAGGTGGAAACCGCCCTGCGTCGGTATCACCTGAAATGACGATCTGTCATCCATCACAGATCAAATGTGGGAGCGGGCTTGCTCGCGAAGGCGGTGTGTCTGCTGATATTTCTTTTGCTGACACACCGCTTTCGCGAGCAAGCCCGCTCCCACACTGGATCTTCGTCGCCTGGCGTCTTTGCTTCAGGTCTTACGCCGCCCACGGGTCTGCACGCCCGCCTCCATCGCCAGCCCCGCCGTGCGTTCCAGCGCCTCGGCAAAGCCCCGGCGTTGCTCGCTGTCGAGCTGCGACAGAAACAACTCTTCCACGCTGCTTTCGTAGATTTTCCACATCTTTTTGCGCAACACCCGGCCCGCGTCGGTGATTGAGACAAAGGCAGCACGCCCGTCACCGTCGGAGCGCGAACGCACCACCAGGCCGTCCTTTTCCAGACGGTCCACCAGGCGCGTCAAGTTGTAGCGCTCGATGGCCAGCACATCGGCCAGTTCGTGCATGCGCCGGGTGCCCTCGGGGCCACTTTCCAGGCCCCACAAAGCGTCGTACCAGGCATACGGCGGCAGACCGGCATCGGCCAGGCGCCGTTCGATTTCACGGATAACCGTCCTGTGGGCCCGAACAAAACGAAACCAGACATCAGGCTCTTTCGACGACATGCAACACCAATCCGGGGAATTTCAAGAAGGTTGCAATAGTAGCTCATCCCGCGCTAGATTCAGTCATGTAGTTGCAATTGCAACTACATTCGCAAAGCTCCCACAAGGAGCCCACACGCTGAAACCCGTCCACCCTGGAGCCTGACATGACCCCGAACACCGCAGTACGCCTCGACGACGATCCACAGGAAACCCGCGAATGGCTGGAGTCCATCGAATCGGTGCTGACCACCGAAGGCCGCCCGCGTGCGCATTACCTGATCGACCAGTTGCTGGATTTCGATGTGGCGCGGCATGGCGACTTCTACGGGCGGGTGACCACGCCTTACGTCAATACCATCCCGGTGGACCGTCAGTTGCCCTACCCCGGCAACCTGGCCACCGAGCGCCGATTGAATGCGTTTATCCGCTGGAACGCGATGGCCATGGTGCTGCGCGCCGGCAAACATTCCGGGGTGGGTGGGCATATCGCGACCTACGCGTCGGCTGCCGTGCTGTATGACGTAGGCTTTGACCACTTCTTCCGTGGCCGAACCGACAGTTTCGATGGCGACCTGGTGTACATCCAGGGCCACTCGGCACCGGGCATTTACGGGCGGGCGTACCTCGAAGGCCGAATCAGCGAAGCGCAACTGGACAACTTCCGCCGGGAGGCCGGTGGCGACGGTTTATCGTCCTATCCACACCCTCGCCTCATGCCGGAATTCTGGCAATTTCCTACGGTGTCCATGGGTCTCGGGCCGATTACCGCCGCCTACCAGGCTCGCTTCATGCGCTACCTGGAGTTCCGCGACCTCAAGCAGCACCAGGGCCGCAAGGTGTGGGCGTTCCTCGGTGATGGCGAGATGGATCAACCGGAATCCCTGGCGGCCATCTCACTTGCAGGGCGCGAGAAACTCGACAACCTGATCTTCGTGGTCAACTGCAACCTGCAACGCCTGGATGGCCCGGTGCGCGGCAATGCCAAGGTGATCCAGGAATTCGAAAGCCTGTACCGCGCCGCCGGCTGGAACGTGATCAAGGTGATCTGGGGCGGCGGTTGGGATGCGTTGCTGGAAAAGGACAAAAGCGGCTTGCTGCGCCAGCGCATGATGGAATGTGTGGACGGCGACTATCAGAACTACAAATCGCAAAACGGCGCCTACGTGCGGGAACACTTCTTCGGCAAATATCCCGAGTTGCTGGCGCTGGTGGCGGACATGTCCGACGACGATATCTGGAAACTCTCACGGGGCGGCCATGACCCGGACAAGGTCTACAACGCCTATGCCGCCGCAGTGCGCCACAGCGGCCAGCCGACGGTGATCCTGGCGAAAACCGTCAAGGGCTTTGGCATGGGCGAGGCCGGCGAAGGCCAGAACATCAACCACCAGTTGAAAAAGATGGGGGCTGAAGCCGTCAAAGCCTTCCGCGATCGCTTCGGACTGGAAGTGGCCGACGATCAACTGACCGAAATCCCGTATCTCAAACCGGCCGCCGACAGTGAAGAAGCACGCTATTTCGCCGCTCGCCGCCAGTCGCTGGGGGGTTACGTACCGGCTCGCCACAGCGCGGTCGAGTCGTTGAAGATCCCCGAACTGGAAGCCTTTGCCACCCAACTCAAGGACACTGGCGAGCGCGCGATTTCCACCACCATGGCCTTCGTGCGCATCCTCGGCACGCTGCTCAAGGACCCGAACCTGGGCAAGTTGATCGTGCCCATTGTGCCGGACGAGTCCCGCACTTTCGGCATGGAAAGCCTGTTCCGCCAGATCGGCATTCACTCTGCGGTCGGCCAGCTTTACACCCCACAGGATGCCGGCCAGCTGTCCTACTACAAGGAAAGCAAGGACGGACAGATCATGCAGGAAGGCCTGAATGAATCCGGCGCCATTTCCTCGTGGATCGCCGCGAGTACGTCCTACGCCAACCACGGGTTGATGACCGTGCCGTTCTATATCTTCTATTCGATGTTCGGTTTCCAGCGAGTCGGCGACCTGGCCTGGGCCGCAGGCGATGCGCGGGCGCGGGGCTTCCTGCTGGGGGCGACCGCCGGACGCACCACACTGATGGGCGAAGGCCTGCAGCATGACGATGGCCACAGCCATGTGCTGTCCTCGGTGATCCCGTGCTGCATTTCCTATGACCCGACCTTTGCCTTCGAACTGGCAGTGATCATTCGCGAAGGCATGCGCCGGATGTACGTCGAGCAAGAGGACATTTACTACTACATTACCCTGCTCAACGAAAACTACCCGCACCCGGCGATGCCCGACGGTGTCGAGGATGGGATTCTCAAGGGCATGTATCGGTTGAAGGCGGCTGAAGACACCGCGCAACCCCGGGTACAGCTGATGGGCAGCGGTTCGATCCTGCGGGAAGTCATCGCCGCTGCTGATTTGCTGCGGGATGACTTCGCCGTGGCCAGCGACGTGTGGAGCGTCACCAGCCTTACCGAGCTGCGCCGGGAAGGCCATGCCGTGGAGCGCTGGAACCTGCTGCACCCGGAGAGCCAACCGCGTGCCAGCTATGTCGAGCAATGCCTTGAGGACCAGGCCGGGCCCGTGGTGGTTGCCACCGACTACATGAAAATCTTTGCCGACCAGATCCGCCCGTTCGTGCCGGGCCGGCGCTTTGTAGCGCTGGGCACTGATGGCTTCGGGCAATCGGATACCCGCGAAACCTTGCGCGAGTTCTTTGAGGTGGACCGTTACTTCATTGCACTGGCGGCCTTGAAGGCGCTGGCGGATGACGGCCTGATCAGCCGCGCCAAGGTGGCGGAGGCGATCAGCCGCTACGGGATCAACGTCGACAAGGCCAACCCCGTAGCGGTGTAGTTACTGCGCAGGCGTCGGCAGGGGCGGAATCGCTTCGGTTGGCGCCGGCAGCGTCGGGCTGGTTGCCTCTGGCGCTGTTGCCGGGGTTTCCTTGGGAGCAATCGGCGCAGGTTCTGCCGGCGGTACAACCGGCTCCGATGCCGCAGGCACCACCGCCGGCGTCACCGGGGCTGCCGGTGTGGCCGGCGCTTCTTTGGGCAGTTCTTTCGGGGTTTCCTTAGGCGCCTCAACCTTATCGGCCGCCGGAGCTGCCTTCGGTTCCGGAATGCCGAGGTCCGCCTTGGGCTTCTCTGGAATATGCGCAGCCTTTTTCACTTCCTGGGGCAGGAAAACATCCACCAGCGCGAAATAACGCTCATAGAACTTTGGCGCAGACACCGTCTCGCTGGCCACCTTGACCATCGAATCATCGGTGGAGCCAATCGGCATCGACACCGAGCCCAACACCCCCACACCGAGGCTCGCGGAGTTATTGACCTTCTTCAGCGCGTAGCGGTCCTGCAAGGCGTTGGCGAACATGGTCGAGTGATGATTGCCACTGCCATCGTCGGCACATACCACGTTGAAGCTGATCTGCAGGTGAGTTTCGCCGGTCTGCTGGAAGCTCTTGTTACCCGCCACCAGCTTTGGATCGCTGCTGGTAATGATGTAACCCTGGCTCAACAGCGCACGCCGCGCCGCTTCGCAGGCCGCGGTGTCACTGACCGGGTAATCACGGGAAAACGTACCGGAGTCGTCGAAATTCTCATGTTCATAAATAGCGGTCTTGGGTGACGAGCAGCCCGCAGCGCCCGCCAGCACCAGCGCCAACCCGAGGCTACGCAAGTGAAATGATGTCGACATCGAAAATCCTGAGGAAAACAGTCAGGGCGGTATTGTGCAACAGAACGTGGCCTTGGCGCGCGAATTCCTGTCGGTAAAACGTCACAGCCTTACGGGACGGTGTCTGCAGGAAAAAGCCGCTCGCCCATATGGTCGATAAACACGCGCAATTTGGCCGAGGCATGGCGACTTGATGGCCAGAGCATCCAGAAGCTGCCGCTGTGGTCCAGGTAATAGTCCAGTACCCGTTGCAACCGGCCCTGCTCCACCGATTCGCGGACCATGAAGTCCGGCAGGCAGGCGATCCCCAGGCCTGCATGGGCCACATGCATCAGTGATTCGATGGTGGTGGAGACCAGCGGCGCTCGCAGGACCGGCTCCGGCAGGCCCGGTTCCGGGCGCAGTGGCCAGGCTTCCAGCTTGCCGGTGGCGCAGAACTTGTGGCGCAGGCAGGCGTGGTCGTTCAAGTCCCGGGGCTGGCGCGGCGTGCCATGCAAGCGCAGGTATTCCGGGGAGGCCACCAGCACCAGGCGGTAATACCCGAGATGGCGTGCCATCAAGCGTGAATCCTCGGGTTTGCCGGTGCGGATCACCGCGTCGAAGCCTTCCTCGATCACGTCCACCATGCGGTCGGAGAAGTCCACGTCCAGCTCGATCTCGGGATAGGCCCGCATGAAATCCGTCAGCACTGGCATCAACAGGCCGCGCACTTGGGGCAGGCTCACACGCAGCTTGCCTTTGGGTGTGGCGGATGCCTGACTCAGCTCCTGTTCTGCGGCCTCGACTTCCGCCAGGATCCGTCGGGAGCGTTCGAGAAACAGCGCGCCCTCGCTGGTCAACGTGATGCTGCGGGTGCTGCGATGGAACAGCCGCACACCCAGGCGCTCTTCGATGCGCGCGATGCTTTTGCCAATCGCCGAGGACGACACCCCCAGCAGGCGCCCGGCCTCGGTAAAGCTGCGGGTCTCCGCCACCTGCACAAACACTGAAATACTGCCGAG
This sequence comes from Pseudomonas sp. MWU16-30323, assembly GCF_020515595.1. Classification (NCBI taxonomy): domain Bacteria; kingdom Pseudomonadati; phylum Pseudomonadota; class Gammaproteobacteria; order Pseudomonadales; family Pseudomonadaceae; genus Pseudomonas; species Pseudomonas sp. MWU16-30323. Next base: position 94,581 of record NZ_JAIWYM010000007.1, read on the forward strand.
GCTGTCCATCGTCTCGCTCCTGAGCGATTGCGGACGTTGGCGTCCGATAAGTTCGGAACCTTAGCCTGTTTTTCTCCAGCGTGCAGCACCCTACTCTGGCTCCCTGCCCTTTCGTTTGCGACCCGGAGCCAATAAACATGAGTGACAGCGCCTTACCCTCCTCGCCCCTTGCGGCGAGCCCCGAACGCCTGCCCCTGGGCGGTCTGCTGGCATTGGCTACCGCCGGCTTCATCACCATCCTCACCGAAGCCATGCCAGCGGGCCTGCTCCCGCAAATGGGCGCTGGCCTTGGGGTGTCCGACGCCTTGGTGGGCCAGTTGGTGACCCTTTACGCCCTTGGTTCGCTGCTGGCCGCGATTCCCCTGACCATCGCCACCCGGGGCTGGCGCAGGCGGCCGTTGCTGATGATTGCCATCGGCGGGTTTGCCTTGGTCAACAGTGTGACGGCGTTTTCCAGCGATTACCTGCTGACCCTGGTGGCGAGGTTCTTCGCCGGGGTGTTCGCGGGATTGCTTTGGGCGCTGCTCGCCGGTTACGCCAGCCGCATGGTCGCACCGCACTTGCAAGGCCGGGCGATTGCCGTGGCCATGCTCGGCGCGCCATTGGCGCTGTCGCTCGGCGTGCCAGCCGGGACATTCCTGGGCACCACGGTAGGCTGGCGCCTGAGCTTTGCGATCATGACCGGCCTGACGGTTGTGCTGCTGGCCTGGGTGCGCTGGCAGATCCCGGACTTTGCCGGGCAACGAGCGGAAAAACGCCTGGGACTGCGTCAGGTGCTGGCACTGCCGGGGATCCGTCCGGTGCTGTTTGTGACCTTCACCTACGTGCTGGCCCATAACATTCTCTACACCTATATCGCGCCGTTCCTGGTACCCGCCGGGATGGCAGCGGACATCGATCAGGTGCTGCTGGTGTTTGGCCTGGCAGCACTGCTGGGCATCTGGATGGTCGGCGCGCTGATTGATCAACGGCTGCGGGCCTTATTGGTGATCAGTTGCGGGATGTTCGCACTCTCAGCATTGACGCTGGCGTTCTGGATGACCTCGCCGGCCGTGATCTACACCACGGTGGCGTTATGGGGGCTGGCGTTTGGCGGCCTCCCGGCATTGCTGCAAACGGCGCTGGCCAAGTCGGCCGGAGATTCAGCCGATGCCGCGCAGTCGATGCTGGTGACGGTATGGAACCTGGGCATCGCCGGCGGTGGGCTGCTCGGCGGCATGTTGCTGCAAGGTTGGGGAGTGACATCGTTTCCATGGGCAGTCGCCGCGTTGGTCGTGCTGGCCCTGATGGCAACGTTGCGTTTAGCCGATGTTTAAACGAAACGTGACGTAATGTTTCTTAACTCTTATGATCGCACCGGGTGCGCTGCTGCATACGGCACAGCGCAGGTTAAAGGATAAGCATTGGTCGGGCCGCCAATGGAGACTTGTCGTGCCTGATAAACACCCTGCTATTCCTCGCCCCCAGGTTTTGGTCGAAGGCGCCCTGTCTGCATTGGAGCGGTTTTCACGCATCGAGGCCGTCAGCGGCATCGTGTTGCTGCTGGCGGCGATTGTCGCGCTGATCTGGGCCAACAGCCCGGTCGCCGATTCCTACGAACACTTCTGGAACACCCCACTCACCATCGGGCTGGGAGACTTCACCGTCTCGCGCTCGTTGCACTTCCTGGTGAACGACGGGTTGATGACCATCTTCTTCCTGGTGGTGGGCGCCGAGATTCGCCAGGAGATCCGGGACGGCGCACTCGCCAACCTGAAACTGGCTACCCTGCCCTTGGGCGCTGCGCTGGGTGGCGTGCTGATGCCGGCGCTGATCTACACCCTGCTCAATCATGGCACCGAAGCGGCCAGCGGCTGGGCCGTGCCCACCGCCACCGACATCGCGTTTGCCGTAGGCGTGCTGGCGCTGTTGGGTAAATCGATTCCGGCTGGCGTGCGCATCTTGCTGCTGGCGCTGGCGATCATTGATGACATCGTCGCCATCCTGATCATCGCGATCTTCTACACCGCAAGCCTTGACTACATGGGCCTGGTGATCGCGGCCTGTGGGTTGGCGCTGGTGCTGATTTTCCAGCGGATGGGCATCGGCAAGGCCGTCGTGTACCTGTTGCCAGGGGCGATTGTCTGGTTTGGCCTGCTCAAGACCGGCGTCCATCCGACGCTCGCGGGCGTAATGCTTGGCCTGATAACGCCCGTCACTTCCAGACCCACTCGGGAACGCCCTCTGGACACCATCGGGCGCACATTTAACGAACTGATGGACCGGCTTTCGCATCCGGCTGAAAGTGCCCATCAGGTCGCCAAACCATTGAAGCAATTGAGACAGGCCCAACGGGAAATGTTACCGCCGGTGCAACGCATTCAGGACGGTCTACACCCTTGGGTGGCCTTCGGCGTCATGCCTCTGTTTGCCCTGGCCAACGCGGGGGTGAGCCTGCAAGGGTTCAACCTGGACGACCCACTGCCCCACGGTGTGTTCATGGGGGTCATCCTGGCGTTGGTACTCGGCAAGCCGCTGGGGGTGATGCTGGCGAGTGTCGTGCTGGTCAAACTGAACATCTGCACGCTGCCGGAGGGCGTGACCTGGAACGGCGTCGCCCTGGTGGGCCTGCTGGCGGGGATTGGTTTCACCATGTCGATTTTCATCTCGTCGCTGGCCTTCTCCGATCCGACGCTGCTGTCGGCTGCCAAGCTGAGTGTGCTGAGCGCTTCGACCCTGGCGGCTGTGATTGGCCTGAGTTGGGGCAAGCTCAAGTTTGCGCGTTGAATCAAGACTGGTTGAGTCCGCTGATTAGTGGATAAAAAAAGACCCCGGCCTCTTCAGGCCGGGGTCTTTTTATTCAGGCAGTAACGCGATCAGAACTTCTTGATCTCAGCCTTGGTTTCCAGCTGCTTGCGATAGGCAGCGAAGTCTTGCTGACCGATACGCGAAGCGAGGAAGCGGCGGTACTGAGCTTTCTCGTCATCGGTCGGGGCAGCGGCTTCGTTGACCGCGTTCAAGCGCACGATCACCAGGCTACCGTCTGGCAGGGTCACACTGGTAAAGGTCGGCTTGTCCTTGGCCGCAGGCTTTGGCATGCGGAACAGGGCTTGCAGCACGGCAGGCTCGACGCCTTCCTGGCCACGGGTGGCCCCTTCGGTGACTTTCCAGGCCTGGCCATCCACCGGCTGGCTCAGCGGTGTCTTGCCATCACGCAGGTTGGCAATCAGCTCGTCCGCGTGAGTCTTCGCCGCAGCGCTTGCGCGCTCCTTGGTCAACTGGGCACGGATGGCAGTGGCAACGCTTTCCAGCGGCAGCTGGGTAGGCTTCAAGTGCTCTTTGGCACGCAGCACCACGATGGTTTCCGGATCCAGCTCGATGGCGGTGCTGTTGGCACCTTCATCCAGTACTTCAGGGCTGAATGCAGCGGTCACCACGGCGCGGTTGGCAGCAATGCCTTCGCCACCCTCACGGCCAAACGGCGCGGAGGTGTGCACGGTCAGCTTCAGGTCCGACGCCGGCTGGGCCAGGTCGGAAGCTTCGAATGCAGCGTCTTCCAGTTGCTTGGTCGCGTCGACGAAACGCTGTTCAACCTGCTGGGTCTTGAGCTCGCGGGTCAGCTTGTCTTTCAGGCTGGCGAACGATGGCACTTCTGGTGCTTCAACGCCCAACAGCTTGATCAGGTGCCAGCCGAAGCTCGAACGCACCGGTGCCGAAACCTGGTCCTTGTTCAACGCGTACAGCGCTGTCTCAAAGGCAGGGTCGTAGACGCCTGGGCCGGCGAAACCGAGGTCACCGCCATTGCTCGCAGAACCTGGATCCTGGGAGAACTCCTTGGCCAGGGCTTCGAATTTCTCGCCTTTGGCCAGGCGTGCCTGGATCTCTTCGATCTTGGCCTTGGCCTGCTCGTCAGTGGTCTTGTCGTTGACTTCAATCAGGATGTGCGCCGCGCGACGCTGTTCAGCGAGGTTGGCGGTTTCTTTCTGATAGAGGGCTTGCAGCTCATCGTCCTTGACCGCGACCTGGTCGAAGAAGGAAGCCTTCTTCAGCTCCAGATAGTCGATGACCACCTGGTCCGGGGTCATGAACTCTTTGGCGTGCTGGTCGTAGTAAGCCTTGACCTCGTCGTCGGTGATCTTCACCGCCGCCGGATCAGCCTTGACGCTGACGGTGGCGAAATCGCGGGTCTGTTTTTCCAGACGGGCGAAAGCGAGCACTTCGGCATCCGTCACAAAACCGCTGCCGGCAATACCAGCACGCACCTGGCCGATCAGCATTTCCTGGCTCAGCATCTGACGGAATTGCATACGGCTGTAGCCCAGCTGACGGATCACCTGGTCGAAACGCTCAGCGTTGAACTGGCCATCCACCTGGAATTCCGGCGTCTGCAGGATCACTTGATCCAGCGCAGCTTCGGAGAAGGCGAATTTCGAATCGGCAGCGCCTTGCAGCAGCAGCTTGCGATCGATCAGGCTTTTAAGAGCGGCGTCGCGCAGCAGCTTTTCGTCCAGCAAAGAAGCATCGAAGTCCTTGCCCAGCTGTTGCATCAGCTGACGACGTTGCATGTCGACGGCCCGGCCCAGTTCGCTTTGGGTGATTTCTTCACCGTTGACCTTGGCCACGTCCTGCTTGTTGTTGGTCGAAGCCTGAAAAATGGCCTCGATACCGGTGAACGCCATCAATGCGACGATGATCCCGATAATAGTTTTGGCAATCCAGCCTTGTGAATTGTCCCTGATATTCTGCAGCATGCGTCCCCCAGAAACGGTTGAACTTCAAAATTAGGCAACCGTGGAGCGTGGGTAGAGTCCGGATAGAAGAAAGGCGCATCCGAGGATGCGCCTTCTCGTAACTGGCGGAGCGGACGGGGGTTTGAACCCACACCCCCGGCGTGGCGACCCGATGGATACGTGGGTCAGCTGCCGCTCCGCTGCCAGGTCAGACCTTCGTCAGACCCGGATGGGTAAGGCTTGAGCGAAGCTTAGTTAACGGCTTCTTTCAGGGCTTTACCGGCTTTGAAACCTGGTTTTTTGGCAGCGGCGATTTGCAGAGCCTTGCCAGTCTGTGGGTTACGGCCAGTGCGAGCTGGACGATCGGTCACAGAGAAAGTACCGAAACCAACCAGTACCACAGAGTCGCCGGCCTTGAGAGCGCCAGTGACGGATTCGATTACTGCGTCCAGCGCACGGCCAGCAGCAGCTTTCGGGATATCAGCAGATGCAGCGATAGCATCAATCAGTTCCGACTTGTTCACTCTAAGTCCCCTTTTATCTATTGAGTATGATTCTAAGTTTTTTGGTGAAAGCAAAAACCAGTGCTGAATGGCCTACAGACACTTAAGAGCCGCTTTATAACAAGGGCTCTAAAAAGCTGTCAAGGAAGCCCCCAGGCTTAAACGTATTAATGCGTGCTAATTCTTTCCTTAGAGTCAGACTCGCGTTTTTCATCCTTTGCAACTATCTCCGGAGCCACATCCGGCAAGGGCTCCGGCGCGTATTGCAGCGCAATTTGCAGGACCTCGTCAATCCATTTAACCGGTTTAATCTGCAGATCCTGCTTGATATTGTCAGGAATCTCCTTCAAGTCGCGAACATTCTCTTCAGGAATGATCACGGTCTTGATACCACCACGGTGTGCAGCCAGCAATTTCTCTTTGAGGCCACCAATGGCCAGTACCTGACCACGCAGGGTGATTTCCCCGGTCATGGCGACATCGGCGCGCACCGGAATGCCGGTCAGGGCTGATACCAGTGCCGTGCACATGCCTACGCCTGCGCTAGGGCCGTCTTTCGGGGTCGCCCCTTCCGGCATGTGGATGTGGGTGTCGTGCTTCTCGTGGAAGTCCAGGGGAATCCCCAGGCTTTTGGCGCGGCTGCGCACCACGGTCTGCGCGGCAGTGATGGATTCGACCATCACGTCACCCAGGGAACCGGTCTTGATCAGTTGCCCTTTGCCCGGGATAACGGCGGCCTCGATGGTCAGCAATTCGCCGCCCACTTGAGTCCACGCCAGGCCAGTGACCTGACCCACCTGGTCCTGCTGCTCAGCCAGGCCGTAGCGGAATTTACGCACGCCCAGGAAGTGTTCCAGCAGCTCAGCGGTGACCTTCACCGAGAAGCGTTTTTCCAGCGCATGTTCCTTCACGGCCTTGCGGCAGATCTTCGCCAGTTGACGCTCAAGGCCCCGTACACCAGCCTCGCGGGTGTAGAAACGAATGATGTCGCGGATCGCGTCGGCATCAAATTCGATCTCGCCTTTTTTCAGGCCGTTGGCCGCAATCTGCTTGGGCGAGAGGTATTTGACAGCAATGTTGATCTTCTCGTCTTCGGTGTAACCCGGCAGACGAATCACCTCCATCCGGTCCAGCAAGGCTGGCGGAATATTCATCGAGTTGGAGGTGCACAGGAACATTACGTCGGACAGGTCGTAGTCGACTTCCAGGTAATGGTCGTTGAAATTGTGGTTCTGCTCAGGGTCGAGCACTTCCAGCAAAGCCGATGCCGGATCGCCACGCATGTCGCTGCCCATTTTGTCGATTTCATCGAGCAGGAACAGCGGGTTGCGCACCCCCACCTTTGTCATCTTTTGAATCAATCTTCCTGGCATCGAACCGATATAAGTCCGGCGATGACCACGGATTTCCGCTTCATCACGCACGCCACCCAAGGCCATGCGGACGAATTTACGGTTTGTTGCGTGAGCAATCGACTCGGCCAGCGAGGTTTTACCCACGCCAGGAGGACCGACCAGGCACAACACCGGGCCGCGAATCTTCTTCACGCGCTTTTGCACGGCGAGGTATTCGAGGATGCGTTCTTTGACTTCTTCGAGACCGTAGTGATCGGCGTCCAGAATATCTTCGGCGCGGGCCAGGTCCAGGCGCACCTTGGTCTGGGCCTTCCACGGCACCTGCACCAGCCAGTCGATATACGAGCGAACCACGGTGGCTTCGGCCGACATCGGCGACATCTGCTTGAGCTTGTTCAGCTCGGCGGTGGCCTTGGTCAAGGCGTCTTTTGGCAGGCCAGCGGCATCGATGCGCTTTTTCAGCTCTTCGATTTCGTTATGGCCTTCCTCGCTGTCGCCGAGTTCTTTCTGAATGGCCTTCATCTGCTCATTCAGGTAGTACTCGCGCTGGCTGCGCTCCATTTGCTTTTTGACACGCCCGCGAATGCGCTTCTCAACCTGCAGCAGGTCAATTTCGGCATCCAGCAACGCCAGGACGTGTTCGACCCGGGCCGACAAATCGATGATTTCGAGAATGTCCTGCTTCTGCTCGATTTTCAGCGCCATGTGCGCGGCCATGGTGTCGACCAGGCGGCTTGGCTCATCAATGCTGTTGAGGGAAGAGAGGACTTCTGCGGGGACTTTCTTGCCCAGCTGCACGTATTGCTCGAACTGGGACAGCAGGCTGCGCACGAACACTTCGGATTCGCGCTCAGGGGCGTCGACTTCGTCGATCAGCGCCACTTCGGCGCGCAGGTGGCCGTCCACTTCCATGAAGCGCTCGACCGCACCGCGCTGCTCACCTTCCACCAGCACCTTGACGGTGCCATCAGGCAGCTTGAGCAGTTGCAGGACAGTTGCAACAGTACCGACGCGATACAGGGCGTCTTCGCCCGGATCATCGTCAGCAGGATTTCTCTGGGCCAGCAGCAGGATCTGCTTGTCGCCCGTCATCGCGGCCTCGAGGGCTTCGATAGACTTCTCGCGCCCCACGAACAGCGGGATAACCATGTGCGGATAGACGACGACATCACGCAACGGCAGGAGAGGCAATTCGATGGTTGTCTTCATGATTTCGCCTCTATGACAGATGAAAGTAAGCTTGAAACCAAGATGGGGGCTGCCTGCAAAAAAAACAAGCGTAATGGCATCAGTTAAACGCAGTAAAAACAAAGGGGCCCGTCAAGGCCCCTTTATTTGGTACAGCTCGGCGGCGCAACGCTTACGCGTCTGGCGCAGCCTTGGCAGCCGGCTCACTGTTTTCGTAGATATACAGTGGCTTGGACTTGCCTTCTATAACGCTTTCGTCGATCACCACTTTACTCACCTCGGACTGCGAGGGGATTTCGTACATGGTGTCGAGCAGTACGCCTTCGAGGATCGAGCGCAAACCACGGGCGCCGGTCTTGCGCTCCAGTGCCCGCTTGGCCACCGATTTGAGCGCGTCAGCACGGAACTCGAGGTCCACACCTTCCATCTCGAACAGCTTGGCATATTGCTTGGTCAGGGCGTTTTTCGGTTCGGTGAGGATCTGCATCAACGCAGCTTCATCCAACTCGTCCAACGTCGCCAGCACTGGCAGACGGCCAACGAATTCCGGGATCAGACCGAACTTGACCAAATCGTCAGGCTCGACTTCACGCAGGGATTCACCGACTTTCTTGCCTTCTTCCTTGCTGCGTACTTCTGCACTGAAGCCAATGCCACCGCGGGTGGAACGGTTTTGAATAACCTTTTCCAGACCGGAGAACGCACCGCCACAGATGAACAGGATGTTGCGCGTATCAACCTGAAGGAATTCCTGCTGTGGATGCTTGCGGCCGCCTTGTGGCGGTACGGAAGCAACAGTACCTTCGATCAGCTTCAACAGCGCTTGCTGCACGCCTTCACCGGAAACGTCCCGAGTGATCGACGGGTTGTCGGACTTGCGCGAAATCTTGTCGATTTCATCGATGTAGACAATGCCCATCTGGGCCTTTTCCACGTCGTAGTCGCATTTCTGCAGAAGCTTCTGAATGATGTTCTCGACGTCTTCACCTACGTAACCGGCCTCGGTAAGAGTGGTTGCGTCGGCGATGGTGAAGGGAACGTTCAGCAGGCGAGCCAGGGTTTCTGCAAGCAGGGTTTTACCCGAGCCTGTAGGACCGATCAGCAAGATGTTGCTTTTGCCGAGTTCGACATCGTCACTTTTCTTGTCACGCTGGTTCAGGCGCTTGTAGTGGTTGTACACCGCTACGGCCAGAACCTTCTTTGCACGCTCTTGACCAATCACATACTGATCAAGGATGCCGCTGATTTCTTTAGGCGAAGGCAATTTATGCGCGCTGCTTTCGGCCTGGGCTTCCTGCACCTCCTCACGGATGATGTCATTGCACAGGTCGACGCACTCGTCGCAGATAAAGACCGAGGGGCCGGCAATCAACTTGCGTACTTCATGCTGGCTTTTGCCACAGAAGGAGCAATAGAGCAGCTTGCCGTTGTCCTCGCCGTTGCGGGTGTCAGTCATTCGTTCGATCCAAATCCGATAGGCTTGCAACACAAGATGAAGGCTATTGAGGGCTTTTTCAAGCCCACTGGTGGTCGGACCTGCCGACCAGCCCTATTTTGAGCTGCTTATATTAAGCGGGGCGCTTTTCGATCACTGCGTCGATCAACCCGTATTCACGCGCGGCTTCGGCGCTCATGAAATTGTCACGGTTGGTGTCGCGCTCGATTTCTTCCAGGGTATGCCCGCTATGTTTGGCCATCAGCGTGTTGAGACGCTCACGAATAAAGAGGATTTCCTTGGCATGGATTTCGATGTCCGATGCCTGGCCCTGGAAACCGCCCAGTGGCTGGTGAATCATCACGCGTGAGTTCGGCAGGCAGTAACGCTTGCCCTCAGCACCAGCGGTCAACAGGAAAGCACCCATGCTGCACGCCTGACCGATACAGGTGGTCGATACGTTCGGCTTGATGAACTGCATGGTGTCGTAGATCGACATGCCCGCTGTCACCGAACCGCCCGGGGAGTTGATGTAGAGATGGATGTCCTTGTCCGGATTTTCCGCTTCAAGGAACAGCAGCTGCGCACAAATCAGGTTGGCCATGTAGTCCTCTACCGGACCAACCAGAAAGATCACTCGCTCCTTGAGCAGGCGCGAGTAAATGTCATAGGCGCGTTCGCCACGAGCAGATTGCTCGACAACCATCGGGACCAGGCCGCCAGCGGCCTGGATATCAGAGTTCTGCTGAATATACGAATTACGGAACATGCTCTGCAGTTACTCCCAAATAGTCATGTCTTGAATACGCATAAGCCAGCGCGAGGCTGGCTTATGGGTGTATTTTCAAACGAGTTGAGCGATCAGTCGGCTTGTGCTGCTTCAGCCGGCTTGACTGCTTCTTCGTAAGAGACCGCTTTATCGGTCACCTTAGCCTTCTGCAGAACAGTATCCACAACTTGCTCTTCCAGCACAACCGAACGCACTTCGTTCAGCTGCTGGTCGTTCTTGTAGTACCAGGACACAACAGCCTCAGGCTCCTGGTAGGCCGAAGCCATTTCCTGGATCATTTCGCGAACGCGGGTTTCGTCTGGCTTGAGGTCGAATTGCTTGACCACTTCAGCCACGATCAGACCCAGTACAACGCGGCGCTTGGCTTGTTCTTCGAACAGCTCGGCAGGCAGTTGGTCAGGCTTGATGTTGCCACCGAACTGCTGAACAGCCTGCACACGCAGACGATCAACTTCGTTGGACAGCAGGGCCTTCGGCACTTCGATCGGGTTGGCGGCCAGCAGACCGTCCATCACCTGGTTCTTGACCTTGGATTTGATGGCCTGACGCAGCTCACGCTCCATGTTCTTGCGAACTTCGGTGCGGAAACCTTCGATGCCGGTTTCCTTGATACCGAACTGGTTGAAGAACTCTTCGTTCAGTTCTGGCAGCTTAGGCTCGGAAACGGTGTTGACGGTCACGGTGAACTCGGCGGCTTTGCCAGCCAGGTCCAGGTTCTGATAGTCAGCCGGGAAAGTCAGGTTCAGAACGCGCTCTTCGCCGGCTTTGGCGCCAACCAGGCCGTCTTCGAAACCAGGGATCATGCGGTTGGAACCCAGCACCAACTGGGTGCCCTTGGCGGAGCCGCCAGCGAATGCTTCGCCGTCAACCTTGCCAACGAAATCGATGTTCAGCTGGTCTTCGTTCTGGGCAGCACGATCGGCCACTTCAAAACGAGTGTTCTGCTTGCGCAGGATTTCCAGCATGTTGTCCAGATCGGAGTCAGCAACATCAGCGCTCAGGCGCTCGATGGCGATCGAATCGAAACCGGCAACTTCGAACTCAGGGAACACTTCGAAGATTGCAACGTATTCCAGATCCTTGCCGGCTTCCAGGGACTTAGGCTCGATGGAAGGCGAGCCAGCCGGGTTCAGCTTTTGCTCGACAACGGCTTCGTAGAAGGAAGCCTGGATCACGTCACCTACAGCTTCCTGACGGGCATCAGCACCGAAGCGGCGCTTGATTTCGCTCATTGGCACTTTGCCTGGACGGAAACCAGCGATCTTGGCCTTTTGGGCAGTCTGCTGCAGACGCTTGTTGACCTGGGTCTCGATGCGCTCGGCCGGCACGGTGATGCTCATGCGGCGCTCAAGAGCAGAAGTATTTTCAACAGAAACTTGCATGGATATTCCTCGTTGCACAGACGTTAGCTGGCCGTTTCCGACCCCAGAATCAAGGGCATGCATTCTAGTGGGTCAAACTCAAGAAGTCACCCTACTGAAAACGGGTAAAAAAACAGCAGGCAATTTATAGGTACGAATGCACGAGTGCAGCTCGCCCCGGTAGCAAATACATCCCATCACGCCAGGGCTCTGCGCCAACCCTTCTATATATAGAAGCAGCTGCCAATCATCTCCCTGACAACCGGCCCTGCGGACAAGGCCAGCGAGCAGTGCGGCATCATCGCGAAACATAAATACGACGAAACGCCCTGCCCCTGCAGCCCAGCACCTGCGACTGCGTTGAAACTCAAACCGCTGAAACAAAAAAGGCGCCAGACTATTAATCTGGCGCCTTTCGAAATATGGGGTGGACGAAGGGGATCGAACCCTCGACAACGGGAGTCACAATCCCGTGCTCTACCAACTGAGCTACGCCCACCATATTGCGTGACCAAAAAGCCCGTCAAAATGGCTATTTGTTGAACATCGCGACGACCATCCGGCCTTCACGAAGCTTTATTTGGTGCGGATGAAGAGACTCGAACTCTTACGCCTCGCGGCGCTGGAACCTAAATCCAGTGTGTCTACCAATTCCACCACATCCGCATGAAGCTCTTAAAGCAAAGGCGCCAGACTGTTAATCTGGCGCCCTTTAAATATGGGGTGGACGAAGGGGATCGAACCCTCGACAACGGGAGTCACAATCCCGTGCTCTACCAACTGAGCTACGCCCACCATATTGCGCTACTTGTGCCAAAGCTGCCTAATGGCGCACCCGGCAGGACTCGAACCTGCGACCATCCGCTTAGAAGGCGGATGCTCTATCCAGCTGAGCTACGGGCGCCTTATTAATCTGTACTCTTGGAGGATTACAAACTAACCAGTGCTAGGCTGTGCCCGACAAGTGCGACGAATAGTATAGATGCACCCGAAACCCGTCAAATCCTTTTTATAAAAAATTCATTTTATTTAAGGGGTTAGGGGAATTTGCAGACCAAGCGCCTTTGCCCTCGCGCCATGGCATGCGAGAATGCGCGCACTTTTCTTCCCCCTCTCGATGGTTAATCACGCGTAATGACTGCACAACTTATCGACGGCAAATCAATCGCCGCCAGCCTGCGCCAGCAGATCGCCAAACGAGTCGCCGAGCGCAGCCAACAAGGCCTGCGCACGCCGGGCCTCGCGGTGATCCTGGTCGGCAGCGATCCTGCCTCTCAGGTTTATGTCTCGCACAAGCGTAAAGACTGTGAAGAGGTCGGCTTTATTTCAAAAGCCTACGACTTGGATTCCGACACCACCCAGCAGGCCCTCACCGACCTGATCGACAGCCTCAACGACGATCCGGCCATCGACGGCATCCTGCTGCAACTGCCATTGCCCGAGCACCTGGACGCGTCGAAACTGCTCGAACGCATCCGCCCGGACAAAGACGTCGACGGCTTCCACCCTTATAACGTCGGCCGCCTGGCCCAGCGGATCCCGCTGCTGCGCCCATGCACCCCGAAGGGCATCATGACCCTGCTGGAAAGCACCGGCGTCGACCTGTATGGCCTGGATGCTGTCGTCGTTGGCGCCTCGAACATCGTCGGCCGCCCGATGGCCATGGAACTGCTGCTGGCCGGCTGCACCGTGACCGTCACCCACCGCTTCACCAAGGACCTGGCGGGCCACGTTGGCCGTGCCGACCTGGTGGTGGTCGCCGCCGGCAAGCCGGGCCTGGTCAAGGGCGAGTGGATCAAGGAAGGCGCCATCGTCATCGACGTCGGCATCAACCGCCAGGACGACGGCAAGCTGGTGGGCGACGTGGTGTACGAAACCGCCCTGCCCCGCGCTGGCTGGATCACCCCGGTCCCGGGTGGCGTTGGCCCGATGACCCGTGCCTGCCTGCTGGAAAATACCCTGTACGCCGCCGAAACCCTGCACGACTAATAACCAGCCGCTCTGAAAAAGCCCTGCCTTATCGCAGGGCTTTTTATTGGCCGGATAAAAAGTACTTTTTTCTTTGTTTTTAAGGGCTTTCATCTGTTTTCAGAAGAACATTCGACAGTTTCTGATCCATACTCCTAAAATGTAACGGCATTTATCAGAAAGTCCGTGCAGAACGGTATATCCCTACTTTTTTAGCGAGTTCATCCGCGTGAAAATTCATCTTTCCATCATCAGCCTATTTTTTGCATTTACAGGCACCTTCGCGAACGCCAGCGAAACCACCATGGCCCCCCGCGACATGTCCACCCTGCACATCGCTTCCGGCAGTGCGATGGTGGTAGACCTGCAGACCAACAAAGTCATCTATGCCAGCAACCCGGATGTCATCGTGCCGATCGCCTCAGTGAGCAAACTGATGACCGGTCTGATCGTGCTGGAAGCCAAGCAAAACATGGACGAGTACATCGACATCAACATCAAGGACACGCCAGAGATGAAAGGCGTGTTCTCCCGGGTCAAGATCGGCAGCGAGATGCCGCGCAAAGAGATGTTGCTGATTGCCCTGATGTCCTCGGAAAACCGCGCCGCCGCCAGCCTGGCCCACCACTACCCGGGCGGCTACCCGGCCTTTATCGCGGCGATGAACGCCAAGGCCAAGGCGCTGGGCATGACCAGCACCCACTATGTAGAGCCCACCGGCTTGTCGATCCACAACGTGTCCACCGCCCGTGACTTGAGCAAACTGCTGGCCGCTGCACGCAAGTACCCGATGCTCAGCCAGTTGAGTACCACCAAGGAAAAGACCGTCTCGTTCCGCAAACCCAACTACACCCTGGGTTTCTCCAACACTGACCACCTGATCAACCGCGCCAACTGGGACATCAAGCTGACCAAGACCGGCTTCACCAACCAGGCCGGCCACTGCCTGGTGCTGGTGACCAGCATGGGCAATCGCCCGGTGTCGCTGGTGATCCTCGATGCCTTCGGCAAATTCACCCACTTTGCCGATGCCGGGCGCATCCGCAGCTGGGTCGAAACCGGCAAGAGCGGCTCGGTGCCAGACGTCGCCTTGCGCTACAAGGCTGACAAAAACCTGAAGAACCGCCCACGGGCGAATGTTCAGGTCACCGAATCCCGCTGATTCGTAAACAGACACATAAAAAACGGCGCCCTTGAGCGCCGTTTTTTTATTTGGCCTGACTGGCCAATGTCTTGACTGCCTGGGCCGCCGCCTGTTCCTGGCCCGCCTGGGCCGTGGCGCTGGCAGCCTGCTGCCAGCGCTGGGCGTCGACCTTGACCGGCAACTGGGTGGGCCGCTGAACCAGCACCGCCCACTGGCCGGCGTCTTTCCACGCTGACTCAAACGTACTGAAATCCATCGGCATGCGCCGCGCCAACCCCGAACGCAGCAGCACCATGCTCTTCTGCTTGTTGTACCCCACCACCACGACATACCGTGGCCCGGCCCAGAAGGTCGAGCCCTGGGTGATGCGCGCCATCACCGGGTACCCGGCCGCGACCTGTGCCAGCAGCGCCGGCAGCTGGTCTTCCAGCGGGTACACCAACATCCCGTATTCACGGGCCAGCACCTGCATGTTGCGCTCAAGGTCCGCTTCAGCACCCGGCAAATGCAGTGGTTTATCCAATAGCCCCGGTGTAATCACAATGCCTTGTTGGGACAGCATGCTGGCCAGAGCGGCAGGGCCACCGAGGTAAGTCTCGCCGCGAAACGCCGGCACGCCCTTGAGCTCGACACTCTCCGGCAGGCCCGGGATGCTGGTGGGTTTTGGATGCGAGGTGCAGGCCGCCAGCCCCATGAAACAGGCGGCGACCCACCAGGAGGTTTTAATGTTCGAGGGAAACCGCAACTTCTTCACTCACTTGATCAACTGCCGACGTGGGCCCTGATCATAGGACGCTCCGGGGCGCGGGTATAGCCTTGTGCCGCAGTAAAAGGCCCGCCATAGAGCAAACAAGTTGGACGCACACGACCATTGGTCAATAGCAGGCAACCTGCGGATAGCTAGACTGTCCATTGAGAAGACAGTGTGTGCCCGGTACCGGGCGAAAGGAGGCACTTATGAGCCTGACAACAACGATTCTGCTTTTGATCTGTGGCTGGTTGGCCGTCGCCGCCGCCATGCTCTGGGGCGTGATGCGCGTGACCCGCCGGCACCATCACCCACAGGTAAAACCCGCAGCACCCGGCAAGCTGCACAAACCCGCCGGGCACCACGCCTGACGCCTTAGCCAGGCATGCAACTGAAGTCATCGGTCTGCGCCAATTCCTTGCCGTGGCTATCCTTCAACTCGGCACGCACCGTCGTACCCAGGCTGGATTCCACCAGGGTGTAATGCTCGCCGGCCTTGAAGTTGCCGTAGGTCACATGCCCGCGACAATCCTGCTGGTTATCATCCCCCGCCTCTTCTTCAAACAAGGTGACATCCAGGCGATGCGCGCCGGGTTTCACTTCGAAGTAGCGGCCATCATTAATGTTTTTACCGTCTACCCGCTCGGCCATCAGGTCATTGGGCGCCTCCTCTTGCAGGCCGATCCAGGCTTCGCTCGGGTCCGCCTTAGGCATCGGGCCGGCACACGCCGACAACAGCAGGACCGCACTCAAGGCCGGGATCAACAACAAGGGTTTAAGAGACATGGCAGAACTCCAAATGGATAAAGAGTGAACAGGCGAAACAGCTCCCGTTCGATCGGTATCCAGCTTGGTACTGTCACCATTGTTGAACAAATGAATACATATGAAAGGATCTTCAGCCGTTAACTAAATCTTCCTTCACCTGGCTGAAAGGTGCGTGTTAGGTGGGTCGGGCAAGACTGCCGGGGTTTGCAATCCCACTCCTTTGGAGGTTACGGCATGCTCGGGCTGGTAAAGACCGCACTGCTCAAGCCCTACACGTTTATCGTGCTGGCAATATTCATCTGCATCATTGGGCCCATGGCGGCCTTGCGTACCCCCACTGACGTATTTCCCGATATTGGCATCCCCGTCGTCGCGGTGGTGTGGCAGTACAACGGCCTGTCTCCGGACGCCATGGCCGGTCGCGTGATCTACACCTACGAACGCTCCCTGAGTACCACCGTCAACGACATCGAACACATTGAATCGCAGTCGTTACCCGGCATGGGCATCGTGAAGATTTTCTTCCAGCCCGGCGTGGATATCCGCACCGCCAACGCCCAGGTAACCGCGGTGTCACAAACCGTGCTCAAGCAGATGCCACCGGGCATAACCCCACCGCTGATCCTCAACTACAGCGCCTCCACGGTGCCGATCCTGCAGATGGCGTTCTCCAGCCCCAGCCTGTCGGAAGCGAAGATCCGCGACCTGGTGCAGAACAATATCCGCCTGCCCCTGAGCGCCCTGCCCGGCCTGGCCATGCCCACGCCGATGGGCGGCAAGCAACGCCAGATCACCCTCGACCTCGACCCACAGGCGCTGGCCGCCAAAGGCCTCTCGGCACAGGACGTGGGCAACGCCCTGGCCCTGCAAAACCAGATTATCCCGGTGGGTACCGCCAAACTCGGTCCCAACGAATACACGATCTTGCTCAACAACAGCCCCAAGGCGATTGATGAGCTCAACGACCTGCCGATCAAGACCGTCGACGGCGCGATCATCACCATCGGCCAGGTGGCCCACGTGCGTGACGGCTCGCCGCCGCAGACCAACATCGTGCGCGTCGACGGCCACCGTGCGGTGCTGATGCCGGCCCTGAAAAACGGCAGCATCTCCACCCTGTCGATCATCGACGGCATCCGCCAGATGCTGCCGCGCATCAATGAAACGTTGCCACCTTCACTGAAGACCTCACTGCTGGGCGACGCCTCGGTGTTCGTCAAACAGTCAGTAGGCAGCGTGGCCCAGGAAGGCATCATCGCGGCGTTGCTGACCAGTGCGATGATCCTGCTGTTCCTCGGCAGCTGGCGCTCGACCCTCATCATCGCCGCCTCGATTCCCCTGGCGGTGCTCTCGGCCATCGCACTGTTGGCGGCCACCGGGCAAACCCTCAACGTCATGACCCTCGGCGGGCTGGCGTTGGCGGTGGGGATCCTGGTGGATGACGCCACGGTGACCATCGAGAACATCAACTGGCACCTGGAACAAGGCAAGGCGGTGAAGGACGCGATCCTCGACGGCGCCAAGCAAATCGTCGGCCCGGCGTTCGTGTCCCTGCTGTGTATCTGCATCGTGTTCGTGCCGATGTTCATGCTGCAAGGCATCGCCGGTTATCTGTTCCGTCCGATGGCGTTGGCGGTGATTTTCGCCATGGCCAGCTCGTTCATTCTGTCGCGAACGTTGGTACCGACCCTGGCGATGTTCCTGCTCAAGCCTCACGTGCCGGAGCAAGGCCAGGGCCATCACCCGGAAGACGAATTCATCAACCATCACGAGGGCGACCAGCACAAACCCCAGCGCAACGCCGTGCTGCAATCGGTGCTGAATTTCCAGCAGGGTTTCGAGCGTCACTTCTCCAACGTGCGCGACGTTTACCACAGCCTGCTGACCCTTGCCCTGGGTGCACGCAAGCGATTCATCGTGGGTTTTCTGGCGTGCATCCTCGCCTCGTTCCTGCTGCTGCCAAGCCTGGGCCAGGACTTCTTCCCGGCCACCGACGCCGGGGCCATGGCCCTGCACGTGCGCTTGCCGTTGGGTACACGGATCGAAGAAAGCGCCGCTGCATTCGACCGGATCGAAGCGCGGATTCGCGAGATCGTTCCGGCCGATGAACTCGACACCATCGTCGACAACATTGGCATCCCGCTGAGCGGCATCGACATGGCCTACAGCAGCAGCGGCACCATCGGCCCACAGGACGGTGACATCCAGGTCACTCTGAAAAAAGACCACGCGCCGACCGCTGACTACGTGAAAAAACTGCGAGAGGCCCTGCCCGAAAGCTTCCCCGGCAGCCAGTTCGCCTTCCTGCCGGCGGACATCAGCAGCCAGATTCTCAACTTCGGTTCACCGGCCCCGCTGGACGTGAAAATCTCCGGGCGCAGCGATGAAGAAAACCGCGCCTACGCCGTGGAACTGGAACGTCGCCTGAAACACGTTCCAGGCATTGCCGACCTGCGTATCCAGCAGTCCACCGGCTACCCGTCACTGCAAGTCAACGTGGATCGGATGCGCGCCAACGGCCTGGGCATCACCGAGCGTGACGTGACCAACAGCATGGTTGCGTCCCTGGCCGGCAGTTCGCAAACCGCACCGACGTTCTGGCTGAACCCGGCCAACGGCGTGTCGTATTCGATCGTGGCGGCAACCCCGCAGTACCGCCTCGACAGCCTGCCCTCCCTGGAAGCGTTGCCGGTAACCGGTGCCGATGGCCAGTCGCAGATCCTCGGCGGCGTAGCGACCATCTCTCGCGTGCAAAGCCCGGCGGTGGTGACCCACTACAACATCGAACCGACCCTGGACCTGTACGCCAACGTGCAAGGCCGCGACCTCGGCGGCGTCGCCAGCGATGTGCAAAAGGTGCTGAACGACATGGCCCCGATGCGCCCCAAAGGCGCGACCATCAGCCTGCACGGGCAGATCGATGCGCTGCATGAAGCGTTCAACGGCTTGAGCTTCGGCCTGCTCGGCGCGGTGGTGCTGATCTACCTGCTGATCGTGGTCAACTTCCAGTCCTGGACCGACCCGTTCGTGATCATCACCGCGCTGCCGGCGGCCCTGGCGGGCATCGTGTGGATGCTGTTCCTCAGCGGCACCTCGTTGTCGGTGCCTGCACTCACGGGCGCCATCCTGTGTATGGGCGTGGCCACCGCCAACTCGATCCTGGTGGTGAGCTTCTGCCGAGAGCGCCTGGCGGAACATGGCGACGCCCTCAAGGCCGCACTGGAAGCCGGCTACACCCGTTTCCGCCCGGTCTGCATGACCGCCCTCGCGATGATCATCGGCATGTTGCCGCTGGCCCTGTCCGAAGAACAAAACGCGCCGCTGGGACGTGCCGTGATCGGCGGCCTGATCCTCGCCACCACTGCCACTTTGCTGTTTGTACCCGTGGTCTTCAGCCTGGTCCACGGTCGTCACCCTACTCGCGCTGCTGCTGGAGAAACTTCACATGTCGTCTGATCACAAACCCTCGCGCAAGCGTCTGATGCTCATGGGTGTCGGCGGCCTGACACTGGCTGCACTGTTGGTCGCCAACGGCCTGCACGCCCGTACGATGCATGAAAAATCCGTCACCGCCTGGACCGAAACCGCCGCCGTGCCGCAGGTGCTGGTGTTCCAGCCGAAGCAGAACGCGGCCGGCGACACCCTGCGCCTGCCCGCGCACCTGGAAGCCTGGAGCAAGGCACCGATTCATGCGCGGGTCAGCGGCTACCTGAAAGACTGGAAAGTCGACATCGGCAGCCAAGTCAAGGCCGGGCAAATCCTCGCCGAGATCGACAGCCCCGACCTCGACCAGCAAGTGGCGCAAACCCACGCCCGCATGGTGCAGGAACAGGCCAACGCACGCCTGGCGGAAACCACCGCCACCCGCTGGAAAAACCTGCTGGACAGCCATTCGGTATCGCGCCAGGAGGCCGATGAAAAAACCTCCAACGCGCTGGCGGCCAAGGCCAACGCCCAGGCCGCCGAGGCGGACTATGCGCGGCTCTCGGCCCTGGAAGACTACAAGACCATTCGCGCGCCATTCGCCGGTGTGATCACCGCGCGCAACACTGACATCGGCCAGTTGATCAAGGCCGACAGCGACAGCGATCCCGAGCTGTTCGACATCGCCGACACCCACCAACTGCGCCTCTACGTGCCGGTGCCGCAGAACTATGCGGCGGTGATTCATCCCGGGTTGGCCGCCCAACTGACGGTACCCGAGCATCCCGGCGAGCACTTCAGCGCGAAGCTGATGGGCGACTCCACCGCCATCGACCGCCGCTCCGGCACCCTGCTCGCACAGTTCGTGGCCGACAATCCGGACGGCAAGCTGCTGCCCGGCGACTATGCCGAGGCCACCCTGGCGATTCCGGCGGACACCCATGGCGTGAGCATCCCGGCCAGCGCCCTGATCTTCCGCGCCCAAGGCACCCAGGTCGCGGTACTGGACGCCAAGAACCACGTGCACCTGCAAGACATCCACATCGGCCTCGACCTCGGCGAACGCCTGGTCATCGATCAAGGCCTGAAACCCGCCGATCGCGTAGTCGACAACCCACCCGACGCCCTGCGCGAAGGCGACGCCGTGCAACTGGCCGATGCCGGAGGTGTCCATGCGCCCAAGGCTTAAACCCCTTGCCGCCTTGGTGTTGATGGCGCTGCACGGTTGCTCGCTGGCGCCCACCTACAAGGCACCGACCCTTGACCTGCCGGCCAAATACCGCGAACAGACCAGCGATGGCCCGTGGCACAGCGCACAACCGTCGGACCAACTGGCGCCGAAGTGGTGGCAGCTTTACCAAGACCAGCGCTTGAACGACCTGCAGGAACAACTGCTCAAGGCCAACCCGGACCTGGCGGCGGCGCTGGCGCATTTCGATGCGTCCCAGGCGTATGCCAGCCAGTTGCATGCCGGGTTGTTCCCGCAAATCACCGCCAGCGCACAGCCGTTGCGTCAGCGCCAATCGGATTCCCGGCCGCTGCGGGGCGATACCCAGCCGTCGGTGTACAACAGCAACACGGCGGGGTTTGCGCTGAGCTTTGATCTGGATCTGTGGGGCAAAATCCGCAACCAGGTGGCGGCGGGTGATGCACAGGCCCAAGCCTCCGGAGATGACTTGGCGGTGGCGCGCCTGAGCCTGCAGCATCAGTTGGCGACGCTGTACGTGCAGCTCAACGGGCTGGATGCCCAGAGCCGGATTCTCAGCAGCTCGCTGGATGATTTTGGCCAGGCACTGAAACTGACCCGCAGCCGGTACGAAGGCCAGATCGCCTCGGAACTGGACCTGACCCGCGCGCAGAATCAGCTGGCTGAAGCCGAGGCCCAGCTTGACGATGTACGCGGTCAGCGCAATCTCACCGAGCATGCGATTGGGGAACTGGTGGGCGTGTCGGCCAGTGAGTTCCAGCTGCCGCCGAGCCAGCAACTGATCGCCTTGCCGGGAATTCCACAGCAGTTGCCGAGCCAGTTGCTGCAACGTCGGCCGGATATTGCGGCGGCGGAGCGGCGGGTGTTTGCAGCCAACGCGAATATCGGCGTGGCCAAGGCGGCGTGGTACCCGGATTTCAGTTTGACCGGCTTGATTGGCGGGCAGACCCAAGGTGTGGGCAACTTGTTCTCGGCAGCCAATCGGTACTGGGCGCTGGGGCCGCTGGTGAATCTGCCGATCTTTGATGGCGGGCGGTTGAGCGCCAATGAGCGCCAGGCCAAGGCGGAGTTTGAAGAGGCTTCGGCGCACTATCGCAGCCAGGTATTGAGAGCCGTGCGTGAGGTGGAAGACAACCTTGGTCAACTGCGTGATTTGCAGCAGGAAGCAATGGATGAACAAGCCGCCGCGAATGCTGCGGAGCACACCCAGGCGCTGGCGATGAACAGTTATCAGGCGGGGGCTGTGAGCTATCTGGATGTGGTGACGGCGCAGACCGCAGCGTTGCAGGCGCAGCGAACGTTGCAAGCGGTGCAAACGCGGCAGTTGCAGGCAAGTGTGGGGTTGGTGACGGCGCTGGGCGGAGGCTGGAAGCCCGACGCCTGATACAAATCTCGAGCCCACCCTGGATCAAATGTGGGAGCTGGCTTGCCTGCGATAGCGGAGTGTCAGGCACTGCAACTGTGTCTGAAACACCGCTATCACGGGCAAGCCCGGCTCCCACATTGGAGAGGAGTGAAGCCTGCGGACTCAGGCAGCCAGTTTGCCGCTGGCAATCGCTACCGACGTGGGTCACGTCAAACATCTCTAGACTGAGCCATCGCCAATTTCAATCTTCCGGCCGACTATTCAGAAAAACACTCACTGCTGTGTAATCGCTGCCATTGGCATGTCGATACAGCGTACTGCTGTGATAGTCGGATACATCCCCCGCCACCGACACATTGATCGTACGGCCCTGAACATCAACTTTTGCCGATGCGTCACGCGTAATTAGAAATGGGCTGGCATCCCTCAACGCAGCCAATACTTCACTGTCGTCCTCCAAGGCGCGGTAAACGTAATATCGATAGCTGAACGGAACAGTTGCCCCTCCACGGTCATCCTTGACGCCATAGACGGCCCCGTCAGTGCCAAGTGGCACTCTCATTACAACTTCTGTCAATTGCGGGTGCCCCGGCGATAGCAGCCAATTACCACCGATATACACCAAGCAAAACGCCAATAGGATCGTAGTGACAACTGAGTAAACCGGCTTTCTAGTAGTTCCTGAACCTGGCATACCTGATTCCTTCCTTGATCCAATATTGGTCGACCGGATCATCACCGAAAGGTGCCTCTCCCCACCAACGACCGAACTCGGGTTTATCCGTGCCCGCTCTGCTTTGAGCAAGCCCCGCTGCGCGCAAAAGCACTTCTTCGCTGAAACCAGCAGCTGTCCCCACCGCGCCATAATGAAAGTTTCCAAAGGCTTCATATTCTTTGGAAATCTTCTTGTAGTCCCAAGGACCGCGATTGCGGACCTGAGTATAAAACCAAGAGTACATAAACGCGGAACCAGCCTTCAGCACATTCTTTTTGTGGAACGCGGCGGCCATATTTTCGTCGAGCGATACGCCGGGTGGTGGCATAGGGTTCGCCATCAAATGCTTCCTCTGCATTAGGTTTTTGCGTGTCGGAACCTAACATTGGAAGCCCGAAATAATGAGCGGCACGAAGAACAAAAGAGACTTCGTACAAAGGAGCAGGACATGCCTTACAACCCATCCTCGAAGCGACATATTTCCTACGTTTCTTTCGGGTTGCTGGTCGGAACGGGCACCACTAGTCTTCGCCAGTCGCTGCCAATTCAGCGACCGGACGTGAGAAATCCGAACGACTCCATTGGCGCAAAAGCGCCCGCCGTATACAGTGCAGGCGCTTTTTCTGTGCTCGCTGTTATGGCGGCTGTGCGCGGGCACGCTTCGGCGTGGCCAAGCTCCTGGGGTCTTGGTTTTCTCACTCCGCGTACAGCTGCCACCTTCGTTCGTGAGAAAAACCTGGTGGTAGTCTCTAACTCTCCAGGAACTACATCATGATCAAAGACAGTCCAAATCCTTCTTCCGATTCAAACCTGCTCTTCACCCTCCGCCCTGGTCTCGATACCGAAACCCTACTGCTTAATGCCTCTCAGGATCTGGAATCTATCAATGCCATCGCCGCGCACTTGGCCTTTGAGGTTGATGGTTCACAGCGCAGTGTGGTGCTGGGGATGTGTCGGATGCTGGAGGGCGTGCAGTTGCTTGTAGATCGGGTGGTGGATGCGATGGTAGCCGTTAGCTGCCCCATAAATGTGGGAGCTGGCTTGCCTGCGATAGCGGAGTGTCAGGCACTGCAACTGTG
Organism: Pseudomonas sp. MWU16-30323; assembly: GCF_020515595.1. Classification (NCBI taxonomy): domain Bacteria; kingdom Pseudomonadati; phylum Pseudomonadota; class Gammaproteobacteria; order Pseudomonadales; family Pseudomonadaceae; genus Pseudomonas; species Pseudomonas sp. MWU16-30323. The sequence continues at coordinate 118,340 of NZ_JAIWYM010000007.1, forward strand.
TCTAAAACACCGCTATCGCGGGCAAGCCCGGCTCCCACATTGGAGAGGAGTGAAGCCTGCGGACTCAGGCGGCCAGTTTGCCGCTGGCAATCGCCACCGAAGCCGCCACCATCGCCCGCAACAACACCGCACAGCCCGCCGCCAGATCATCCGGCGCGGCATTCTCGATTTCGTTATGGCTGATGCCGCCTTCGCACGGCACAAAGATCATCCCCGCCGGCCCCAGCTCCGCGACAAAAATCGCGTCATGCCCTGCCCCGCTCACAATGTCCATGTTCGACAGTCCCAGGCCATTGGCCGCGTCACGCACGGCATCCACGCAGCCCTTGTCGAAATACAGCGGCGGGAAGTCAGCAGTGGGGGGCATCTCGAACGTCAGGCCGTGCTTGGCGCAGGTCTCGTCGATCACCTTGCGCACCTGGGCAATCATTGAGTCCAGTCGCGCCGGTTCCAGATGACGGAAGTCCAGGGTCATGCGCACTTCGCCAGGAATGACGTTGCGCGAACCCGGATACGCTTGCAGGCAGCCGACGGTGCCACAGGCGTGAGGCTGATGGCCCAGCGCAGCGGCGTTAACTGCAGCCACCACGGCAGCGGCACCTACCAGGGCATCCTTGCGCAGGTGCATCGGGGTCGGCCCCGCATGCGCCTCGACACCCCGCAGTTTCAGGTCGAACCATTTCTGGCCAAGGGCGCCCAGCACGACGCCGATGGTTTTCTTTTCATCCTCAAGAATCGGGCCTTGCTCGATATGCGCTTCGAAATATGCGCCGACCTTGTGCCCGCTCACTGGCCGCGTACCGGCATAACCAATGGCATTCAGCGCGTCGCCCACGGTCACGCCGTCCGCATCCGTCTTCGCCAGCGTATCGGCCAGGGTGAATTTTTCGGCAAACACCCCGGAGCCCATCATGCAGGGCGGAAAGCGCGAGCCTTCTTCGTTGGTCCACACCACCACTTCCAGCGGCGCCTCGGTTTCCACTTTCAGGTCATTGAGGGTGCGCAACACCTCAACGCCTGCCAGTACACCAAAACAGCCATCAAACTTGCCGCCGGTGGGCTGGGTGTCGATATGGCTGCCGGTCATCACCGGCGGCAACTGGGGATTACGCCCTGGCCGGCGGGCGAAGATATTGCCGACGCCATCGATGGTCACGGTACAGCCCGCGTCCTCGCACCACTTCACAAACAGGTCGCGGGCCTGGCGATCGAGGTCGGTCAGGGCCAGGCGGCAGACGCCGCCCTTGGGCGTGGCGCCGAGCTTGGCAAGTTCCATCAGGGACAGCCACAGACGATCGCGGTTGATGTGCTGATGGGTGGATTGCAGAACGTCTATGGCAGCGTTCATGGGGGTCTCCTCAGGCAGTAGTTCTTATGAATTTGACCAGACTCTCACTGGCAGACTGCGATCAAAAATGTGGGAGCGGGCTTGCTCGCGAATACGGTGTGCCAGTCGCCCGATGTGTTAGCTGAATCACCGCCTTCGCGAGCAAGCCCGCTCCCACATTGGATTGCATTCCACATCGATTAAAGCGGTGTTTTTACGGCGACTACGCGGGCGCCGCGCTTCATGCACAGGGCGTAATACAACAACCCGCCCAACGCCGAGCCGGTGAACCAGCCATAGCTGTAGAACCAGCTGAAGGCATCGCTGCCCAGGGACAACAGCGTCAGCACCACCGGCACGCCGAAGGCCAGGAAGCCATGCCAGTTCCACGCCGGGTACACGTCATCGCGGTACAAGCCGGCAAGGTCCAGTTGCTGTTTCTTGATGATGAAATAGTCCACCACCATGATCCCGGCAATCGGCCCCAACAGGCTTGAGTAACCCAGCAGCCAGTTGGAGTAGACGGTTTCCAGGCTCACGTCGGAGATGATCAGCCCAAGCTTTTTCAGCAGTTCGTGGGCCATCAGCGCCAGGCCCACCAGGCCGGTGAGGACCACCGCCGTGGTGCGGTTGATCAGCTTGGGCGCGATGTTCTGGAAGTCGTTGGTGGGCGAGACGATGTTCGCCGCGGTGTTGGTGGACAAGGTGGCGATGATGATCAGCGCCATGGCCACGGCCACCCATATCGGGCTCTGGATGTGGCCGATCAGGGTAACCGGGTCGGAGACGCTGACACCCACCAGTTTCACCGAGGCGGCGGTCATGATCACGCCGAGGGCGGCGAACAGGAACATGGTCAGCGGCAGACCGAAAATCTGCCCGAGGATCTGGTCTTTCTGGCTCTTGGCGTAGCGGCTGAAGTCGGGAATGTTCAATGACAAGGTGGCCCAGAAACCTACCATCGCCGTCAGGCCCGCCATGAAGTAGCCGGTGAGGCTCGCGCCTTCGGGACGCTTGGGCGGGATCGCCATCAATTCGCTCAGCGAGACATTCGGCAGCGCCCACACCAGCAGCCCGATTCCCACCGCCACCAGCAGCGGTGCCGACAGGGTTTCCAGCCATTTGATCGACTCGGCGCCACGCAATACCACCCACAGGTTCAGGGTCCAGAAAATCATGAAACCGATCACTTCACCGGTGCCGCCAAGGGATTTCCAGCCCTCAAACACTGAGCCGAGAAACAGGTGAATCGCCAGGCCGCCAAACATCGTCTGGATGCCGAACCAACCACACGCCACCAGGGCGCGAATCAGGCACGGCACGTTGGAACCGAGCACGCCGAAGGACGAGCGCAGCAACACCGGAAACGGGATGCCGTACTTGGTACCGGGGAAGGCGTTGAGGGTCAGCGGGATCAACACCACGATATTGGCCAGCAGGATCGCCATCAGCGCCTCGCCCACCGACAACCCGAAGTACGCGGTGAGCACGCCACCCAGGGTGTAGGTCGGCACACACACCGACATGCCGATCCACAGCGCGGTGATGTGCCACTTGTTCCAGGTGCGTTCGCGCACCTTGGTCGGTGCCATGTCGTGGTTGTAACGGGGGCTGTCGAGGACGTCGGGGCCGGCGTCGAGTTCGTACAGGCCGTTGCGTTCAATGACTTGCGATCTGTTCTGTTGCATGGCCGCTCCACGGTTTTTTCGAATTATTTTTGCTCACCCCGTGACGTGCACGGGATGGCCGGAGTACCGCGTTGACAACATGACATCCGGGACCCGGCCAACCGCCACCGCACTCAATAACCGTGCCGTAAACCGTCAACCTGCCCGCACCGCTTGTATAACTTGCTGATGTTTATCAGCTTTATTGTCTCGACCGAAGAGCCTCTCGTTACTTTCAGCGTTACTCAGGCCAAATAACGCAGAAGTTGTCCGAACCCTCAGGACTCAATCTGGTGCAACACAATTATTTTTATTTACCGGCCCCGTCAAGAGGCATGTCTCAAGCGTCTGATTTGCAATAGGAAATGTTGCTCATATTGAGAACCTGTCAAGTGCGTCAAAATGGTGAGAGGCCGCTACATTTTGGTGATTTTTATTTTTTATCGTTAAAATTCAATTACTTAATATCTATATAAGCTTATAAAAAATATTCTTGCTCATTCGAAAAACTCGGGCTAGTTTCTATTCCTGTCACCGCTGACAGGAATTAATTCTCCAGCGGCGCGATGCATGACAACACTTAGAACTGGCACAAGCCGGTCAAGCCTGTGAGGAACTCGACATGTCGCTGTTGATCCGTGGCGCTACCGTTATTACCCATGATGAAAGTTACCGAGCTGATGTTTTATGCGCAGACGGTCTAATCCGCGCCATTGGCACTGATCTGGATATTCCCGCCGGCACCGAGATACTCGATGGCAGCGGTCAATACCTGATGCCCGGCGGCATCGATCCCCATACCCATATGCAATTGCCCTTCATGGGCACCGTGGCCAGTGAAGACTTTTTCAGCGGCACGGCCGCCGGGTTGGCGGGCGGCACCACGTCGATCATCGACTTTGTGATTCCCAACCCACAGCAATCCCTGTTGGAAGCCTTTCACCAGTGGCGCGGCTGGGCCGAGAAGTCGGCGTCGGACTACGGTTTTCACGTGGCCATTACCTGGTGGAGCGAGCAGGTCCGCGAGGAAATGGCCGAGCTGGTCAGCCACCACGGCATCAACAGCTTCAAGCACTTCATGGCGTACAAGAACGCGATCATGGCCGCCGACGATACGTTGGTGGCGAGCTTCGAACGCTGCCTGGAACTGGGCGCGGTGCCGACGGTGCATGCCGAAAACGGCGAGCTGGTGTATCACCTGCAACGCAAGCTGATGGCCCAGGGCATTACCGGGCCTGAAGCGCATCCGTTGTCGCGGCCTTCGCAGGTGGAAGGCGAAGCCGCCAGCCGGGCGATCCGGATTGCCGAAACCATCGGCACCCCGCTGTACCTGGTGCACGTGTCCACCCAGGAAGCGCTGGATGAAATCACCTACGCCCGCAGCAAGGGCCAGCCGGTGTACGGCGAAGTCTTGGCCGGGCATCTGCTGCTGGACGACAGCGTGTATCAACACCCCGACTGGCAGACTGCGGCCGGCTACGTGATGAGCCCGCCCTTCCGCCCACGCGGGCATCAGGAGGCGCTGTGGCATGGCCTGCAGTCAGGCAACCTGCACACCACCGCCACCGACCATTGCTGCTTCTGCGCCGAACAAAAAGCTGCCGGGCGGGATGACTTCAGCAAGATCCCCAATGGCACCGCCGGTATCGAAGATCGCATGGCGCTGTTGTGGGATGAAGGCGTGAACACCGGGCGCTTGTCGATGCAGGAGTTTGTCGCGCTGACCTCCACCAACACCGCGAAGATCTTCAACCTGTACCCGCGCAAAGGGGCGATCCGCGTGGGAGCCGATGCTGACCTGGTGCTGTGGGACCCGCAAGGCACACGGACCATTTCTGCAAAGACTCACCACCAGAAAGTCGACTTCAACATCTTCGAAGGCAAGACCGTGCGCGGCGTGCCGAGCCACACCGTCAGCCAGGGCAAGCTGGTCTGGGCGGATGGGGATTTGCGCGCCGAGCGAGGTGCGGGACGGTATATCGAACGGCCGACGTATCCGCCGGTGTTTGAGCAGTTGAGCAAGCGGGCGGAGCGTTCCAGGCCGGTTGCTGTGAAACGCTGAAAGCGGCCTTCGGCCTATCGCGGGTAAGCCCGGCTCCCACATTTTTGAGCGGTGAATACATTCAAATGTGGGAGCTGGCTTGCCTGCGATGAGGCCGGTACAGGCAACAAAAAAACCACTGCCCACCAGAGGCAGCACCTCAAAAACCGTGAGGCCAATACCGTGATCCAGACCCTGAACCATCTTCCCCACCCTCATGAAGATGCGGCAGCCCTCGCCGCGCATTTCACCGACCTGGCGCCGCCGCTCAACGCCCGGCAAGCCCGACTGGAAGCGTCGCGCTGCCTCTACTGCTACGACGCGCCGTGCGTCAACGCGTGCCCCAGCGAAATCGATATCCCCTCGTTCATCCGCAATATCCACACGGAAAACGTCCAGGGCGCCGCGCAGAAGATTCTCTCGGCGAATATCCTCGGCGGCAGTTGCGCCCGGGTCTGCCCGACAGAAATTCTTTGCCAGCAAGCCTGCGTGCGCAACAACGCCGAGGAATGTGCCCCGGTGCTGATCGGCCTGTTGCAGCGTTACGCGGTGGACAACGCGCACTTCAGCGAACACCCGTTCCAGCGCGCCGCGCCCACCGGCAAACGCATCGCGGTGGTCGGCGCCGGGCCTGCGGGCTTGTCCTGCGCCCATCGCAGCGCCCTGCACGGCCATGACGTGGTGATTTTCGAAGCCCGGGAAAAAGCCGGCGGCCTGAATGAATACGGGATCGCCAAGTACAAACTGGTGGATGACTTCGCGCAAAAGGAACTGGATTTCCTCCTGCAAATCGGCGGCATCGAGATCCGTCACGGCCAGCGCCTGGGCGACAACCTGACCTTGAGCGAGCTGCACCAGCAATTCGATGCGGTGTTCCTCGGCCTCGGCCTGGCCGCCAGCAAACAGCTCGGCCTGCCTCACGAGGATGCCCCCGGCCTGCTCGCCGCCACCGACTATATCCGTGAACTGCGCCAGGCCGATGACCTCAGCCAACTGCCCCTGGCCGACCGCTGCATTGTCCTCGGCGCTGGCAACACGGCCATCGACATGGCCGTGCAAATGGCCCGCCTCGGTGCCCGTGACGTCAACCTGGTGTACCGCCGGGGCCTGAGTGAAATGGGCGCCACCGGCCACGAGCAGGACATCGCCAAGGCCAACCAGGTACGCCTGCTGACCTGGGCCCAGCCCGAAGAGGTGCTGCTCGACGACCAGGGCCATGTGCGCGGCATGCGTTTCGCCCGTACCCGCATGGTCGATGGTCGCCTGCAAGCCACCGGCGAAACCTTCGAACTGGCCGCCGACGCCATCTTCAAGGCCATCGGCCAAGGGTTCGACGACGCGGCGCTGCACGACCCGCTGGCCCACCAGTTGCAACGCCAGGGCGATCGTATCTTCGTCAACGAACAGCTGCGCACCAGCATCCCCGGTGTGTATGCCGGTGGCGATTGCGTCAGCCTCGGCCAGGACCTCACCGTCCAGGCCGTGCAACACGGCAAGCTGGCCGCGCAAGCCATGCACGCCCAACTCACGCTGAATGTGGAGGCTGCGTAATGGCCGATCTCTCGATTGTGTTCGCCGGCATCAAAGCCCCCAATCCCTTCTGGCTGGCCTCCGCGCCGCCTACCGACAAGGCCTACAACGTGGTCCGCGCCTTTGAAGCCGGCTGGGGCGGCGTCGTCTGGAAAACCCTCGGCGAAGACCCGGCCGCGGTCAACGTCTCATCGCGCTACTCCGCGCACTTTGGTGCCAACCGTGAAGTGCTCGGCATCAACAATATCGAGCTGATTACCGACCGTTCCCTGGAGATCAACCTGCGAGAAATCACCCAGGTGAAAAAAGACTGGCCCGACCGCGCACTGATCGTGTCGCTGATGGTGCCGTGTGTAGAAGCGTCGTGGAAAAACATCCTGCCGCTGGTGGAAGCCACCGGCTGCGACGGCATCGAGCTGAACTTCGGCTGCCCCCACGGCATGCCGGAACGCGGCATGGGCGCGGCGGTGGGCCAGGTGCCGGAGTACGTGGAACAGGTGACCCGCTGGTGCAAGACCTATTGTTCGCTGCCGGTGATCGTCAAGCTCACACCGAACATCACCGACATTCGCGTAGCAGCGCGGGCGGCCTATCGCGGTGGCGCGGATGCGGTGTCGCTGATCAACACCATCAACTCCATCACCAGTGTCGACCTGGAGCGCATGGTCGCCCTGCCGATGGTGGGCACCCAAAGCACTCACGGTGGTTACTGCGGCTCGGCGGTAAAGCCAATTGCGTTGAACATGGTGGCGGAGATTGCCCGGGACCCTCAGACACAAGGCTTGCCGATCTGCGGGATTGGCGGGATTGGCAACTGGCGCGATGCGGCGGAATTCGTGGCGCTGGGCTGCGGCGCGGTGCAGGTGTGCACGGCGGCAATGCTGCATGGGTTTCGGATTGTCGAAGAGATGAAGGACGGGCTGTCGCGGTGGATGGACAGCCAGGGCTACAGCAGCCTGCAGGCGTTTTCCGGGCGGGCGGTGGGCAATACGACGGATTGGAAGTACCTGGATATCAATTACCAGGTGATCGCCAAGATTGATCAGCAGGCGTGTATTGGCTGTGGGCGTTGCCATATTGCCTGCGAAGATACGTCGCACCAGGCGATTGCCAGCTTGAAGCAGGCGGACGGGACGCATAAGTACGAGGTGATTGATGACGAGTGCGTGGGGTGCAACCTGTGCCAGATCACCTGCCCAGTGGCGGACTGTATCGAGATGGTGCCGGTGGAGACCGGGAAGCCGTTTTTGAACTGGACGCAGGATCCGCGCAATCCCTACCGCGAGGCGGTGTAGCCTGAATGATCGTTCCCACGCTCCGCGTGGGAATGCATCCGTTGACGCTCCGCGTCACGACCTTAAGAGCGGACGCAGAGCGTCCAGAGCGGCATTCCCACGCGGAGCGTGGGAACGATCTACGGCTCCAACCCAATCCCCCGTAAAATCACACTCGTCACTGTCTGCACCGCCCGCTCAAACTGCATGTCCGACAACGGCTGGTGGTCATTCAGGATCTTCACCTGGTGATCAAAGTCGGCATAGTGCTGGGTCGACGCCCAGATCATATACAGCAGGCTCGACGGCTCCACCGGCAAGATCCGCTTGTCTTCCACCCACTGGCGAATCTTCGCTTCCTTCATCTTGGCCCAGTCATACAGGCTCACATCCAGCGCCTCCCCCAGGGTCGGCGCGCCATGGATGATTTCATTCGCCCAGACTTTCGAACCATAGGGCCGGCTGCGGGAATGTTGCATCTTGGCTCGGATGTAGCTGCTGAGCACCACCCGCGGGTCGTCGAACATCTCGAAGCACAAGGCGTCCTGTTTCCACACTTCCAGCAGGTCGAACAACACCGCGCTGTACAGCTCGCTCTTGGTGCTGAAGTAGTAATGCAGGTTGGAGCGCGGCAGTTGCACTTCTTCGGCGATGTCGGCCATGGCGGTGCTGCCATAGCCCTTCTCGGCGAAAACCTTTTCCGCCGCCAGCAGAATCTTTTCGACGTTGACCCGACGAATACCGATCTTGTGATTGCCCATAAGGGCTCCCTGACAACAACATGGCTTCAAGACTACCATCGGCTCTAGGTCCCGGCGACACGCCACGGTGAAACTTCGTACAAGCACCTTCCCCGTGGAAAGCGGATTGGTTAGCATCGCCATCCCCTCGAAGGATCATCTCCATGACTATTCGACTGCGAGACGCGTGCGACGACCCGGTGCTTGGCGCACTGTGGGAACGCTCGGTGCGCGCCACCCATGACTTTCTCAGCGAAGACGACATCCAGCGCCTGCTGCCCCTGGTGCGCGACTGCTACCTGCCCATGCCCGCCCTTGAGGTGTGGGTGTACGAAGACGCCCAAGGCATTGCCGGCTTCGTCGGCACCGGCGGCAACACTGTCGAGATGCTGTTTATCGACCCGAGCCGGCGAGGCCAGGGCATCGGCCGCCAGTTGCTGGACTTCGTGCGCGCCCGCCACGACACCCTGCGGGTCGACGTGAACGAGCAGAATCCACAGGCCGTGGGTTTCTATCTGCACTATGGTTTTACCCAGACTGGCCGCTCGCCGGTCGATGGCGAAGGCAAGCCCTTTCCCTTGTTGCACATGGCACTGCCGAACGACTGACTCTCACCTGAAGGTATTGAACAATGTTGATCAAGAAAACCCTCACCACCGTCGCCCTGCTGGCTTCCCTGCTGGGCGCCTCGGCCGCGTTTGCCCACGCTCACCTGAAAAGCTCGGAGCCTGCCGCCGACAGCAGCGTCGCCGCCCCCAAGGACCTGCGCCTGACGTTCAGCGAAGGCGTTGAAGCGACCTTCACCAAGGTGTCCCTGAGCAAGGACGGTACCGAAGTCGCGATCAAAGGCCTGGAAACCCCGGACGCCGACAAGAAAGTATTGGTGGTGACACCGGCCGCACCACTGGCCGCCGGCACCTACAAAGTGGTGTGGAACGCCGTCTCGGTGGATACCCATAAGAGCAACGGTGAATACAGCTTCAAGGTCGGCCAATAATTCATGGCCACCCTGCTGGTGCTGTGCCGCTTCCTGCATTTCATCGTGGTGCTGTTGATGTTCGGGGCCTGTGTGTTCAGGCCCTGGCTGCTGGGCGCGGGACCGCAACCGGTGCTGGACCGCCAACTGGCGCGCATCACCCAAGGGTTGGCGTGGCTGGCATTGGTGTCGGGGGTGGCGTGGTTGCTGTTGATCAGTGCGAGCATGGCCGGTGTCGGGCTGGGCGCGCTGGAGCTGTCGACGGTGCGGTTGGTGCTGGGTAAAACCTTCTTCGGCCAGGTCTGGACCTGGCACCTGGTGCTGAACGTGCTGCTGGTGCTCGGCTTGATGACGCCGTGGAAGGCCGTGCGCCTGCCGCTCTGTGCATTGCTGCTGGCGACGCTGGCACCGGTAGGCCATGGCGCCATGCTCAATGGCGTGGCGGGGCAACTGCTGATCCTCAATCAGGTGGTGCACCTGGTGTGTGTCGGTGCCTGGCTGGGTGGCTTGCTCCTGCTGGTGCTGATCCTCAGGCAATCGCCCCGCTATCCACTGGAACCGATCCTCAAGGGTTTCAGCGGCATCGGTTATGGGCTGGTGACGGGATTGCTGGTGACCGGCCTGATCAACGTGCGGGTGCTCACCGGGCAGTTCTGGCCGACACCCTTGTTCACTGGGTTCGCCCTGATCCTGCTGATCAAGGTGCTGCTGGTGTTCGGCATGCTCGCGTTGGCACTGTTGAACCGCCTGCGGATTCACAACTGTGAGCAGCGACTGCCTGCGTTGAAGGCCAGCGTGATGATTGAATGGTTACTAGGTGTTTCGGCGGTAGCCGCCGTTTCGCTGCTTGGTACCTTGCCGCCCATGGTTGCAGCCGGATAACCCCTCCTCCACTGGCTTCCTTCACACAGGGGGTCATCGTATAACTTTCGATTGACAACCCGGTAAAACCTCGCAAATATCGCCACCAATGTTGTACGACAACGTATAACAAAAAATAAAAACAACAAAAAGACAACGGAGCGTCACTGTGAGCCAACACGTCCGCCATTTCTCCTGCACCACCCGTTTCGCCGCCATCGGTTTGAGCAGCCTGGCCCTCACCCTCCCCGTCACCGCCTCGGCAGAAGGCTTCATCGACGACGCCACCGCCACGCTCAACCTGCGCAACGCCTACTTCAACCGCAACTTCACCAACCCCGCCTACCCCCAGGGCAAGGCCGAGGAGTGGACGCAAAACTTCATTCTCGACGCCAGGTCCGGCTTCACCCAAGGCACCGTCGGTTTCGGCCTCGACGTGCTGGGCCTGTACTCGCAGAAACTCGACGGCGGCAAAGGCACCGCCGGCACCCAGTTGCTGCCGATCGGCAGCGATGGCCGCCCCGCGGACAATTTCGGCCGCCTGGGCGTGGCGCTGAAAACCCGGTTGTCGAAGACTGAATTGAAAGTCGGCGAATGGATGCCGGTGCTGCCGATCCTGCGTTCGGATGACGGTCGCTCACTGCCGCAAACCTTCCGAGGCGGCCAGGTCACTTCCAGCGAAATCACTGGCCTGACCCTGTACGGCGGCCAGTTCCGCGGCAACAGCCCGCGCAACGACGCGAGCATGGATGACCTGTTCCTCAACGGCAAAGCTGCGTTCACCTCGGACCGCTTCAACTTCGGCGGCGGCGAATACACCTTCAACGACAAGCGCACCCAAGTGGGCGTGTGGTACGCCGAGCTGAGCGACATCTATCAGCAACAGTATTTCAACCTCACCCACAGCCAACCCGTGGGCGACTGGACCCTGGGCGCCAACCTCGGGTACTTCACCGGCAAGGAGGACGGCAAGGCCCTGGCCGGCGACCTCGACAACAAAACCGCGTTCGCCCTGCTCTCGGCCAAATACAAAGGCAACAGCTTCTATATCGGCCTGCAGAAACTCACCGGCGACAGCGCCTGGATGCGGGTCAACGGCACCAGCGGCGGCACCCTGGCCAACGACAGCTACAACGCCAGTTACGACAACGCCAAGGAAAAGTCCTGGCAGGTGCGGCACGACTTCAACTTCGTGGTACTGGGCATTCCCGGGCTGACCATGATGAACCGCTACATCAGCGGCGATAACGTGCACACCGGGGCGATCACCAACGGCAAGGAATGGGGCCGCGAGTCGGAACTGGCCTACACCGTGCAGAGCGGCGCGCTGAAGGACCTGAATGTGCGGTGGCGCAACGCGACAATGCGCCGGGATTTCAGTACCAACGAGTTTGATGAGAACCGGATATTCATCAGTTACCCACTGTCGTTGTTATAGCGGTTTACAAACAACCGGAAAGGCTTTTGTGGCGGGAGAGCTGACTGTGGAGAGAGAGCTCCCTGTGGCGAGGGAGCTTGCTCCCGCTGGGCTGCGCAGCGGCCCCAAAATCTTGGGAGCGCTTCGCACTCCAGCGGGAGCAAGCTCCCTCGCCACAGCAAGCTCTCTCTCCACAGCAAGCTCCCTCACCACAGGACAGCGCTGACCCACTATCAACTTCGACCAATAGCGCGTTGACAAGTGTAGGAAAGCCTAACGATACTTCGGATTAGTCATACGACAACCTACAACAATAACGGGACCACCATGACCACCACCACAGCCCCTACCCCGTTCAACCGTTTGCTGCTCACCGGCGCCGCCGGTGGCTTGGGTAAAGTCTTGCGCGAACGCCTGCGCCCTTACGCCAAGGTACTGCGGCTGTCGGACATCGCCGACATGGCCCCGGCCGCTGACGACGGCGAAGAAGTGCTGCCTTGCGATCTTTCCGACAAACAGGCCGTGCACCACCTGGTGGAAGGCGTCGACGCGATCCTGCATTTCGGCGGCGTGTCGGTGGAGCGCTCGTTCGAGGAAGTACTGGGCGCGAACATCTGCGGGGTCTTCCACATCTATGAAGCCGCCCGCCGCCATGGGGTCAAGCGCGTCATCTTCGCCAGCTCCAACCACGTCATCGGTTTCTACAAGCAGGGCGAAGTCCTCGACGCCCACTCCCCGCGCCGTCCGGACAGTTACTACGGCCTGTCCAAATCCTACGGCGAGGACATGGCCAGTTTCTACTTCGACCGCTACGGCATCGAGACCGTCAGCATCCGCATCGGCTCCTCGTTCCCGGAACCGCAGAACCGCCGGATGATGCACACCTGGCTGAGCTTCGACGACCTCACCCAACTGCTCGAACGCGCGCTGTACACACCCAACGTCGGCCACACCGTGGTCTACGGCATGTCGGATAACCTCGACGTCTGGTGGGACAACCGCTTTGCCGCCCACCTGGGCTTCACCCCGCAGGACACCTCCGAGGTGTTCCGCAAACAGGTGGAAGCCCAGCCGCTGCCCGCCATCGACGACCCGGCGCGGGTGTACCAGGGCGGTGCGTTTTGTGCCGCCGGCCCGTTCGGTGACTGACCACAGACCAACCCAAGGGAATGAGTGGCCATGCAAGCAGAACTGATTGTCGACGCCCGCAACGCCGTAGGTGAATGCCCGGTGTGGGTGCCCGAGGAAAACGCCCTGTACTGGGTGGACATTCCCAACGCCGAGCTGCAGCGCTGGAGTGCCACCAGCGGCCAGGTGCAAGCCTGGAAAACCCCGCAGATGCTCGCCTGCATCGCCCCCACCACGACGGGCAACTGGGTCGCGGGCATGGAAACCGGGTTTTTCCAGCTGACGCCCCACGATGACGGCAGGCTCGACACCGCGCCGTTGGCCAGCGTCGAGCACGCCCGACCGGACATGCGGCTGAACGATGGCCGCTGTGATCGCCAGGGCCGGTTCTGGGCTGGCAGCATGGTGCTGAACATGGGCGCGAATGCGGCTGAGGGTGTGCTTTATCGCTATCAAGCCGGCCAACCCGTGCACACGGAGCTCAACGGTTTGATCACCCCCAACGGCCTGGCCTTCAGCCCCGACGGGCGCACGATGTACCTCTCGGACTCGCACCCGCTGGTGCAGCAAATCTGGGCCTTCGACTACGACATCGACAGCGGCACGCCGTCCAATCGTCGGCTGTTTGTGGACATGCACCAGTTCCTCGGCCGCCCCGACGGGGCCGCCGTCGACGCTGAAGGCTGCTACTGGATCTGTGCCAACGACGCCGGGCTGGTGCACCGTTTTACCCCCGACGGTCGCCTCGACCGTTCACTGGCCGTGCCGGTCAAAAAACCCACCATGTGCGCCTTCGGCGGCAGCCGCCTGGACACCTTGTTCGTCACCTCGATCCGCGACGACCACAGCCCCCACTCCCTGGCCGGCGGCGTCTTCGCCCTCAACCCTGGCGTACAGGGAATGGCCGAACCGCACTTCATCCTCTAGCTGCATCGCTGTGCCTTGAACAAAACAATAACAAGACTGGAGAGACACCCCATGGACTTCAAACGCACCTTGCTCGCCGCTGCACTCCCGTTCGTTTTCACCCTCGGCAGCACCGCCCACGCACTGGAAATCAAGTTCGCCGACATTCACCCCGCCGGCTATCCCACCGTCGTCGCCGAAGAACGGCTGGGTAAAACCCTGGTGGCCGAAAGCAACGGCGGCCTGACCTTCAAGATGTTCCCCGGCGGCGTGCTGGGCTCGGAAAAGGAAGTGGTCGAACAAGCCCAGGTCGGGGCGATCCAGATGGCCCGGGTCAGCCTCGGCATCGTCGGCCCGGTGGTGCCGGACGTAAACGTGTTCAACATGCCGTTCGTGTTCCGTGACCAGGTGCACATGCGCAAGGTCATCGACGGTGAGATTGGTGATGAAATCCTCGCCAAGATCACCAACTCCGAATTCAACCTGGTGGCCCTCGCCTGGATGGACGGCGGCACGCGCAACCTCTACACCAAGAAACCGGTGCGCAAGATCGAAGACCTCAAGGGCATGAAGATCCGCGTGCAGGGCAACCCGATCTTCATCGAAACCATCAACGCCATGGGCGGCAACGGCATTGCCATGGACACCGGCGAGATCTTCAGCGCCCTGCAGACCGGGGTGATCGACGGCGCGGAAAACAACCCGCCCACCCTGCTGGAACACAACCACTACCAGAACGCCAAGTTCTACAGCCTCACCGGCCACCTGATCCTGCCCGAGCCCATCGTGATGTCGAAAATCACCTGGAACAAGCTCACCCCCGAGCAACAGGTGCTGGTGAAAAACACCGCCAAGGCCGCGCAGATCCAGGAGCGCGAGCTGTGGGACGCCAAGTCCGCCAGCAGTGAAGCCAAGCTCAAGGCCGCCGGTGTGGAGTTCATCGACATCGACAAAAAACCGTTCTATGAGGCCACCGCTTCGATTCGTGACAAGTACGGCGCCCCTTACGCCGACCTGATCAAGCGCATCGAAGCCGTCGAGTAACCCAACCGCCTCTCATAGAAAAGGCCCGGCGCGGTCGGCATCGACGCGCCCGGTCACGGTGAACGCCATGAAGAATTTACTGCTGCGCATCAACGACCGCATTTACATGAGCTGCATCTGGGTCGCCGGCCTTGCCGTTCTCGGCGTCGCGCTGATCATCCCCTGGGGCATCTTCGCCCGCTACGTCCTCGGCACCGGCTCCAGTTGGCCGGAGCCCACCGCCATCCTGCTGATGCTGGTGTTCACCTTTGTCGGCGCCGCCGCCAGTTACCGCGCCGGGGCGCATATGTCGGTGGCCATGGTCACCGACCGCCTGCCGCCTGGCCAGCGCCACATCGTCGGCATCGTCTCGCAACTGCTGATGGGCACCATCTGCCTGTTCATGGCGATCTGGGGCAGCAAGTTGTGCCTGTCCACCTGGAACCAGTTCATGAGCGCCATGCCGACCTTGCGGGTGGGCATCACCTATATGCCGATCCCGATTGGCGGTTTGCTGACGCTGATTTTTGTGCTGGAAAAACTCCTGCTGGGTGACCAGAGCAACCGTCGGGTCGTGCGCTTCGACCTGGTTGAAGAAAGTGAAGGGGCTGCCTGAATGGACGCGTTGATTCTGTTGGGCAGCTTTATCGCCTTGATCCTGATTGGCATGCCGGTGGCCTACGCCCTGGGGCTTTCTGCGCTGATCGGCGCGTGGTGGATCGACATTCCGTTCCAGGCCCTGATGATTCAGGTGGCTGGCGGGGTGAACAAGTTTTCGCTGATGGCGATTCCGTTCTTCGTGCTGGCCGGGGCGATCATGGCCGAAGGCGGCATGTCCCGGCGCCTGGTGGCGTTTGCCGGGGTGCTGGTGGGGTTTGTGCGTGGCGGTTTGTCCCTGGTGAACATCATGGCCTCGACGTTTTTTGGCGCGATCTCGGGTTCGTCGGTGGCCGATACGGCGTCCGTCGGTTCGGTGCTGATTCCGGAAATGGAGCGCCGTGGTTATCCCCGTGAGTTCGCCACCGCTGTCACCGTGAGCGGCTCGGTGCAAGCCTTGCTGACGCCCCCCAGCCACAACTCGGTGCTCTACTCCCTGGCGGCCGGCGGTACCGTGTCCATTGCCTCGCTGTTCATGGCTGGCGTGGTCCCGGGCCTGCTGATGAGCGCCTGCCTGATGGTGCTGTGCCTGATCTTCGCGAAAAAGCGCAACTACCCCAAAGGCGAAGTGATCCCCCTGAAACAGGCACTGAAAATCTGCGCCGACGCCCTGTGGGGCTTGATGGCCATGGTGATCATTCTTGGCGGGATTCTGTCGGGCATCTTCACCGCCACCGAGTCCGCAGCGATTGCGGTGCTGTGGGCGTTCTTCGTGACCATGTTCATCTACCGCGACTACAAATGGAGCGAGCTGCCCAAGCTGATGCACCGCACGGTGCGCACCATTTCCATCGTGATGATCCTGATCGCGTTCGCCGCCAGCTTCGGCTACATCATGACCCTGATGCAGATCCCGGCGAAAATCACCACGATGTTCCTGACCCTGTCGGACAACCGCTATGTGATCCTGATGTGCATCAACGCCATGCTGCTGTTGCTGGGCACGGTGATGGACATGGCGCCGCTGATTTTGATCCTGACGCCAATCCTGATGCCGGTGATTCTCGGTATCGGCGTCGACCCGGTGCAGTTCGGCATGATCATGCTGGTGAACCTCGGCATCGGCCTGATCACTCCGCCAGTGGGCGCAGTGCTGTTTGTGGGGGCGGCGGTGGGCAAGGTCAGCATCGAGAAGACCGTAAAGGCACTGCTGCCGTTTTATGGCGTACTGTTTTTGGTGCTGCTGGCCGTGACCTACATTCCGGCGTTGTCGTTGTGGTTGCCTGGGCTGGTGTTATGAACTGATCGTTCCCACGCTCTGCGGGGGAACGCCGCCATGGACGCTCTGCGTCCGCTCTTAAAACCGTGACGCAGAGCGTCACAGGATGAATTCCCACGCAGAGCGTGGGAACGATCAAGGGTGCGCTGATGCTTGAACTCGAAGACAACCTCACCCACCTGACGCTGGCGCCAGCGTTGGGTGGCAGCCTCGTCAACTGGACCGTGCGCAGCAGCGGCCAACCCTTGCTGCGCCCTACTGATCAACACGCACTGGGCACCGGTTTGCCGGGCAAGCTGGGGTGTTTCCCACTGGCGCCCTGGTCGAACCGGGTGGCCGAAGGTGGCTTTGATAACCCGTCTGGGTGGTTGGGACTTGAACCCAACAGCCCGCTGGACCCGCTGCCGATTCATGGCAGCGCCTGGCAACAGGTGTGGCAGGTGGTCAGCCAGACGGCAGACGAAGTGGTGTTGCAACTGGACAGCAGCACACCCTTTGCGTATCGCGCCGAGCAGCGGGTTCAGTTGAAGGACGGCAAGTTGAGCATCACCTTGCGCGTCACGCACCTGGCAGAAAACGCAGCGTGGCATGGCCTGGGATTGCATCCGTATCTGCCCCGCAGGCCTGGCACACAATTGCAGGCCAAAGCTGGGCAGGTGTGGATGAGTGATGCGGCGAAATTGCCGACGGGCCTGGCTGCCGTGCCCGCCGAGTGGGATTTCCAACGGCTCAAGTCGTTGCCCGAGGCGCTGGTGGATAACGGTTTTGGCCAATGGGACGGGCGCTGCGTCATCCAACAGCCAGAGTTGGGTTACATCCTGGAATGCCAGGCCACCGGCAGCGACTACTACCTGCTGTACTGCCCGCCGGGGCTGGATTTTTTCTGTTTCGAGCCGGTGAGTCATCCGGTGAATGCCCATCACCTGCCGGGTAGGCCGGGGTTGAAGCTATTGGAACAAGGCCAGTCGGCAGAACTGAGTTTCAGCCTGCAATACAAAACCCTCTAACAACACAACACCAATGTGGGAGCGGGCTTGCTCGCGAATGCGGTGGATCAGTCAACACATCTGCGACTGACACTCCGCATTCGCGAGCAAGCCCGCTCCCACATTTTTGATCTCGATTGTGTCTTAGGGCGGGGTGTTCTTGAGGCGCCCCGCCGTGTCGATACTCACCACCACCGACAACCCCGGCCGCAGCCGTTCACTCTGCTCCTGCCCCGGGTCGACGGTGATCCGCACCGGCACCCGCTGGGCGATCTTGACGAAGTTGCCAGTGGCGTTATCCGCCTGCAACAAACTGAATTCCGAGCCGGTCGCCGGGGAAATACGCTGCACTGTGCCGTGAAACTTGCGATGGTCCAGGGCATCCACGGTGAAGGTCACCGGCTGGCCGACCTGCACGTTGTCCATCTGGGTTTCCTTCATATTGGCGATCACCCACAACTGGTTCGGCACCAGCGCCATCAACTGCGCGCCGCTGTTGACGTAGGCCCCGAGGCGCACGCCAATCTGTCCCAGTTGCCCGTCACGCGGGGCGATGATGCGGGTGTTCGACAGGTCGATACGCGCCAGCTCCACCGCCGCATCGGCATTGGCCACCGCCGCCTCCAGCGAACCGCGATTGATGATCACTGTCTGCAAATCCTGCCGGGCGATTTCCAGGCTGGCCTGGGCCTGGGCCACGGCTGCGATGGTTTGCGCATTGGCGGCACGGGTCACGTCCAGCTCGCGCTTGGACACCGAACCGTCGCTGATCAACTCTTCGTTGCGGCGCAAGTCAGCGGTGCTCTTGCGCGCCTGGGCCTGACTGTCGGCCAAGGCGGCCTGACGCAGCTTGATGGTCGCCTCGGCACTGTTGCGTTGCTGCACCACATTGGCCAGGGACGCCTGCTGCACCGCCAATTGCGCCAGGGCCTGATCCAACCGCTGCTTGTAGATGCGGTCATCG
Organism: Pseudomonas sp. MWU16-30323; assembly: GCF_020515595.1. NCBI lineage: Bacteria > Pseudomonadati > Pseudomonadota > Gammaproteobacteria > Pseudomonadales > Pseudomonadaceae > Pseudomonas > Pseudomonas sp. MWU16-30323. The sequence goes on from NZ_JAIWYM010000007.1 coordinate 137,056, forward strand.
AGGCGCACCAGCAAATCCCCGGCCTTGACGTACTGGAAGTCCGTCACCGGCACTTCATACACGTAGCCGCTGAGCTGCGGCCCGATGATCGTCACCTGGCCACGCACCAGGGCGTTCTCGGTGGTTTCCACGGCGCTGCTGAAGGGCGGCAACTGCCAGGCGTAGAGCACGATCAGCACGCCGATGATCGCAATCGCGGCAAAGCCCATGGAAGAGATGATGCGCACCCGCAAGGAGCGCGGTTCGGTGGCCGGCATGCTCGGTGGCGCGGTGCCTTCCGGCGTGGAAGCGATGGCGTTGGTGGTGGTCGTCGTCGGTTCGGTCATGAAGAAAGTGCGCCGCTGGGTTGAACGGGAGGCGCTGCACTGGCGGCAGCTTTAGTGGTACTCATCAGCCAGAGGCTGCGGATAAAAATCCAGATCATGGTGAGTATGGCGATGATCGCGATCAGCATGAACACATCGTTATAGGCCATCACATTCGCCTCACGGGTGGCTGCGGTGGCCAGGCTGCGAATGCCCATCAGGTTACGCAACTCGGGGTCGGCAATCACCCCGCCATAGGCCGAACCGCCACTGGCCACCCGCGCCGCCACACGCGGATCGAGCAAGGTCAGGTGTTCGACGATCATGCTGGAATGGAATTTTTCCCGCACGATCTGGAACGTGCCCAGCAATGCCGCGCCGATCAGGCCGCCGAGGTTCTGGCAGATACCGAACAACACCGAGAAACTCACCAGGTTCCTGGGGTTGGTCAGCACGTTTTTCGTGCCCAATACCATGGTCGGCCCGAGGAAGAACGTGCCGCCAAAGCCTAGCAGGAACTGGCTGATGTACATGTTTTGCGGGCGCGTGAGGTTGCTGGAGAAACTGTCCATCACCGAGCCGGTGGCCATGAAAGCCAGGGAGATGATCAACGGCATCAACAGGTGCGCCGGGTTGATGGTCAACGCGCTGACGGCCAGGCCGGCAATCGCCCCCGCCAGCATTACCCAGTACAGCGTGCGCATTTGCTCGTTGCTCATGTTCAGCATCTGCATGAACCCCACGGCGCCAGTGGACTGTTCCGAAAGCACCATGCGAATCAGCACCACCGCCAACGCCAGGCGAATCATCGCCCCGCTGCCCAGCCAGCGGGTCATCAGCAACGGGTTGGAGCGGTTATGTTCGATGGCCAGGCCGGCCATGATCAGCACCAGCGAGCAGGCCGAGGCGATACCGATCCACGGCGCTTCCAGCCACCAATCGATGCGGCCCAGGGACAGCACCGCGCAGAGCAAGGCGACGCCGGTGGCGAGGATGGCGAAGGTCAGGAAATCGAGTTTTTCGAAGGTCTTGAAGCGGTCGCCCGGGGGCAACTTGAGCAGGAACACGCAGCCCAGGCAGGTCAGGGCCATGCCCAGTTCGAACAGGTACAGGCCGCGCCATTCGGCGATTTGCAGCAGGTCTTCGGAGAACAGCCGAGCCAGGGGCAGTGCCAGTTGCGCGGTGCCCAGGCCGAGGACCAGGGCCTTCATCCGCCATTTCGCAGGGAAGGCCTGGATCATGTAGTACAGGCCCAGGGAACTGAGGGCGGCGCCGACCATGCCGTGGGCCGCCCGTACGGCAATCGCCGAGCTGAGGTCGTTGACGAACAGGTGGCCGAAGGTGACCAGGGCGTAGAGCACCAGGAACACTTCGGTGAACGCCCGCAGGCCGAATTGCTGGCGGAACTTGACCAGCAGCAGGTTCATGGAGACGTTGGTCATGACATAGGCGGCGGGGAGCCAGGCCATCTCGGCCGTCGTGGCACCCAGGGCGCCCTGGAGGTACACCAGATTGGCGATCACCAGCGAGTTGCCGAGGCCGCCGGTGATTGCCACCAGCACGCCGACCAAGGCGTAGGCCCAGCGTTTGCGGGTGGAATGCAGCGGCGTCGACGGCGAGCCCGGCAGGCTCGGGCGCTCGTGGGGCTGCCAGGTGTGGGGGGTGTATTTGTCCATTCGGTGGCCTTGATGAACCGACGTGCAAGGTCGGCAAAACGCTTACTCAGGGACTAGTAAACCTGAGCAACGTTCATCTTGCCATGTCGGGATGGCAAAACGGCGCTGAATGATGCGCCGTTAGAACATAGGCCTAAGGTTTCAGGAAGTACCACAGGCCTGCGCACACCAACCACTGGATCCCCAGATAGTCAGGCCACAGAACCCAGCGTTTGAGGTGCGACGGAACGGAATTGAACTCCTCTTCGGTCATCTCACCATCTCTTATATAAGATCTAGGGATCATAAAAAGGGACCCGAGTAGAGCCATGCGCATCATTTTGTCGTAGGGCATTTTTCCGGGCCAAAAGCGCTTGTTCCGCTGAACCACCTCATTCTCACTGAAGTAACTCTCCAACTCGTCCAGTTTTCTGTAATTAACATAAGTCACAATGCCGCCAAGAACCATTACTTCTATACACAGCATGACCGTAATTAACGTGTCCATACTTATGTCCACGGTTCTTTACCCACATACAGCAATTCACCCAACTCAGCGCCATACCCGCCAGCGACAGCTCCGCCCGTATAGCCACCAGCAGCACCGCCGAGCACTGCGCAGGTCACTGCACCGGTGCCCTTCGTGGTTGATGTAAGCCGTCGCCATTCCCTGATTCCTGCTCCAAAAGAAGAGCTCGAAATATAAAATCGGGAATGGCTTAACCGGCAGAAAATCAGGTGATGGAAATTGATTTTCAGAAAAGGGCTACAAGCGAGTTAATCAGCACCTACAGCAATCACTTCAAACCCACCCCAACCAACTCCAATACGTAGCCGCAAACACCAACATCAACCCATACCCAATCAGCGTCACCAAAATCCCGACCTTGGCAAACTGCCGCGCGGTAAACGTGCCGGTCCCCAAACACACCATGTTCTGTGGCGCATTGATGGGCAGGATAAACCCGTAGCTCATCACAAACCCCAGGAGCATCGTCATCCCCAGCCGACTGAACTCCCCGGGCAATGTCTGCAACACCGCAATCAAAATTGGCAACAACGCCGAGGTCAACGCCGTGGCACTGGCAAACCCCAAATGAATCACGATCAAAAACGCCCCCAGAATCGCAAACACCCCCAGCGGCCCCACCTGATCCAACCCGGTATGCGCCACCACCTGCGACCCCAACCACTGCCCCGCCTGGGTCGTCAGCAACGCCGTACCCAGGCTGATACCCACCCCGAACACAATCACCGTGCCCCACGGAATCCGCGACTGCACATCCTTCCAGGTCATCACCCCAATCCCCGGCATCAGCAAAAACACCAACCCGGCATACGTCGTCGAAGTCGTATCAAAGCTGTGCAGTCGTCCCTCGGTGGCCCACGCCAGCAACAGCAATACCGACACCGTCAGCAAGCGCTTCTGCGGCCCCGTCATCGGCCCGATATCCACCAGCGATTGCGCCACCGCCTCCTTGCCCCCGGGAATGCTGTCACTCTCCGGCGGCAGCAACTTCAACACCAAAAACAACAACACCGCCGACATGATCACCGCCCACGGCGCCCCGGCGATCAACCAGTCGATCCACGACACCCGCTGCCCCAGCATCTTGTCCATAAAGCCAACCGTCAGCAGGTTCTGCGCCGCCGCCGTCTGAATGCCGACGTTCCAGATGCTCGTGCCCTGGGCCACGACGATCATGATTCCAACTGCGATATTCGAACGCTTATCCACCCCAAACGCCGCAATCACTCCCATCATGATGGGCACCACACACGCGCTGCGAGCCGTGGCGCTGGGCACCACCAGGCTCAGGAGGATGGTCACGGCAATTGCCCCGACGAGAATCCCCCGGGTGCTGGTACCCACGCGGGTCAGGGTGACCAACGCAATGCGCCGGTCCAGGCCGGTATGGGTCATGGCTGCCGCGATAAACAGTGCACCCGCCACCAGTGCCAATGCCGGGTTGGAAAACCCCGTCAACGCCATGCTGATGGCCGGGCTGGAACCGATCAGGTGCGCCGGGTCTTGCAGCGACGGCGCAGTGCCGAGCAAAAAAGCCATCAATGAGGTGATCATGATCGCGCTGGCCTCATAAGAGACCGCTTCGGTGATCCACACCACCACCGCAAACGCGAGGATCGCCAGCATCCGGTGCCCGGCCACCGGCAAGTCGGCCGGCAACGGCAACAGCAGCACGCCGACCATCACCAGTACGCCGACCACCAGGCCCAAGGGCAACTTGAAGGAAGCAGCAGTTGTTGCGGGGGCACTCATGGGGTTCTCCGTCGGCCTTTAAATCAGGCCGACAGCATGAGGCAACGCGTCACGCCCGGTGTTGACGGGTATCAAGTGGCTAGGCCAATAACTGGGTCAACACCGCCCGCAACTTGCCGGGCTTGACCGGTTTGTTGAGCAATGGCGCGTCCAGCCGCTGCAAGGCACGGCGGCATTGGTCGGTGCGGTCGGCGGTGATAATCACTGCCGGAATCCTGCAGCCAAAATGCTCGCGCAACTGGTGCACCACCTCACTGCCCACCACGCCATGGTCCAGGTGATAGTCCGCGAGAATCAGCTCCGGTGCCCTGCCCTGCAACGCAAGCAGTGCGCCGGCCTGATCGGTCGCAGTGACCACCTCGCAGCCCCACTGCCCAAGCAGCGCGCTCATGCTGTCGAGGATGCTGACTTCGTTATCCAGCACCAGCAGGCGGCGCCCCGGCAGCGGGTTGCCGGTGCTCGGTTGCGCGGCCACCACGCTGATGGGCAGCGGCATGTCCTCGCTGATGGGGACTTCGATGCTGAACATCGAACCGCGCCCCGGCCACGAACGCACCGCCACCGGATAACCGAGGACCTCGGCGATACGCTCGACAATCGCCAACCCCAGTCCCACGCCCTTGCGGTCGGCGGCGCGGCCCACGTCCAGTTGATTGAACTCCAGGAAGATGGCGTCCAGACGGTCCGCCGCAATTCCGCGCCCGGTGTCCCACACCTCCAGGCGCAACCGCTCACCTCGGCGGCGGGCGCCCAGCAGGATGGTGCCCGCGCTGGTGTAGCGGCAGGCGTTGCTGAGAAAGTTGCGCAGGATCCGCGTCACCAGCCGCAGGTCGGTGTTGATTGCGTAACGACCTGTATGCGCCCGCAGGTTCAGACCGGACGCCGCGGCCACCGACTGGAATTCAGAAACCAGCGGTGCGAACAGTTCGTCGAGACGGTACAGGGCGATGTCCGGCTTGACCGCCGCTTGATCGAGCCGGGAAATGTCCAGCAGGTCGGTGAGCAAATCCTCGGCGCCCTCCAAGGCCTGGTGGGTGCGCTCCACCAACACGTGTTCGACGCTGGGCAAGTGGCGCTCACGCAGGGTGGAAATCAGCAAGCGCGCGGCGTTGAGGGGTTGCAGCAGGTCATGACTGGCGGCGGCAAGGTATTTGTCCTTGCTGCGGTTGGCGGCCTGGGCGGCATCCCGAGCATCGCGCAGGTCCTGTTCGATCTTCTCGCGCTGGGCGATTTGCTGTTGCAGGTTGCGGTTGGCTTCCAGCAACTCGTCGGTACGCGCCGCGACCCGCTGCTCCAATTCGTCGTTGAGGCGGATGTAGCGTTTGCGCTCGGCTTCCAGCTCGTCGAGGCGCGCGGTCAGTTCGGGGTAATGGCTCTTGCGCGCCGAGTGGTTGCCCAGCCCCAGCAGCCCGGCGAGTGCCCGTTGCTGATCGTCAGAGAGCTTCGCCATAGACGACCTCGACGTCACGCTGGCTGGATTCACGCGGGTTGGTGAGGATGCACGGGTCGTGCATGGCGTGCTGCGACAGAAAGGGAATGTCCGCCACTCGAATCCCATGCAGGCCGAGGGTTTCGTGGAAGCCGATCGCATGCTTCAAGGCGATCAAATGGTCCACCAGCCGGCCGCAGATTTGCCGGTGGTTGAGGCCCCGGCAATCAATGCCGAAGGTCTCGGCAATCACCTTGAAACGCTCCGGCGCCGCGCTGTAGTTGAACGCCACCACGTGTTCCACCAGCACTGCGTTGCACAGGCCATGGGGCAGGTCGAGAAAGCCGCCAAGGCTGTGGGACATGGCATGCACCGCGCCGAGGATCGCGTTGGAAAACGCCAGCCCGGCCTGCATGCTGCCCAGCATGATCTTCTCCCGCAGGGCGATGTCGCCGGGGTTGGCGATCATCTGCACCAGGTTGCCATTGATCAGACGCATGGCCTCCAGCGCGTGGGGATCGGTCAACGGGCCATGGCCGGTGGACACGAAGGCCTCGATGGCATGCACCAACGCATCGATGCCGGTACAGGCCGAGAGAAACGGGTCCATGCTCGCCGTGGTTTCCGGGTCGATCAGTGAGACATCGGGCACCACCGCCTTGCTGACGATGGAGAACTTCATGCGCTCCTGCTGGTTGGAAATGATCACAAACTGCGAGACATCCGCCGAGGAGCCAGCCGTGGTCGGGATCAGGATCAGCGGCGGGCTCGGCACGCGGATAGTGTCGACGCCTTCGAAGTCGAGGATGCTGCAGCCATGGGCGACCACGATGCCGATGGCCTTGCCGCAGTCCATCGGGCTGCCGCCGCCGACGGCGACGATCACGTCGCAATGGTTCTCACGGTAGACCTCGGCGCCGAGCATCACCTCCTCAACCCGAGGGTTGGGCGAAACGGCGGTGTACAGGCAGTAGTCGATGCCGATGGCTTGCAGGCTGGCCTCGACATCGGCCACCCAGCCCACAGCAACCACGCCGGGATCGCTGACCACCAGCACCTTGCGCGCGCCAAAGGTCTTGGCGTAGTTGCCTACGTTGTGCCGGCAGCCGGCGCCAAAGATGATTTCAGGGGAAACGAATTTACGCAGGAGACTCAGGTTCGGGCTCATTGGTAAGCCTGTTTTTATTATTCTGGAAGATGCGCTCCACACTAACCCATCCGGCACTGAATGCAATCAGACCAATGGGTAGCCCTGGAACCGCGACGCACGGCACGATCTACTACTTTGGTACTGATTCCCCTCTCTATCGTCGCATTCCCAAGGGATCGAGACTGGCATGTAATGGGCCCATGCGCGTATGGATTGGACCTGCTTGAATACGCAAAAATAATAAGGTGAACGTCCATGTACAAAATTCTGATTGCCGACGACCACCCACTGTTTCGCGAAGCGATCCACAGCGTCATCAGCGACGGGTTCCCGGGCAGCGAAGTGATGGAAACCGGCGACCTGGACAGCGCCCTGGCCCTGAGCCAGGAGCACGATGACCTGGATCTGATCCTGCTGGACCTGAACATGCCCGGCATGCATGGCCTCAATGGCCTGATCAACCTGCGCAACGAGTCGCCGACGATTCCGGTGGTGATCGTGTCTGCCGAGCAGGACAAGCAGGTCGTGCTGCAAGCCATCACCTATGGCGCGGTGGGGTTTATCACCAAGTCCTCGCCCAGGCTGCAGATGACCGAGGCGATCCAACAGATTCTCAACGGCAATGTGTATTTGCCGCCGGACATTATTCGCAGCCAGAAAATCGGCGGACAACGGCGCATGAATGAGTGCCTGGGGCTTGCGCCGGAGCTGCTGCAAGCCCTGACCCGCAAGCAATTGCTGGTACTGGAGCGGATGACCAAGGGCGACTCGAACAAGCAAATTGCCTATAGCCTGGAGATTGCCGAGACCACGGTGAAGGCCCATGTCTCGGCGATCCTGCGCAAATTGAATGTGCACAATCGGGTGCAGGCGATTCTCAGTGCCGGGGACATCGACTTCGGCGCCTACCTGCGGCGCTGATACCGCAATACCCGCAGGAGCGGGAGGTAGCCCGCATTTCAAGGCACCTGAATGAGGGCCCGAAACAGCATGCCCGCCGCCACCAGCACACACAGGGTGGCAAAACCCACCTGCAAGGTGCGCGCCTTGATCACCGAGCACAGGCGCCGCCCCGCCAACATGCCGACAATGCTCGAACCGATAAACACCCAGCCCATCGGCTCGATACTGATCCCGGCATGAAACGCACCGACCACGCCGATCAACGAGATCAGGCTGATCACCATCAGCGAGGTGGCGACGATGCCGCGCATCTGTACATCGGTCAGTTGCTTGAACGCCGGCACGATCAGAAAGCCACCGCCCACCCCGAGCAAGCCCGAGACCGCACCGGTCACTGCCCCCAGGGCCGCCAGGGTGGCGGTGCATTTGGCGGTCCAGGAAAAGCGTCCGGTCTGTTGATCGAGCATGCAGTTCTTCTGGCCCCACGACGCGGTGCCGTGGTCGCTCGGCCCAGCCTCAAACTTCTCCCGTTGCAGCATGCGCCAGGCCACCAGCACCATCAGCGCGCTGAACAGGCCCATAAGGACGTTCTCCGACATCTGGTGGGCGAAGAATACCCCCAGCGGCGAAAACAGCGCGCCAAGCAGCGCAATCAGCAGCGCCGCGCGGTAACGCACCAGGCCATGGCGCAAGCCATCAATAGCCCCCACGGCGGCGGCGGCACCCACCGCGAACAACGACACGGGTGCGGCCTGGGTCATGGTCAAACCCAATCCCAATACCAACGCCGGGACGCCCAGAATGCCGCCCCCGGCGCCGGTCAGGCCCATGACCAACCCCATCAACACGCCCAGAAAACTTGCCAGCAGCATAGGGTTGCCTCAATCCACCTTGGCCAGACGGGTCAGCCACTCGCGGCCCTTGAGCATGCCGTTCCAGTAGAACCACGGCAGGAAGCTCGCCTTGAGGAACCACGCCGAACGCCGTGCCACAGTCGGGTCGAGGGGAAAGGTCGGCAGCAGCTTGCCGCCATAGCCGAACTCGGCCAGTACCACCTTGCCCTTCTCCACGGTCAGCGGGCAGGAGCCATAGCCGTCGTACTTGAGGGGCAATGGCGCCTGTTTGCGCAGGGCCAGCAGGTTTTCCGCCACCACCACGATCTGCTTGCGCACGGCCGCTGCGGTCTTGGCGTTGGTGGTGGAGCACACATCGCCCAGGCCGAAGATGTGCGGGTAGCGCAGGTGTTGCAGGCTCTGGGGATTGACTTCGCACCAGCCGGCGGCGTCGGCCAAAGAGCTTTGGCGGATGAAGTCCGGGGAGACCTGCGGCGGGACGACGTGCAGCAGGTCGAAGGTTTTCTCTTCGACGCGCACATTGCCTTCGGCGTCCTTGATCTCGAACCAGGCCTTGCGCGCGGGGCCGTCGACCTTGACCAGGTTGGAGTTGAACGCCAGTTGTGCGGCGTACTTTTCAACGTACTTCATCAGTGGCGGGACGAAGGTCGCCACGCCAAACAAGGCGGCACCGGCCAGGTTGAATTCGACCTTGATGTTTTTCAGGTCACCCTGCTTGAGCCAGTGATCGCACGACAGGTACATGGCCTTTTGCGGGGCGCCGGCGCATTTGATCGGCATGGCCGGCTGGGTAAAGATCGCCTTGCCATGCTTGAGTTGCTGCACCCGCTGCCAGGTGTAGGCGGCGTGCTCGTAGCTGTAGTTGGACGTAACGCCATGCTGGCCAAGGGTCTCTGGCAAGCCTTCGATTTTTTCCCAGGCCAGGCGCAGGCCCGGGCATACGATCAGGTTTTTCCAGGTGACGCGCTGGCCGCTGTCGAGCACCAGGGTGTGCGCGTCAGGCAGTAATTCGCTGACGGCCGCCTGGATCCAGGTGACGCCGTTGGGCAGCACGTCGGCCATGGGGCGTACGGTCTTCTTGACGTCATAGGCGCCGCCGCCCACCAGGGTCCAGGCCGGTTGGTAGTAGTGGTGGTCGCTGGGTTCGATCAGGATGATATTCAGGTGCGGGTCGCGCTTGAGCAGGCTGGCCAGCAGGCCGATGCCTGCCGAGCCGCCACCGATGACAACGATATCGCCACTGATGGTAGGTCCCCAGTGTTGGTCGTTCATGGTCTATGGCCTTTCTTTTAAAAATGCACACAAGGGTCGTTGCCGTACGGCGTCACGCCCAGCTTTTTATCACGGCGCCGCAATACAGCCCGGACAGCGTCTTCATCACTTGAATCACTTCGTGGCTGGCCAGCCCGTAGAAAATGTATTTGCCTTCCCGACGGGTGGCCACCAGCCCTTCGTCCCGCAGGATGCCCAGCTGTTGCGACAGGGTTGGCTGGCGCACGCCGGTCATGGTTTCCAGCTCGCCGACGTTGCGTTCACCCTGGGTCAACTGGCAGAGAATCAACAGCCGGTCTTCATTGGCCAGGGCCTTGAGCAAGGCGCAGGCCTTGGACGCGGAAGCACGCAATTGCGCGACTTCGCCTTCACTCAGGTTCGATTCCATTTGCGTGGGGCTCTCTCTGTCACTTAAGCTCAAAACATTATGTGTAAACGTAAAGTGATTGTAACTACTTATTTGGGACAACCGTCATGCCAGCGTTGATTCAATCCTTTCTGGACGAGGCGTCGTCGACCTACACCTACGTCGTCTATGAAACGGACGGTGGCCGATGCGCCATCGTTGACTCGGTGCTCAATTACGATCCGGCCTCCGGACGCACCGGCACTGGCCAGGCGGACAAGGTGGTCGCGTTTGTGCGCGAGCATGGCTTGCAGGTGCAGTGGTTGCTGGAAACCCATGCCCATGCGGATCACTTGTCGGCGGCGCCGTATTTGCGTCGGCAGCTGGGGGGCAAGATCGCGATTGGCGAGTCCATCAGCAAGGTACAGGGGGTGTTCAAGAACCTGTTCAACCTGGAGCCGGAGTTTCGGGTGGACGGGTCGCAGTTCGACCACCTGTTTGCGCCGGATGAGGTGTTTCACATCGGCAACCTGAAGGCCCAGGCGCTGCACGTGCCGGGGCATACACCGGCGGACATGGCGTACCTGATCGATGACCAGTTGATTCTGGTGGGTGACACGCTGTTCATGCCGGATGTGGGCACGGCGCGCTGCGATTTTCCCGGTGGCGATGCGCGCCAGCTGTATGCGTCGATGCGCACGTTGTTGGCGTTCCCGCCGCAGACCCGGTTGTACGTGTGCCATGACTATCCGCCTGAGGGACGCGCCGCCAAGTGCCTGACCACAGTGGCTGAGCAACGGGCGGGGAATATTCATGTGCATGACGGGGTGGATGAGGCGGCGTTTGTCGAAATGCGCACCACTCGGGATGCCGGGTTGGGCATGCCGACGCTGTTGCTGCCGGCGATCCAGGTGAATGTGCGGGCCGGGGTGATGCCGCCGGCGGAGGACAATGGCGTGGTGTATCTGAAGATCCCGTTGAACCAGCTATGAGGGCGGCCTAGTCGAAATAGGACGCCTTGGGTTTCGCAAGCCCCGACCACAACTCGTCTATATGCTTGAAACCCCATTCCTCAATGCTTTCCCGGCTAACGATCTTGTCACGCTGTTCATCCAGATTCACCAGTACCTGGACAATCGGCAACCGGGAGCGGGCCGAAAAAAACACTTTGACCACCGGGGTCAGCAACGAAGTGGCATGTTGTTCGACCACCACGCCAATACGCCCACTTTCCAGGCGAACCAAGGCCCCCGTGGGATAAATGCCTACGCACCGGACAAACGCCTGGAATACCCGCGGTTCAAAATGCCCCACCCACTCCGACATTCTCCGTATCGCATCGGCCGGGGCCCAACCCCGCTTATAAGGGCGCTGCGACGTAATCGCATCATAGACATCACACACGGCGCCCATTTGCGCGAACAGGCTGATCTGGTCCTGAACCAGCCCGTGGGGATAACCGCTGCCGTCGTATTTCTCATGGTGATGCAGGCACACATCCAACGCCAATGCACTGATGTGCGGATAATTACGCAACATCGTGGCGCCCTCCACAGGATGGTTGCGCACGATGTCGAACTCAGCCTGGGTCAACGCCGCAGGTTTGCGCAATATAGACTCAGGGATGGCCATTTTTCCCACATCGTGAAGCAACCCCGCCAACCCCGCGTCCTGCACCATGGAAGGTGACAAGTCCAACTGACGCGCCAGCGCGATCATCAGCCCACACACGGCGACAGAATGCATGTAGGTGTATTCATCCGCCGTTTTCAAACGGGTCAGGCTGATCAATGCATGTGGGTGACGCAGCATTGAGCGAGAAATCTCCTCCACCAACCGGACCACCTGAATGGGCTCGACGGCCCTGCCCATACGCAAATCACTAAACATTTCAATGACCGCGCGTTTGGCCACAGCACACACCTTGGCGGCACGCGCCACCTCCGTCTGCATGTCTACCGGCGGATCACTCTGCGCTCGCGCAGGAGGCTTGGTCGCCAACTGAGCCACAGCCACCTGCGGGCGCTTTACATCACAACCTTTAAGCGTATCAATCCAGATGCCCTCGACCCCTGACGCCAGCAAGCGCTCCAGGTCTTCTGCGCGATTCAGCAAAAAACTGCTTTTCCAAAAAACATGCTCAAGCCATGAGCCATCAAGCTTGTGGATATGCATGCCAAGGGTTACTTGCGACGAAGAAATACGTTTCAACATACGCCATGCCCCCTTTACCGCCACCTACCGGGATCAACTCACGGAAAACTTCGAAACAATCTGCTTGAGGTCAACGGCCAACTTGGACAGTTCATGACTGGCGATGGACGTCTGCCCCGCCGCCGACGAACTCTGGATGGACAAGTCGCGAATGCTGATCAGGTTCTGGTCCACGGAGCGCGCCACGTGTGCCTGTTCCTCCGACGCCGTCGCAATCAGCAGGTTTTTTTCATTGATATCGGAGATGGCCTCGGTGATCTGGGTAATGGCCAGGCCCGCTTCATGGGCGATTTTCAAGGAGTCCACCGCTTCGCTGCGGTTGAGCGCCATGGACGACACCGCCTCGCTGGAGCAGGTCTGGATTTTCGCAATCATCTGCTCGATTTCCTGCGTGGACGTTTGCGTGCGATGGGCCAGCGCCCTGACTTCGTCAGCCACCACCGCAAAGCCGCGCCCTTGCTCACCGGCCCTTGCCGCTTCGATGGCCGCGTTCAGTGCGAGCAGATTGGTTTGCTCGGCAATGGAGCGGATGACCTCCACTACCTTCGCAATATCCTGCGCCTGCCTGGCCAAGCCTTCGACCTCCAGCCCGGTCTGCTGCACCGTGGCGCTCAACTTTTCAATCGAGGCAATGGTTTGAGTGACACGCTCCTGGCCGACTTTCGCGGAGCGTTGGGAATCCTGAGTGGACTGAGAGGCTGAAACAGCGTTCCGGGCGACCTCCTCAACGGCGGCAGTCATCTCATTGACCGCCGTCGCCGCCTGATCAGTCTCCATACTCTGGCGTTCAATACCCGCTGTAGACTCACGGGTGATCGAGCTCATTTCTTCCGCCGCCGAGGCCAACTGCCCGGAGGCTTCGGAAATATGCTGCAAGGTAGTTTTCAGGTTCACTTGCATGGCAGCGGTGGATTGCTGCAGCGCCGTCAGTTCATCCTTGCCATTAACGGCAATCGCCACGCGCAGGTCGCCCTTGGCGATCATGGCGGTCGACACGAGAAGCTCACGGACCGGTGTAAGGATGCTGCGGGTAAACAGGCTGGCCACTACGATCGTCAACAGCACTGAAATGATCATCAACCCCCAGGTAAACAGGCGAGTCGCCTTGTACTCGTTGTCGGCGGTTTTCACAACGTCCTGGGCCCCACGCTCGTTTAACGTAATCAGTTCATTGACCGAGTCCTGCACCTTGACGGCTAACGGACCTTGGACATCACGCAGATAATTTCCGAGCTGCTCGGTCGACGCCGTGGCAGAGAGCGCCAGAAACTCGTCGACCTTCTGGTTGTAACTTCGAATACCGCTGAGCACCTGGTCATACAGGATCCGCTCCTCAGGGCTGGACACCAGGGGTGCATAGCGCTCGGCAATCTGGTTCAGTTCTGATCGAACGCTTTGGACTTTATCCCGTGAGCTTTGATCATGCCGGGCGCTGTCTACGGAAAAACGCCGCAACTCCAGGCGCAGCTTATACAGGGCGGAATCGATCCTCCCACCCATCCGGATGCTCGGAAGCCAATTGGCTTCAATCTCGACCGTGGAAGAATAGACCGTATCGACTTTTACCAGCGTCATCCCCCCTTGTATGAGCAGCAGAATGCAAACCACTGCAAAACAAAGAGTGGTACGAAGATTTAATCCCAAGGATCTCATCGACATAGGGATTCACCTTTTTTAGAAAATTAGTTAGGAGGCTTAAGGCTACTAATGTGTTTAGTCGGCTGTGAAAAATATGTGATCGCCATTTATTATTGGCCAACTAAATAAAATCCGAAGTTTTACGTTAGTTGGCTAACAAACCAAACTCACCCGCCCGAACACCGCGGGATACCTGGAATCAATCGGCCTGGGCCTTTTCATTCATCAGCGAATACATCGCATCACAGGACCGATCACAATTCCTCCCCACGGTTTCCAGATGGCGCGTTAACGAAGCTCTGATCTCAGGCGACAAGTCAGTTACTTTTCCGATCAACGCAGCCATATCCTCCAGTGCAGCGACTATGGAGAGCTGAGTTAGATTAAAGTCGTAGAGCGCGCGGCACATTAATTGCTGACTGTCCATGACGTGTCCCGCTATTTAAAAAGAAAGCTTAGCAGGTACTTTGGAGCCCCCCGATAAAACACCAATTTATATTGTCAGGCTTCAATCTTAAAAGACGGCGCGGGCAGCCGCCGTAGACCTCGCGTCAGACCATCAAGCCACCCGGCGGGAGCGGCAGCGCCGTCTTGTAGCGCACTTGCTTGAGCGCGAAGCTCGACCGGATATTCGCCACACCCGGCACCTTGGTCAAAAAATCCATCATGAAGCGCTCCAAAGACTGGATGGTCGGCACCAGCACCCGAATCAAATAGTCGGGATCGCCAGCCATCAGGTAGCACTCCATCACTTCGGGACGATCCGAAATCGCCCCTTCAAATTGCTGCAACGCCAGCTCGTTCTGCTTTTCCAGGCTGACGTGGATGAACACGTTGACGTGCAACCCCAGCAGGTCGGCGTCCAGCAGTGTCACCTGGTCGCGAATCAGCCCCAGTTCCTCCATCGCCTTCACTCGGTTGAAACACGGCGTGGGCGACAGGTTGACCGAGCGGGCCAGGTCGGCGTTGGTGATGCGGGCGTTCTCCTGAAGGGCGTTCAGAATGCCGATATCGATACGGTCCAGTTTGCGCATGAGACAAAACCACCTGTTTATTATGTTTATGCAGTTTTTTTATCCCCAAATGATCTGCAACGCAACGAAACAGAGATAAATATTCTCCTGCCGCGAGCCTATGATTGTTGTAGGACAAGATTTCTTCTACCCGAAGACGGACTGTCAGCTACCGCGCCCACTACAAGAAATTCACAAGATAGAGCGTAGAAAGCCATGACTCAGCAGTATGAACCACTGCGCCTGCACGTCCCTGAACCCTCAGGCCGCCCAGGCTGCAAGACCGACTTTACCTACCTGCGCCTGACTGACGCAGGCACGGTGCGCAAACCCCCAATTGACGTAGAACCCGCCGACACCGCCGACCTGGCCAAGGGCCTGATTCGCGTGCTCGACGATCAGGGCCAGGCCCTCGGCCCGTGGGCCGAAGGCGTGCCGGTGGAGATTCTGCGCAAGGGCATGCGTGCCATGCTCAAGACGCGGATCTTCGACAACCGCATGGTGGTCGCCCAGCGTCAGAAAAAAATGTCGTTCTACATGCAAAGCCTCGGCGAAGAAGCCATCGGCAGCGCCCAGGCCCTGGCCTTGAACATCGACGACATGTGCTTCCCCACCTACCGCCAGCAAAGCATCCTGATGGCCCGCGAAGTGCCGCTGGTGGACCTGATCTGCCAACTGTTGTCCAACGAGCGCGACCCGCTCAAGGGCCGCCAGTTGCCGATCATGTACTCGGTAAAAGACTTCGGCTTCTTCACGATTTCCGGCAACCTCGCCACCCAATTCGTACAGGGCGTGGGCTGGGGCATGGCCTCGGCGATCAAGGGCGATACCAAGATTGCCTCGGCCTGGATCGGCGACGGCGCCACCGCTGAGTCCGACTTCCACACCGCCCTCACCTTCGCCCACGTGTACCGGGCGCCGGTCATCCTTAACGTAGTGAATAACCAGTGGGCGATTTCCACCTTCCAGGCCATCGCCGGCGGTGAAGCCACGACCTTTGCCGGACGCGGCGTAGGTTGCGGCATCGCCTCCCTGCGGGTGGACGGCAACGACTTTGTCGCGGTGTACGCCGCCTCCGCCTGGGCCGCCGAACGTGCCCGCCGCAACCTGGGGCCAACCCTGATCGAGTGGGTGACCTACCGCGCCGGCCCGCACTCCACTTCCGATGACCCGTCCAAATACCGTCCCGCCGACGACTGGAGCCACTTCCCGCTGGGCGACCCGATTGCCCGCCTCAAGCAGCACCTGATGCGCATCAACCAGTGGTCCGAAGAGGAACACGCGACGGTCAGTGCGGAGCTTGAAGCCGAAGTGATCAAGGCCCAGAAAGAAGCCGAACAGTACGGCACCCTGGCCGGTGGCCAGATTCCGAGCGCCGCGACCATGTTCGAAGACGTTTATAAAGAGATGCCGGAGCACTTGAAGCGCCAGCGTCAAGAGTTGGGGATCTGACATGAACGATCACAACAACACTATCCAGCTGGAAACCGCCATGACCACCACGACCATGACCATGATCCAGGCCTTGCGCTCGGCCATGGATGTGATGCTTGAGCGAGACGACAATGTGGTGGTGTTCGGCCAGGACGTCGGTTACTTCGGCGGCGTGTTCCGTTGCACCGAAGGCTTGCAGAACAAGTACGGCACCTCGCGGGTGTTCGACGCGCCGATCTCCGAAAGCGGGATCGTCGGCGTGGCGGTCGGCATGGGCGCCTATGGCCTGCGGCCGGTGGCCGAGATTCAGTTCGCCGACTACGTGTACCCCGCCACCGACCAGATCATTTCCGAAGCGGCCCGCCTGCGTTATCGCTCGGCCGGCCAGTTCACTGCACCGCTGACCATGCGCATGCCCTGCGGCGGCGGCATCTACGGCGGCCAGACCCACAGCCAGAGTATTGAAGCGGTGTTCACCCAGGTCTGCGGCCTGCGCACGGTGATGCCGTCCAACCCGTACGACGCCAAGGGCCTGTTGATCGCTTCCATCGAAAACGATGACCCGGTGATCTTCCTCGAACCCAAGCGCCTGTATAACGGCCCGTTCGACGGCCACCACGACCGCCCGGTAACCCCGTGGTCGAAGCATCCCCAAGCGCAAGTGCCGGACGGTTACTACACCGTGCCGCTGGACGTGGCCGCCATTGCCCGCCCGGGCAAGGACGTGACTATCCTCACCTACGGCACCACCGTGTATGTGTCGCAAGTTGCCGCTGAAGAAACCGGCATTGATGCCGAAGTCATCGACCTGCGCAGCCTGTGGCCGCTGGACCTGGAAACCATCGTCAATTCCGTGAAAAAAACCCGACGCTGCGTGATCGTTCACGAAGCCACCCGTACCTGCGGGTTCGGCGCCGAGCTGGTGGCGCTGGTGCAGGAGCATTGCTTCCACTACCTGGAAGCGCCGATCGAGCGCGTTACCGGCTGGGATACCCCGTATCCGCACGCGCAAGAGTGGGCGTATTTCCCTGGCCCGACCCGAGTGGGCGCGGCTTTGCATCGGGTTATGGAGGTCTGAATGGGCACGCACGTTATCAAGATGCCGGACATTGGCGAAGGCATCGCAGAAGTTGAATTGTCGGTATGGCACGTCAAGGTCGGCGACCTGGTGGTAGAAGACCAGGTGCTGGCGGACGTGATGACCGACAAGGCCATGGTGGACATTCCTTCGCCGGTGCACGGCAAGGTGATCTCCCTCGGCGGCGAGCCGGGGGAAGTCATGGCGGTGGGCAGTATTTTGATCAGTATCGAGGTGGAAGGCGCGGGCAATACCAAGGAGTCGGCGCTGTCGGCGGTGGCTGAAAAGGTCGCGCCAGCACCTGCTCCGGCACCGAAAGTGGAAGCCAAGGCCGCGCCGGTGGTTGAAACCAAACCTGCCGCCAACCCTGCGGTAGCGGCTGCGCAAGCCCCCGTGGCCCGCGAGGCCGATGACCGCCCGCTGGCCTCCCCGGCCGTGCGCAAACATGCGCTGGATGCTGGCATCCAGCTACGACTGGTCCAGGGCTCCGGCCCGGCCGGCCGGATTCTGCATGAAGATCTGGACGCTTACTTGCTTCAGGGTCCGGCGAAAAATTCCGGTGCCTCCAACCCGTACGCCGAACGCAACGACGAGCAGCAAATCCCGGTGATCGGCATGCGCCGCAAGATCGCCCAGCGCATGCAGGACGCCACCCGGCGTGCCGCGCATTTCAGCTACGTCGAAGAAATCGACGTCACCGCCCTCGACGAGTTGCGCGTGCACCTCAACGAGAAACACGGCGCCACCCGCGGCAAGCTGACGCTGTTGCCGTTCCTGGTGCGGGCGATGGTCGTCGCATTGCGCGACTACCCGCAGATCAACGCGCGTTATGACGACGAAGCCCAGGTCATCACCCGCCTCGGCGCGGTGCATGTGGGCGTCGCCACCCAGAGCGATGTCGGCCTGATGGTGCCGGTGGTACGTCACGCCGAAGCCCGCAACCTGTGGGGCACGGCGCAAGAGATCAATCGGTTGGCGAATGCGGCGCGCAATGGCAAGGCCAGTCGCGATGAGCTGTCGGGTTCGAGCATTACCCTGACCAGCCTGGGCGCATTGGGCGGGATCGTCAGCACGCCGGTGCTGAACCTGCCGGAAGTGGCCATCGTCGGGGTCAACCGCATCGTCGAGCGGCCGATGGTGATCAAGGGCCAGATCGTGATCCGCAAGATGATGAACCTCTCCAGCTCCTTCGATCACCGGGTGGTCGATGGCATGGACGCGGCGCAATTCATCCAGGCCATCCGTGGCCTGCTCGAACAACCCGCCAGCCTGTTCCTGGAGTAACCCATGTCTCAAACATTGCACACCACGCTGCTGATTATCGGCGGCGGGCCTGGCGGTTACGTGGCGGCGATTCGCGCCGGCCAACTGGGCATCCCGACCATTCTGGTGGAAGGCCAGGCGTTGGGCGGCACCTGCCTGAATATCGGCTGTATTCCGTCGAAGGCGCTGATCCATGTCGCCGAACAGTTCCAGCAAACCGTGCACCACAGCCAGGGCTCGCCGCTGGGCATCGAAGTCGATGTGCCGACCCTGGATATCGGCAAAAGCGTGGAATGGAAAGACGGCATCGTTGACCGCCTGACCACCGGCGTTGCCGCGCTGCTGAAAAAACACAAGGTTCAGGTCATTCATGGCTGGGCCAAGGTCGTGGATGGCAAGACCGTCGACGTCGGCGACCAGCGCATCCAGTGCGAACACCTGCTGCTGGCCACCGGCTCGAAAAGTGTCAACTTGCCGATGCTGCCGATTGGCGGGCCGATCATCTCCTCCGCCGAAGCCCTGGCGCCGAAACGCATCCCTAAACGCTTGATCGTGGTGGGTGGCGGCTACATTGGCCTGGAGCTGGGGATTGCCTATCGCAAGCTTGGTGCCGAGGTCAGTGTGGTTGAGGCTCAGGACCGGATCCTGCCGGCCTACGACGCCGAACTGACCCAACCGGTGGCCGAATCCCTGAAGCAGTTGGGGGTGAAGGTGTTCCTGAAACACAGCGTCACCGGCTTTGAAAACAACACCCTGCAAGTGCGCGACCCCAGCGGCGAGACGCTGTCGCTGGAAACCGACCAGGTACTGGTTGCCGTTGGTCGCAAACCCAATACCCAGGGCTGGAACCTCGATGCCTTGAACTTGGACATGAATGGCTCGGCGATTAAGATCGACAGCCGTTGCCAGACCAGCATGCGCAACGTGTGGGCCATTGGCGACCTCAGCGGTGAACCGATGCTCGCCCACCGCGCCATGGCCCAGGGCGAAATGGTGGCCGAACTGATCAGCGGTAAATCCCGCGAATTCAACCCGGCCGCAATCCCGGCGGTGTGCTTCACCGACCCGGAACTGGTGGTGGTCGGCAAGACCCCGGACGAGGCCAAGGCCGCCGGGCTGGACTGCATCGTGTCGAGCTTCCCGTTCGCCGCCAATGGCCGGGCCATGACCCTGGAGTCAAAAACCGGCTTCGTACGGGTAGTGGCGCGCCGCGACAATCACCTGATCGTGGGCTGGCAGGCGGTGGGCGTGGGTGTCTCGGAATTGTCCACGGCCTTCGGCCTGAGCCTGGAAATGGGATCACGCCTGGAAGACGTGGCCGGCACCATCCACGCCCACCCCACCCTCGGCGAAGCGGTACAGGAAGCGGCGCTGCGGGCCCTGGGGCATGCATTGCATCTTTGAGACCGCGGTGGCGCCATCGCAGGCAAGCCAGCTCCCACAAGGGATCGGCATTCGACAGGGCAACACGGTCGAATGTGGGAGCCGGGCTTGCCCGCGATGACGGTGGATCGGCCAACCAGGATGTCGAATGGTCCACCTGCCCCGCTCCCACACAAGCCAAGAATGAAGTATTGTTGCGCCCATCCAGAAATAAACCATAAGCCTGCCTTCGACCAGGCGGTTGACAAAAGATAGAGGGTGTCATGGGTAACGAAAGCATCAATTGGGACAAGCTGGGTTTTGACTACATCAAGACCGACAAGCGTTTCCTCCAGACCTGGAAAGACGGCGAGTGGCAAAAAGGCACCCTGACCGACGACAACGTGCTGCACATCAGCGAGGGCTCCACCGCCCTGCACTACGGCCAGCAATGCTTTGAAGGCCTCAAGGCCTACCGCTGCAAGGACGGTTCGATCAACCTGTTCCGTCCGGACCAGAACGCCGCGCGCATGCAGCGCAGCTGTGGTCGCCTGCTGATGCCACAAGTGCCGACCGACGCCTTTATCGAAGCCTGTAAGGAAGTGGTCCGCGCCAACGAGCGGTTCATCCCGCCGTACGGCACCGGCGGCGCGCTGTACCTGCGCCCGTTCGTGATCGGCACCGGTGACAACATCGGCGTGCGCACCGCGCCAGAGTTCATCTTCTCGATCTTCTGCATCCCGGTGGGCGCCTACTTCAAGGGCGGCCTGACCCCGCACAACTTCCTGATCTCCGGTTACGACCGTGCAGCGCCCAACGGCACCGGCGCCGCCAAGGTCGGTGGCAACTACGCCGCCAGCCTGATGCCCGGTTCCCTGGCGAAAAAAGCCAACTTCGCCGACTGCATCTACCTCGACCCGGCCACCCACTCGAAAATCGAAGAAGTCGGCTCGGCCAACTTCTTCGGGATCACCCACGACAACAAGTTCGTCACCCCGAACTCGCCGTCGGTGTTGCCAGGCATCACCCGCCTGTCGCTGATCGAACTGGCCAAATCCCGCCTGGGCCTGGAAGTGGTTGAAGGCGACGTGCTGATCGACAAGCTGTCGGATTTCAAGGAAGCCGGCGCCTGCGGTACCGCCGCCGTGATCACCCCGATCGGCGGCATCGAGTACAAAGACAAGCTGCACGTGTTCTACAGCGAAAAAGAAGTCGGCCCGGTCACCCAGAAGCTCTACAAAGAGCTGACTGGCGTGCAGTCCGGCGACGTTGAAGCGCCTGCAGGCTGGATCGTCAAGGTCTAAGCAACACTGCAAAACCAAACTGTGGGAGCGGGCTTGCTCGCGAATACGGAGTGTCAGTCGACAGATTTATTGACTGATCCACCGCATTCGCGAGCAAGCCCGCTCCCACATTTGATTTCAGCGTTTGGAAAATCGGGCTTCAGGCCTTATCCATCGGGATGTTTTCCAGGATCTTCTTGCCCATGCTGATCCGCGGCTCAGCGCCATAACCCAACGCCTCATAAAACCCCATCACCGCGTCATTGCCACTGGTGATCTGCAAGTTGATCTTCATGCAGCCCAACGCCGTCAACGCCTGCTCCGCATGCCGCACCAGCGAAGCGCCCAGGCCCTGGCGGCGATAGTCGTTATGCACCGCCACCGAATACAGCCAGCCACGGTGCCCGTCGTAGCCGGCGAGAATGGTGCCGATCACAGCCTTTTTGTCGGTGGCCACGAAGAACAACCCATCGTTGACCGCCAGCTTCTTGTCGATCGCCAGGCTCGGCAGGTTGTGCGCCGCGTCATAACCAAACGCCGCCTGCCACAGCGCTACCACCTGCGCCCGATGCGCACGGTCCCGATAGGCGCCGATGGGATGACGGGATGACAACCCCTTCTCCATCACCAGCGTGCGCTCATTGCCATGGTAGACATCGCGCACCGTGTGGAAACCCAGCTTGGTGTAGAACGGCTCGGCCGTGAGCGAAGATGGCACATGCAGCGTGGTCACTCCCGCTTCCCGGGCGCGCAACTCGAGTTCAATCATCAGCAAGCGCCCGATGCCCTGCCCTTGCAGCGCCGGATTGACGAACACCGAGCGCACCACATTGCCATCGAGGGCCGCTGTCGCGACGATGATTTTATCTTGCGTCGCCACCAGCACCGTTCGGCGCGCGAGCAACCCCAGCACCGCCTCGGGGGTAAAGTTGCTCGCCACCCGCGCAATCACATCAGCCGGATAATCCCGGGCATTGCTGTCATGCAGGGCCGCCAGAATGACCTGGCTGATGCCCTCGGCATCGGTGGGTTGGGCGAGACGAACTTCAGTGGGCATGGGCACTCCTTAATGACGGACTCAATTCCTGCAGCGTCCCCATACTAATGTGGGAGCTGGCTTGCCTGCGATAGCGGTCTGTCAGTCAATCAAGTATCGACTGACAGACCGCTATCGCAGGCAAGCCAGCTCCCACAGTTGATCAGCTTTGTTACCTCAATCGCACCCAACAGCCGATTCGGCTGCCCCACCCCACTTTTCAGCTTTCCCGGCTGGGCCGCCCCCTCACTTCAGCCGGGATTCTTCCTTCACACCGCACAAAATAGCCTCACTGCCCAACCCCATGGACCCGTGCACCCATGCAAACCACCAACACCGTCCTGATGATCCGCCCGGCGCACTTCGCCTTCAACCCGGACACCGCGATCAACAACCGCTTCCAGCGCGCGCCCCTCGACCCGTTGGCCGCACAGCAGAAAGCGCTGGAAGAGTTCGACGGCTACGTCGAAACCCTGCGCCATCACGGCGTGGAAGTGCTGGTGGTACAAGACACCCCTGCGCCCCACACCCCGGATTCGATCTTCCCCAACAACTGGTGGAGCAGCCACGCCGACGGCAGCCTGGTGCTGTACCCGATGGAAGGCCGGAACCGACGACTGGAGCGCGACAAGGGCGTGCTGCAAGTACTGGAGCAGCGCTTCGCAATCAAAAACACCATCGACTTCAGCCACCTCGAACAACAGAACATGTTCCTCGAAGGCACCGGCAGCATGGTCCTCGACCGCCAGCACCGCATCAGCTACGCCTGCCATTCCGGGCGTACCCATCAGGACGCCCTGCGCCAGTTCGCCGAGCGCCTGGACTACCAACTCTGCGTATTCCACGCCGTCGACCGCCACCACGCGCCGATCTACCACAGCAACGTGATGATGAGTGTCGGTCGCGACCTCTCCGTAGTGTGCCTGCAAGCCCTGCCCGATGACCGCGAGCGCCAGGCCCTGGAACGCTCCCTGCGGGACACCGGCAAAGACATCGTCGCCCTGGACTTCGACCAGCTGGAAGCCTTCGCCGGCAACATGCTGGAAGTCCACGACCGCGACGGCCAGCCGCTGCTGGTGATGTCGGCCAGCGCCTGGGGCTCGCTCCAACCCGCCCAGCGCCAGCATGTGGAGCGCCACACCCGGCCGGTGGTGGTGAACATCGACAACATCGAACGCATCGGCGGCGGCAGTGCCCGCTGCATGTTGGCCGAAGTGCATCTGCCAACCCGCCCCTCATTTCAATAAGGAGTCTTCCCATGACCCGCTATATCGACGTCAACGACTTGAGCTACCTGGTTTCGCAAAAAGGCCTGCAAACCTGCATCACCGAGATGGCCGAGTACATTCGCGCCGACTACCTGCGCTGGCAGGACTTTGAAAAATGCGCGCGCCTGGCCAACCACTCCCCCGAGGGCGTGATCGAGCTGATGCCGGTGTCCGACGCCTCGCTGTACGCATTCAAATACGTGAACGGCCACCCGAAAAACACCCAGAGTGGGATGCTTACGGTGATGGCCTTCGGCGCCCTGGGCGATGTGGACACCGGCAAACCGGTACTGCTGGCGGAAATGACCCTGACCACCGCGATCCGCACCGCCGCCACCTCGGCCCTGGTAGCGCGCTACCTGGCCCGGGACAACAGCCGCAGCATGGCGTTGATCGGCAACGGCTCCCAGAGCGAATTCCAGGCCGTGGCCTTCCACGCCATGCTGGGTATCAATGAGATCCGCTTGTTCGACATCGACGCCAAGGCCACCGCCAAGCTGGCCGCCAACCTCAAAGCCTTCCCGGCGATCAAGGTGGTCCTGGCGGGCAGCGTCGCCGAAGCCGTAAAAGGTGCCGACATCGTCACCACCGTCACCGCCGACAAGGCCTTCGCCACCATCCTCACCGACGAGATGATCGAACCCGGCATGCACCTTAATGCCGTCGGCGGCGACTGCCCGGGCAAGACCGAGCTGGACCGACGAATCGTCGAACGTGCCCGTGTGATCGTCGAGTACGAACCCCAGAGCCGCATCGAAGGCGAAATCCAGCACATGCCGGACGATTCGCCGGTCACCGAACTGTGGCAAGTGATCAATGGCCAGGCCCCGGGCCGTGAAAATGCGCGCCAGGTCACCCTGTTCGACTCGGTGGGTTTTGCCATCGAAGACTACTCCGCCCTGCGTTACGTGCTGGACGTGGCCAAGGCGCTGGACGTGGGCAGCGAACTGGAACTGGTGCCGGACCTCGCCGACCCCAAAGACCTGTTTGCCCGCCTGGCCCAAGCACCGGCAGCACAGCAGAAAAAGCGCGCCTGAGACCGCTCTGGCCTGCTGCTTTGCGTGAGCGGCAGGCCGGAAAAACCTCACCGACAAGCCGATTTAGCGGGTGCGACAGCCGTTTCCGCTGTAGCTCGCGTTTTAACAGCACATTCCGCGCGCCGCGGCGGGGGTAAACGACACAAAAAACGCACCATCTTGAAGCATTCTCTCTGACAACAAACAGCCCAATGTGGTGAGGCAGCACAATGTGGCGAGGGAGCTTGCTCCCGCTGGAGTGCGTAGCGCTCCCAGGATTTTGAGGCCGCTACGCAACCCAGCGGGAGCAACCTCCCTCACCACAAAAAGCCTCTTCACCTTAGCGTTCAGTTTTCCACTGCCCTGACATCAATTACAAAATATAGGGAATACACATGACTCCGCTCCGATCATTTTTCGCTGCGCTGCTCCTGCCATTGGCCGCCACCGCTGCCCAGGCTCAGGAATGGAAAGAAATCCGCTTTGGGGTCTTCCCCGAATACCCACCGTTTGAATCCGTCGCCGCCGACGGCAGCCTGCAAGGTTTCGACATCGACCTGGGCAACGCCATCTGCGCCAAGCTGGAAGTCAAATGCGTGTGGGTCCACAACGAATTCGACGGCATGATCCCGGCCCTGCGCGCCCGCAAGTTCGACGCCATCATGTCCTCCATGGCCGTGACTCCGGCCCGCCAGAAAGTCATCGACTTCAGCGACCGCCTGTTCCTCAGCCCGACCTCGGTGATCACCCGCAAAAGCGCCGACTTCGGCGACACCCCCGAATCCCTGAAAGGCAAACAGGTCGGCGTGCTGCAAGGCTCGCTGCAGGAAACCTACGCCCGTGCACACCTGGCCAAGCTGGGCGCGCAAATCAAGGCGTACCAGTCCCAGGAGCAGAACTACGCCGACCTGCAAAACGGTCGCCTCGACGCCACCCTGACCGACAAGCTCGAAGCCCAGCTCAACTTCCTGTCCAAGCCTGAAGGTGCCGACTTCAAGACCGGCCCGGCCTTCAAGGACCCGACCCTGCCGCTCGACATCGCCATGGGCCTGCGCAAGAACGACAAGGACCTGGTGGAGCTGATCAACAAAGGCATCGCCGCCGTCCAGGCCGACGGCACCTACGCACAGATCCAGAAGAAATACTTCGGCGATCAGGACATCTACAACGAGTAACGCCTCCTGTGGGAGCGAGCTTGTGTGGGAGCGGGCTTGCTCGCGAAAGCGGTGGGTCAGTCACACATGTATTGACTGAAACTCTGTCTTCGCGAGCAAGCCCGCTCCCACACAAGCTCGCTCCCACAGTAAAACTCTGCGCTCCATCGAGATACTTCCCGTGAATGAACTCCTCAACTTGCAAGGCTTCGGCCCGTTGCTGGCTCAGGGTGCCTGGATGACGGTCAAGCTGGCGTTCCTGGCGCTGCTGCTGAGCCTGTCCCTGGGACTGATCGCCGCCGCCGCCAAGCTCTCCAGCGTCAAACTGCTGCGGGTCCCGGCCACGCTCTACACCACGCTGATCCGCAGCGTGCCGGACCTGGTACTGATCCTGCTGATTTTCTACAGCCTGCAACTGTGGCTCAACGACCTGAGTGAAATGCTCGGCTGGGCTTACTTCGAAATCGACCCGTTCACCGCCGGTGTCATCACCCTCGGGTTTATCTACGGTGCGTATTTCACCGAGAACTTTCGCGGGGCGATTCTCAGCGTGCCCGCCGGCCAGCTGGAAGCCGCCACCGCCTACGGCCTGAGCCGCTGGCAGCGCTTTCGCCTGGTGCTGTTCCCGCAACTGATGCGCTTTGCCCTGCCGGGCCTGGGCAATAACTGGCTGGTGCTGCTCAAGTCCACGGCGCTGGTGTCGATCATCGGCCTGTCGGACCTGGTGAAGGCCGCGCAAAATGCCGGCAAGACCACCAATGACCCGCTGTATTTCCTGATCCTCGCGGGCCTGGTGTACCTGGTGATCACCACCCTCTCCAACCGCATCTTCAAACGCCTGGAACGGCGCTACAACGTCGGCATCAAGGGGATGGCGCGATGATCGAACTGATCCAGCAATACGGCCTGGCCTACCTGTTCACCGATGGCAACGGCTTTTCCGGCGTGGCCATGACCCTGTGGCTGTTCATTATCTCGGTGGTGCTGGGCTTCTTCCTGTCGATCCCGCTGGCGATCGCGCGGGTGTCGGACCACTTCTGGGTTCGCTGGCCGGTGGAGGTCTACACCTACCTGTTTCGCGGCACGCCGCTGTATATCCAGTTGCTGATTTGCTACACCGGCCTCTACGGCCTGGAGGTGGTGCAGGACAACGCCCTGCTCAACCAGTTTTTCCGCAATGCGCTGAACTGCACGCTGCTGGCCTTTGTACTGAACACGTGCGCCTACACCGTGGAAATCTTTGCCGGGGCGATCCGCAACATTCCCCACGGCGAAATCGAGGCCGCCAAGGCCTACGGCCTGCACGGCTGGCGCCTGAACCTGTTTGTGGTGGTGCCCGCCGCGCTGCGCCGTGCATTGCCGGCCTACAGCAACGAAATGATCCTGATGCTGCACGCCACCTCCCTGGCGTTCACCGCCACCATCGCCGACATCCTTAAGGTGGCCCGCGACGCCAACGCCGAGACGTTCCTGACGTTCCAGGCCTTCGGCATCGCGGCCCTGTTGTACATGCTGCTGTCCTTTGCACTGGTGGGCCTGTTTCGACTGGCCGAACGTCGCTGGATGCGTTTTCTTGTTCCTACCCGAGGCTAACCCATGAATCAGTCCGCGCAGGCCCTGGCCGCTTATCCCACCGATGTACGCCCCGCTACCCAGCCGGTGGCCGTGGCCGAAAATGCCAACGTCAAACTCCAGGTCGAAGGCCTGTACAAACGCTATGGCGAGCACGAGGTGCTCAAGGGCGTCTCGCTGAACGCGCGCAATGGCGACGTGATCAGCCTGATCGGCGCCAGCGGCTCAGGCAAAAGCACGATGCTGCGCTGCATCAACTTCCTCGAACAGCCGGACGCCGGGGTCATCACCCTCGATGGCATCAGCATTGAAATGCAGCCAGGCCGCGCCGGCACCCGCGCGCCGCACCAGGCGCAATTGCAGAACCTGCGCACCCGCCTGGCCATGGTGTTCCAGCACTTCAACCTGTGGAGCCACATGACCGTGCTGGAAAACATCACCATGGCCCCGCGCCGGGTGCTGGGGGTCAGCGCCGCCGAGGCGGAAAAACGCGCCCGCCTGTACCTCGACAAGGTCGGCCTGCCGGGCCGGGTGGCGGATCAATACCCGGCCTTCCTCTCCGGTGGTCAGCAACAGCGCGTGGCCATCGCCCGGGCCCTGGCGATGGAACCGGAGATCATTCTGTTCGACGAACCCACCTCGGCCCTCGACCCTGAACTTGTAGGAGAAGTCCTTAAAGTCATACAGACGTTGGCGGAGGAAGGTCGTACCATGCTCATGGTCACCCACGAAATGGGCTTTGCCCGCCAGGTGTCCAGCCAAGTGCTGTTCCTGCACCAGGGCCGCGTCGAGGAGCAAGGCGGAGCCGAAATCCTCGACCAGCCGAACAGCGAACGCTTGCAGCAATTTCTTTCCAACCGATTGAAGTGAACACCACACACCATGGATACCAAGGCCACCGGACCGAACGCCTCACCTGTGCTGGACCGCATCGATGAAGCCATCATCGACGTGTTACGGCACCAGGGACGCATCACCTACGAAAAACTCTCGTCGCTGGTGCACCTGACGCCCAGGCCGTGCCTGGAGCGGGTGCGCAAGCTGGAGCGACGCGGGGTCATCCGGGGTTATGGGGCGATCATCGACGTGCAGATGGTTTCGCCAGGGCTGTCACTGCTGGTACTGGTGGCCCTCTCCAACCAGAGCGGGCGCTCGGCGCAGAAGGCGTTCGAGGCCTGCGTCAAAGCCTGCCCGCAAGTGTTCGAGTGCCAGTTGATCAGCGGGCCGTTCGACTACAGCCTGCGCATGCGCTGCCGGGACATGGAGCACTATCGGGTGTTGACGGAAACCTGGTTGAACAATGACGAGTTGCACATCGATAAGTTGGTGGCGCATCCGGAGTTGGCGGTCGTAAAAAACACCGCGACCGAGCTGGCCTAATCCTCACTTCCCGAAACACTGGAGATCAAATGTGGGAGCTGGCTTGCCTGCGATAGCATCACCTTGGTGTAACTGAAACACCGAGTTGTCTGCATCGCAGGCAAGCCAGCTCCCACATTAACCATGCCCGCTTGAGATTTTTTTACCCGGCCTGGCCCCAATCATCTTCGCCTGCCCATCCCGCTGCTTGCCCGTACGCGCTTCGCTGATCAACCCTGGAATCAACTTGCCCTCCGGCAGATTCTTCCAGAACCGGCTCGGCAAATGCCCTTCCATCACCTTCGGATTCAACCGCGCCGGGTTAAAGATATGGCTGTAGTACGTCAGCCACATCGCACTGTGGGGATCCTCGACATTCTGCGCCAACGCCTGCCATTCCACCGGGCATTGCCGCCGATGAATCAACTGCTCCCCGTCGTAATAAACCCCATCCAGGGGCGTGGCGATCATCCAGCGATGACGCCCCATGCGCCCGACAAAATGCTGACTGGCCACCTTCAAGATGTCGTGGGCCGGCTCATGCCACGCCACGTACTCCGGTAACTGCGGCCCCGCCTCTGCGGGCAATGCGATAAACCGCACAAACGCATGCAGATGATGGGCCTCGCGCTGCACCTGCTTGATCCGCCGCTGCAACTCACTGCCCAGTTTATCCCCCGACATCATCGCCGTGCGGTCCCCATGGCTGACGCGCCATAACACCTCATACAACAGGCTCCAGCGCTGTTCACCGTGATAACACGCGGCAGACTCCAGCAGCTCCAGCAGCGCCTTGGGAATCCGCGCCTGGAACGGCCCGCATTCTTCCGGGTACTGCTCGTCCGTGGCAAACAGGTCCGCCACCTCGGCCACGCCCCAACTCACGTGGCTGGGGTCAATCTGATGGCTGAGCAACCAACGCGCCTGCTCGCGCCAGGTGCTGAACAGGTTGTCGCATTCCAGGCTGATCATCCCCACAGCCCCATTTGCTGCGGCTGCGGACGGTCGCGCAGTTGTTCGCGCAGCAGCACGCTGGTGCTTTCCGCCTGTTGCGGATGGTAGTCACTGGTGATGAAAAACGGCTTGGCCTTGGCCAGCACGCAGCGCATGCGCGCCAGGTCTTCGAAGCGGATCTTGCGCTGGCGGCGCAGGTCCACCAGCCGTTGGGTGGTGCGCAGGCCAATCCCGGGAATGCGCGCGATCAGGGTCGGCTCGGCGCGGTTCAGGTCCAGCGGGAACACCTCGCGGTGCTCCAGGGCCCAGGCCAATTTCGGGTCGATGTCCAGGGCCAGGTCCCCCGGCCCTTCAAACAGCTCATTGGCGCTGAACCCGTAGCTGCGCAAGAGGAAATCCGCCTGGTACAAGCGGTGCTCGCGCATCAACGGCGGCGCGGCCAGGGGCACGCTTTTCGGGCTGTTGGGAATCGGGCTGAACGCCGAGTAATACACCCGGCGCAGTTTGAAATTGCCGTACAAGGCCTCGGCGCTGTGGAGGATGGTGCTGTCGTCGGTGTCATCGGCGCCGACGATCATCTGCGTGCTCTGCCCGGCCGGCGCGAAACGCGGCGCGCGGGGTTCGTTGAGTACGGTCTGTTCACCGGTGTAGATGGTCTGCATCGCCTGCTTGATCGAGACGATCTGCTTCTCGGGCGCCAGGGTTTGCAGGCTCTTGTCCGTCGGCAACTCGATATTCACGCTGAGGCGATCGGCATACCGCCCCGCTTCGGCAATCAGCGCCGGGTCGGCTTCGGGAATGGTCTTGAGGTGGATATAGCCACGGAAGTCATGCTCTTCCCGCAGGAGCTTGGCGACCCGCACCAACTGCTCCATGGTGTAGTCGGCCGAACGGATGATGCCGGAGCTGAGAAACAGCCCGCTGACGCAATTGCGCCGGTAAAAGTCGAGGGTCAGGGTCACCACCTCCTCCGGGCTGAAGCGTGCACGGGGCACGTCGCTGGAACGGCGGTTGACGCAGTATTGGCAGTCGTAGAGACAGAAGTTGGTCAGCAATACCTTGAGCAAGGACACGCAGCGACCGTCGGGCGTATAGCTGTGGCAGATGCCCATGCCATCGGTGGAACCCAGCCCCGCCTTGCCTTCCGAGCTGCGCTTGGGCGCGCCGCTGCTGGCGCAGGAGGCGTCGTACTTGGCGGCGTCGGCAAGGATGCTGAGTTTTTCGATCAACTGCATGGGGCTTCTACCGATACTGGTTTTTTGTACAGTATCAGCAGCCGCCCCCGCGGTTCAAGTGCAGCCTGTCAGCTGGCGGTGGCCAGCAACCGGTCCTGCACCGAACGGTTCTTGCCGCGGCTGCGGTCGTGCTCGTACAGCGACGCGGCAATCTCGTCGGCGCGGATCGGCAGGATCGACAGCAAGGTGTCGCTCAAACCATGGCTGGCCTGGCTGAAACCCTGCATATAGATGCCGGCCTTGCAGCGCTCGTCAGTGACAATGCGGTAGTCACGGCTGACTTCGAAGTCGCCCATGTATTCGGCCAACGGTGCCAGCAACTGGCGGTGCATCTGGCGCTCGTAACCGGTGGCCAGCACCACGGCGTCGTAATGGTTGAGGCTGGTCTCGCCGGTGGCGTTGTTGCGCAATGCCAACTCGACGCCCAACGGCCCGGCCGTGGCTTTTTCCACGGTGGTCAGGGTGCGGAACGCGTGACGGGCAATGCCGGAGACTTTCTGCCGATAGAAAATCCCGTAGATGCGCTCGATCAGGTCCAGGTCCACCACCGAATAGTTGGTGTTGTGGTACTCGTTGACCAGGCGCTCGCGCTCGCTGCCGTTCTGCTGGAACACCAGGTCGGTGAACTCCGGCGAGAACACTTCGTTGACGAACGGGCTGTCATCGGCAGGTTTTAACGCCGAACCGCGCAGGATCATATCCACCTGCACCGAAGGGAAACTGTCGTTGAGGTCGATAAACGCCTCGGCCGCGCTCTGGCCGCCACCGATGATCGCGACGCGCATCGGTTTGCCGTCGACACACGGCTGCTGGGCCATGCGCGCCAGGTACTGGGAGTGATGGAACACCCGCCCGTCATCCTTGAGCGCCTTGAACGACGCCGGAATACGCGGCGTACCACCGGCGCTGACCACCACCGAGCGGGTGGTGCGCACATGCTGTTCACCCTGGGCATCCCGGGAAATCACCCGCAGCGCCTCCACCTGCTGCTGATGCAGGATCGGCTCGATGGCCAGCACTTCCTCGCCGTAACGGCTTTGCGCCTGGAACTGCCCGGAGACCCAGCGCAGGTAGTCGTTGTACTCCATGCGGCACGGATAGAAGGTGCCCAGGTTGATGAAGTCCACCAGGCGCCCGTGGGCTTTCAGGTAATTGACGAAAGAATATGGGCTGGTGGGGTTGCGCAGGGTCACCAGATCCTTGAGGAAGGAAATCTGCAACTCACTCTGGGCCACCAGGGTGTTGCCGTGCCAGCGGTAGTCGGCCTGCTTGTCGAGAAACAGCACGTCCAGCTTGCCCTGGGCTTT
The DNA here is from genome assembly GCF_020515595.1 of Pseudomonas sp. MWU16-30323. Classification (NCBI taxonomy): domain Bacteria; kingdom Pseudomonadati; phylum Pseudomonadota; class Gammaproteobacteria; order Pseudomonadales; family Pseudomonadaceae; genus Pseudomonas; species Pseudomonas sp. MWU16-30323. Next base: position 169,437 of record NZ_JAIWYM010000007.1, read on the forward strand.
CTCGCGCTCTTGCAAGGCAATGGCCAGCGCCAGGTTCGAAGGGCCGAAACCGATACCGATCAGGTCGTGAACCGCGGGCGATGCAATTGCCTGTGTCATTCCAGTGTCCTCTGGATAAGCCCCGTGGCGTTGGGGGCGGGAAAGCCTCAGCGACCTGAAGGCAGTACAACAGGTCATGTGTTGATAGAAGACGAGGACAATGAAAAAAAATTTAGCTACCGCTGGAATCAGTGCGCATCCCACTCACGCATACGTGCCCGGCAATGCTTCATGGCATTGACGATATGTTTTTCCACCAGCGCGCGGGAAATGCTCAGGCGTTCGGCGATTTGCAGGTGGGACATGCCCTCGAGCTTGCGCAGCAGGAAGCTGTCACGGCAGAGCGGCGGCAGTTCGGCCAGGGCGCGCTCGAGCATCTCCAGGCGCTGGCCGTGATCCAGGCTGTGGTGGGGCGAGGACAGCGAGAAACGCTCTTCGCTGTCGAGTACTTCCAGGGGTTCATCCTGGTGCAGGGCGTTGCGCCGGTGACCGTCAATCACCAGGTTCAGCGCCGTGCGATAAAGAAACGCCCGGGGCTGCTCGATCGGAACCTCACTGGCGCGCCCCAGCACTCGCACATAAGCGTCATGCACCACATCTTCGGCCACCTGACGGTTGCCCAGCCTGGCATTGAGGAAACACACCAGCTCGCGGTAGTAGTTTTCCAACATGACTCCCAACCGCCTGGAGAGCGGCATTAGGTCCTTGAAATCGAAGATAACCGCCGTTTCGGTGACGCTGCTCGATGATGGCAGTTTGAGGCGTGTGTAATTTATAGTAATTCTCATCTAGTTTTAAAGAAGACTTGCATCGACGGGCCATTTTTTCTTCGACAAGAGCTGTAACCACATATGTAACGGCCTAAATCTTCGGCCAATTCTCTCGTTTACCTGACAGCTTCCCGCACCTGCGGCCCGATCTTTCCTGGCTGGAACCTAAGCATGAAACGCCCTCGACCTGCCCGACGCGCCCTGCTTGTGGTCGCGTGCCTGATTCCTGTTATTGCTGTCGCTGCCTGGCAGGTCCTGCCACCGGGCCGGGACCGCCTGACGACCGTCACCGTGACCCGGGGTGATATCGAAAGCAGTGTGACCGCGCTCGGCACCCTTCAGCCACGGCGCTATGTAGACGTGGGTGCCCAGGCGTCCGGACAGATCCAGAAGATCCACGTCGAAGCGGGTGACGAGGTCAAGGAAGGCCAACTGCTGGTGGAGATCGACCCGTCCACGCAAAAAGCCAAGCTGGACGCCAGTCGCTATGCGATTGAAAACCTGCAGGCCCAGTTGCAGGAACAACGGGCCCAGCACGAACTGGCGCGACAGAAGTATCAGCGCCAGCAACGGCTGGTGACGAGTAACGCCACGCGCGAGGAAGACGTCCAGACCGCCAAGGCCGAACTGAGCGCCACCCAGGCGCGAGTCGACATGTTCCAGGCTCAGATCCGCCAGGCTCAGGCCAGCCTGCGCAGCGACGAAGCCGAACTGGGCTATACCCGCATCTACGCACCGATGTCGGGCACAGTGGTGGCCGTGGATGCTCGCGTTGGCCAGACCCTCAACGCTCAGCAGCAGACGCCGCTTATCATGCGTATCGCCAAGCTTTCGCCCATGACCGTCTGGGCCGAGGTGTCGGAGGCCGATATCGGCCACGTCAAACCCGGCATGAGCGCCTACTTCACCACCTTGAGTGGCGGAGCACGGCGCTGGACCAGCACGGTGCGGCAGATCCTGCCGATTCCGCCAAAGCCTCTCAACGAAACCAGCCAGGGCGGCGGCAGCCCTGCCAGTTCAAGCAAAAGCGGCAGCGGCCGGGTGGTGCTCTATACGGTGTTGCTGGATGTCGAAAACACCGACCATGCGCTGATGGCCGAAATGACCACCCAGGTATTTTTTGTCGCCAGTGCGGCCCGCAATACCCTCACGGCGCCCATCGCAGCACTGCGCAGCGGCCCCACCCCAGACCGGCACATCGCCCAAGTGGTGGCGGCCAATGGCACGATCAAACGCCTCGAAGTGCGCACCGGTATCAGCGACCGGCGCCACATTCAGGTACTGGAGGGCTTGAACGAGGGCGATCACCTGCTGACCGGCACAGCCGATGGCAAGGACGGCTGAATGCAAACGCCTCTGATCGAACTGCGCGATATCCGCAAATCCTACGGCGGTGACGACAGCCCCAAGGTCGACGTGCTGCGAGGCATTGACCTGTCGATTCATGCGGGCGAGTTTGTCGCGATTGTCGGCACCTCGGGCTCCGGCAAATCGACCCTGATGAATATCCTTGGCTGCCTGGACCGACCCAGCCAGGGTGACTACCTGTTCGCCGGCGAAAACGTCGCCCAACTCGACAGCGATGAGCTGGCCTGGTTGCGCAGGGAAGCTTTCGGTTTTGTATTCCAGGGCTATCACCTGATCCCGTCGGGCTCGGCCCAGGAAAACGTCGAGATGCCAGCCATCTACGCCGGCCTGCCGGCAGCCGAGCGTCACGCCCGTGCGGCTGCATTGCTGGACCGCCTGGGTCTGGCCAGCCGCACCGGCAACCGCCCCCATCAATTGTCCGGCGGCCAACAGCAACGGGTGTCCATTGCACGAGCCTTGATGAACGGCGGGCACATCATCCTCGCCGACGAGCCCACCGGCGCCCTGGACAGCCAAAGCGGCGCGGAGGTCATGGCCCTGCTGGATGAGCTGGCAGGCCAGGGGCACGTGGTCATTCTCATTACTCACGACCGGGAAGTCGCCGCCCGCGCCAAGCGCATCATTGAAATCCGCGACGGCCAGATCATCAGCGATACCGCCCGACACGCCACCGCTGCCGATGCCCCCACAGGTGCCCTTCAGGCGGTGGACCTGCGCCAGCGCCTGGCCCTGGGCAGCGAGCACACCGGCGCCTGGAAAGGTGAACTGCTGGACGCGGTCCGCGCAGCCTGGCGCGTAATGTGGATCAACCGGTTTCGCACGGCGCTGACGTTGCTGGGGATCGTTATCGGCGTGGCCTCAGTGGTGGTGATGCTGGCCGTGGGTGAAGGCAGCAAGCGCCAGGTCATGGCACAGATGGGCGCCTTCGGCTCCAACATTATTTACCTCAGCGGCCACACACCGAACCCACGCTCACCGCCTGGCATTATCACCCTGGATGACGTGGCCGCCCTTGCCGACTTGCCGCAGGTGCAACGCATCATGCCCGTCAACGGCGCACGGGCGACGGTACGTTTCGGCAACCTGGACCATGCAGCCTACGTGGGTGGCAACGACACCAACTTCCCGACTATTTTCAACTGGCCGGTGGTCGAAGGCAGCTACTTTACCGAGGCGGACGAACAAGCAGCCTCGGCCGTGGCGGTGATCGGCAAGAAGGTCCGGGACACCCTGCTCAAAGACGTCGCCGACCCCATCGGCCAGTACATCCTGATTGAAAACGTGCCCTTCCAGGTGGTCGGCGTACTGGCCGGCAAGGGCGCAAGCTCTGGCGACCAGGACAGCGACGACCGGATTGCCGTGCCCTATTCCGCCGCCAGCATCCGACTGTTCGGCAGCCGCGACCCCGAATACGTGGCGATCGCCGCCGCCGATGCGCGCAATGTCAAAGACGCTGAACAGGCCATCGACCAATTGATGCTGCACCTGCATGACGGCAAGCGTGATTACGAGCTGACCAACAACGCTGCGATGATTCAGGCTGAAGCCCGTACCCAGAACACCCTGTCGCTGATGCTGGGGGCGATTGCCGCCATCTCCCTGCTGGTAGGTGGCATCGGCGTGATGAACATCATGCTGATGACCGTACGGGAACGCACCCGGGAAATCGGCATCCGCATGGCCACCGGCGCCCGCCAGCGGGACATCCTGCGCCAGTTCCTGACTGAAGCCGTGATGCTTTCACTGGTGGGCGGCGTGACCGGAATTGTCCTGGCCTTGCTCATCGGCGGTGTCTTGACCCTCAGCGATATCGCCGTTGCATTTTCCTTCCCGGCGGGCCTCGGCGCCTTCGCCTGTGCGTTGATTACGGGTGTCGTTTTCGGCTTTATGCCGGCCCGCAAAGCCGCTCGCCTTGACCCGGTCACGGCCCTTACCAGTGAATGATCGCCCCATGAAAGCGCAATTGTCCCTCCTCGCCGTCAGCCTGATGCTGGCGGCCTGCAGCAACCTGGCTCCTCCCGTAGACAGTGGTGTGCAAGCGCCCGCCGCCTGGCAGTCACCCAACCCCGACACCACACGCCAGGACAGCCGAAAATGGTGGAGCACCTTCGGCAGCCCGGCCCTCGACCGGCTGGTGACCCAAGCCCAGCTTGGCAGTTACGACCTGGCGGCCGCGATCGCCCGGGTACATCAGGCGCAAGCCAGTGCCGTGATCGCCGGTGCGCCGTTGCTGCCCTCCCTGGTGGGCGGCGTCAATGCCAGCCGCCAGAAACTGTTGCGCGGCAAGGGCTACAGCCAACTGGATGTCGACGATGAGAACAAGGCCGTGGACAGCTTTGACGCGAGCCTCACCGCCAGCTACGAAGTGGATTTCTGGGGTGGCCGCCGCGCGGCGCGCGACAGCGCAACACTTGGGGTGCGTGCCAGCGAATTCGATCAAGCCACCGTAGAACTGACCCTGCTCAGCGGCGTGGCCAACAGCTACACGCAAGCGCTGGCACTCCAGGAGCAACACCGGATCGCCGCGCTGAACCTGGCCAACGCGCGCAACGTGCTTGACCTGGTCCAGGCACGCTACACCGCAGGTTCCGCCACCGCCCTGGAGCTGGCCCAGCAAAAGAGCCTGGTGGCGGCACAGCAAAGGCAATTGCCGCAGGTGCAGCAACAGGCGCAGGAGGCTGTCATCACCCTGGCTGCCCTGCTCGGTGTACCGGTGCAACAGCTCGACCTGGGGCAACAACGCTTCGAACACATCAACTGGCCGGGCATCGCCGCCGGGATTCCCAGTGAACTGCTCAGCCGCCGCCCCGACATTGCCAGCGCCGAGGCCAGACTTGCCGCAGCCCAGGCCGACGTGGTCGTGGCCCGCGCGGCCATGTTGCCGACCGTCCTGCTGGGAGCCAGCATCGGCTCGGGCGCCAGCACCGCGTCAGACATTCTGCGAAGCCCGTTCTACACCCTCACCGCCGGACTCACCGCGCCCATCTTCGACAACGGGCGCCTGGGGGCCGAGCGCGACAAAACCCTGGCCCGCCAGGATGAGCTCCTGCAACTCTACCGGGGCGCGATCATCAACGGGTTTGCCGACGTCGAAAAAGCCCTCAACAGCATCCACGGCCTCGACGCGCAGCGGCAGTGGCAGCGTGAAGAGCTGGACCAGGCGCAGAGCGCATTTGAGATTGCTCAGCGTCGCTATGAAGCAGGTGCCGAGGATTTGCTGACGGTGCTGGAGACTCAACGCACACTGTATGCAGCGCAGGACCTGAACGTGCAATTACGACTGGCGCGCATGCAGGCGAGTATCGCGCTGTACAAGGCTCTGGGGGGAGGCTGGCAGGCACAGTGAAGCCCTGCCAGCCGGGTCAGTCCCGGAAGGAACGTCCGAGGGACAGGTGCCGTGCATACCATGGGCGTTGCGGCACTCGGCGGAACAGGTCCTTCATGCTCTCATCCGCCTCGAAAATGATGCGCAGTGCCAGCTTCATGGTCTCCGGATCCATTTCTACCGAAGTACCCACCTGCAGCCCGGGTGTCGTGCTGCACCCGTGCGTGGTGGGGCCGAGCCAAGGGTCGCCCGCCTCGACCCAGCGCCCCGGCGCAAACCAGGGCACGCCATTGACCTCCATGCGCGTCAGTTCACCGGGATGAAAGCGCTCGTGAGCGCGAAACCAATCTTCCAGCCGATCGTCGATCCATCCGTGAAAATGCCAGAACACCGGATTCACATGGGAGGAAAAAGGATCCCCCAGGAAGTCGTTTTCGGCGATATACCAGCGCGGCGAGAAATCGGCCTGCCCCCTGGCAAAGGGTACCGGCGCGTTGTTGGACGGGTCACGCGGCACCGAGGCCCAGCGCATGTGCAACCAATCATGCAGGCCCAGCTCGATTTCGGAGCCGAACTGGCCAAGGGTCAGTTTCGACAAGTAACGTGGGTCCCGGTACTGAGATTCCCAGACCTGAAAGTTGCTGTGGTAGGTCTCGGCGGACTTGATATCACTGACCCACTGGCTGTAGGTATCGTCCCCTTCCGCCAGCCAGGTTGGCGGTAACGCGAACCCGTCATGGTTATCGAAATAGCGGGCAAACCCCAGTCGATCGCGCAACAACTCAGGCTGTGGCAAAGGAAAGTGGCGCCAGGAGGGCAGTGCCTGCATCGAACGCGCCGTGGCCAGCATGTGCCGGTGCATGAAAAAAAAGTCGATCCCGGAGCCGTTTCGGTCCTTGTCCGGCCCGCGTGCGCCACGCTCCTGGTCCCTGGGCCCCGGCTGCCAGCCGATACCGCGCAGGGCACCGCGCTTGTCCTCCGGCAACTTGTGCCATTTATCCCGCGAGGCGTGCCACAACTGGTGGAACAACCGATGCTGCGGAGCGATCAGCCAGGCGAGCAAGGTTTCGTTTAGCCCGATCCGCTCGCGCGCCTCGGGAAAGCGACGTTTGACGGCCACAAAGCGCAGGTCCAGCTCGGGCAGCGCCAGGGCGCGATCCAATCGCTGTACAGATCCACTGAGGGTGCCGGGTCCGGCGTTGCCATAGGCCGCCCATACTTCGTCCAGGCTCGCCTTGAACTCGTAGCCAGGTGCGCCATCGGCCGCATCGCTGCGCCCCACTCGCCAATACAGCTGGGCCGCGTTGCCCGGGGCCAGGTCGCCGACCACCTGGTAACGCGGCTCGGCATCACTGCGCAACGCCTCGGCCGTGTCGAGGACGCCTACCAGGCCACGCCCGCGCGGGGCAATGTCGAGAAACAGTTCCAGCCCCTCGACCGGCAAACCCTCCAGGCCGCCATCGGCACCGATGAACTGGATGCCCCAAACCCCGCGCAGGCTATTGGCCAAATGCTGGCCGGCGGTGTCCGCCAACTCGACCGTCGCCTCTCCCGGGGTTTCGGGATGCGCCTGGCGCAATAGCTCGCGACGCCCATAGAACGCTGCCGGAACGGCTGCTCCGGTCAGCGCCAGACCCGCCATGAACCATCGTCGAGAAATCGTCATTGCCCTACCTGTGTCAGCCCTGAAGCAGGCTTTATCCAAGCTAGAACGTTCATGGCGCGAGAAAATTTAAGCCGCGCCCCTGCGGCTAAATTTTTTCCCCCGCGGCTCGTTCTTCCCAGATAGCAAAGGCCCCTGCGCCTGCATTTCGACGGTAGACCTGACTGAGATGGCGATGATTAAACCTCGTTCGAAAAAAGCCCTGTATATCGGCCTTCCGCTGCTGGTAGCCGTGGCCGCCGGCGCGGCCTGGCTTGTCTGGAGCTACTCCCCCGGCTATCCCGTCAAGGTGATGAAGCAGGCGACGGAGTTGCAGGACCGCATCATTTCCTTCGACAGCCATATCACCGTGCCCTTGACGTTCGGCACCGAGGGCAACGAAGCCGACAAGGACGGCCCACGGCAATTCGACCTCGCCAAGGCCAACCGTGGACGCCTGTCGGGGGCTGCACTGACGATATTTGGCTGGCCCGAAATGTGGAACGGCAACAACGCCCCCCACAAGCCCACCGCCGGGTTCGTCGATGAGGCCCGCAACCAACAGGAAGTGCGCTACAAAATCATCACAGGCATGGTTCGCGACTTTCCCAACCAGGTGGGCATCGCCTACACCCCGGACGATTTCCGGCGCCTGCACGGTGAAGGCAAGTTCGCAATCTTCATCAGTATGCTCAACGCCTACCCCTTGGGTGATGACCTTGACCAACTGAACCTGTGGACGGCCCGTGGCATGCGCATGTTCGGTTTCAGCTATGTCGGCAACAACAGCTGGTCCGACTCATCCCGCCCGCTGCCCTTCTTCAATGACTCACCGGACGCGCTCGATGGCTTGTCGGATATCGGCAAGCAGGCCGTGCAGCGCCTCAACGATCTGGGGGTGATCATTGATGTGTCGCAGATGTCGACCAAAGCCCTGGAGCAGGTTGCACAACTGAGCCGCACGCCGATGGTTGCCTCCCACTCCGCGCCCCGGGCGGCCGTGGATATTCCACGCAACCTCAGCGACAAGGAAATGCAACTGATCAAGCAAAGCGGCGGCGTCGTGCAGGTGGTCGGGTTCGGCACTTACCTGCGCCCACTGACGCAAAAGACCCAGGACAAACTCAATGCCCTGCGCGCACGGTTCGACCTGCCTCCCCTGCCTAACCTGCATGTCGCACTGATGCCCGGCGACCCGATAATCGCCGCGTGGCCCGAGCAGAAATTCGGCCAATACGCCAGCAGCCTGTACGCAATCCTCGACGAGGAGCCCAAGGCAACCCTCAAGGACCTGGGAGATGCCATCGACTACACCGTGCGCAAGATCGGTATCGATCACGTCGGTATTGCTTCGGACTTCAACGACGGTGGCGGCGTGCAGGGCTGGGACAACGTCAGCGAAATTCGTAACGTCACCGCTGAACTGTTGCAGCGAGGCTACTCGGAAGCGGACATCGCCAAACTGTGGGGCGGCAACTTCCTGCGGGTCTGGGACCAGGTCCAACAAGCAGCCAAACCCGTCGCCGCCCTTTCTGCCAAGTGAACTGCCGCCATGACTGATCGCCGCACCTTTCTCAAACATGCAGGCATTCTGGCTGCCAGCCTGCCCCTGGGCGCAGCCCTCGAGGCCCGGGCCGGCACAGCACCCGTGCCCGCCGTCAATCCCGATAAATGGGCGCAGCTGCGCCAACTGTTTACCCAGGACCCGGACTACCTGCACTTCTCCAACTTCCTGATCACGTCCCATCCCAAACCCGTGCGCGAGGCTATTGATCGCCATCGGGCCGAGCTGGACCGCAACCCCGCGCTGGCCATGGACTGGGACCTGCAGCACACCTGGAAATGCGAAGCCCAGGTGCGAGACTGGGCCGGGCGCTATCTGCAAGCCAAGCCTGGACAAATCGCACTTACCGGCAGCACCACCGAAGGCCTGGCGATGATTTATGGCGGTATTCATGTACGGCCTGACCAGGAGATTCTGACCACCATTCATGAACACTATTCGACCCGCAACAGCCTGCAGTTCCGTGTCGAGAAACAGGGCACCCAGGTGCGCAAGATCAAACTCTTCGATGACGCCCACCAGGTGTCGGTGGATGAAGTGCTTGGCTCGATTGCCAAGGGCATTCGCCCCAACACCCGCGTGCTGGGCATGACCTGGGTGCAGTCGGGCAGCGGCGTGAAGCTGCCCATCGGCGAGATCGGCAAACTGGTGGATGAGCACAACCGCGATCGCGACGAAAAGGATCGCATCCTCTACGTGGTCGACGGCGTGCACGGATTTGGCGTCGAAGACCTGGCGTTCCCGGACATGCACTGCGACTTTTTCATCGCTGGCACCCATAAATGGATGTTTGGCCCCCGAGGCACGGGGATTATTTGTGCCCGGTCCGAGGAACTCAAGGACGTCACCCCCACCGAGCCGACCTTTTCCCAGGACACGGATTTCGCCACCACCATGACACCCGGCGGTTATCACGCCTTCGAACATCGCTGGGCCCTGGACGAAGCCTTCAAATTGCATTTGCAGTTGGGCAAGGCTCAAGTCCAGGCCCGCATCCATGAGCTCAATGACTACCTCAAAAGCCGCCTGCAGGCCCACTCGTCCATCGAGCTGGTCACGCCCCGCAGCCCTGAGCTGTCAGCCGGGTTTACGTTTTTCCGGGTCAAGGGCCAGGACAGCGACAAGGTCGCAGCCTACCTGATGCACAACCGCGTCGTGGTCGATGCCGTGGACCGCGACGCCGGCCCGGTGGTGCGCAGCGCTCCCGGACTGCTGAACAATGAAGGCGAGATTGATCGCTTCATGGCCGTGCTCGAAAAGACCCTGTAACCCGCCACTTCCCTTCCCCTATAGAGACGACACATGAACAGTGCCCCGCTCCCTACCCGCCAGCCCCGCTCGTTACGAGCGCTGCTGATGCTGTGCCTGGCGACCCTGCTCGCCAACCTGGCGCCCCTGACTGCACACGCGGCAACCGCTCCAGCCCCAGGCAAGGTGTTCAAGGACTGCAAGAATTGCCCGGAAATGGTGGTGCTGCCCGCCGGCAGCTACCTGATGGGCACGCCGGAAGACGAGATCGGCCGTGAAGGCGACGAGGGCCCGCAGCACACTGTGACGTTCGCCAAGCCCTTCGCCATGAGCCGCTTCCATGTCACCGCCGCCGAACTGGACGCCTACATCCGCGAAACCGGCGTAGTGATCAAGGACGGTGATACGCGCCCGGGCCGCCTGTGCAAGGCCAGCAAGCCCAGCTACAAACAGGGACCGCGCCAGCCGGCGGTGTGTATCGACTACTTCGAGGTCCAGGCCTACACCGAATGGCTGTCGAAAAAAACCGGGCAGAAATACCGCATGGTCAGCGAGTCCGAGCGTGAGTATGCCGCTCGCGCCGGCAGCACCGGATCATTCCCCTTCCCGTTCGATGACGAGGGCGAATACCAGATCAGCAAACATGCCAACACTTACGGCCCCAAGGATGGCTATACCTATAGCGCACCGGTGGGCAGCTACCCGCCCAACGCGTTCGGCATGTACGACATGCACGGCAATGTCTATGAGTGGGTTGCGGACTGCTGGCACCCCAACTACGAAGGGGCACCTGCCGACGGCAGCGCCTGGTTGACCGGTGGTGACTGCAACGACGCCCACATCCGAGGCAACGACTGGGGCGAGGCGCCGGTATTCTCCCGATCGGGAAACCGTAACAGCCGCGAGAAAAACGTAAGAGGTGATTTCCTGGGGTTCCGTGTCGCACGGGAACTCTGACCCTCAAAACCCTGTGGTGAGGGCTCCCGCCCCTCACCACTGCGCGTGCGCCGCGCGATGCTGCCCTAAATCCGGCACCACTCCCTTCGTCTATTCGCTAAGAACCCAGCAGGCCAGAAGCCTCCAGGCTTGCCTTGCGGGTCGTTCGTGCCTGCCCGTTTCGGCCCGCCATTGCCGGGCATCCCCACACACAGGAAGATTTCATGACCAGCCAACCACGCGGCGCCATTAGCGAACTGTTCGCCCTGCTCAAACCCTTCTGGCCCATTGTGACGCTCTCGATTGTGCTGGGCATGGTAGGTGGCCTCGCCATCACGACCCTGCTGGCGACCATCAACACCTCGCTGCACTCGGACGAAGGCTTGACCCAAGGTGTGGTCCTGCTGTTCGCCGGCCTGTGTGTACTGGCGCTGACCAGCTCGATCTTTTCCGATATCGGCACCAACTATGTGGGCCAGAAAATCATCGCGCGACTGCGCAAGGAACTCGGCGAAAAAGTCCTGTCGGCGCCCATCGAACAGATCGAACGCTACCGCAATCACCGGCTCATACCAGTACTGACCCACGATATCGACACCATCAGCGACTTCTCCTTCGCCTTTGCGCCCCTGGCCATTTCCCTGACGGTAACCCTCGGTTGCCTGGGCTACCTGGCAATGCTCTCGTGGCCAATGTTCCTGATCATGCTGATTGCCATCTTCATCGGCAGCGTTGCCCAGTACATCGCCCGGGCCCGCGGCATGAGTGGTTTCTACGCAGCACGGGAGCAGGAAGAAGAGCTGCAGAAGCACTACACCGCGATTGCTTCCGGCGCCAAGGAGCTGCGCATTCACCGCCCCCGCCGCCATCGCATGAACGTGGACGGCATCCAGGCGGCGGCCAATAGCATCTGCGACACCCAGGTACGTTCGGTCAATATCTTCATCATTGCCAAGACGTTCGGCTCGATGCTGTTTTTCGTGGTCATCGGTCTCGCCCTGGCCTTGCAGGCTTACTGGCCGAGTGCCGACAAGACCGTCATGAGCGGTTTCGTCCTCGTGCTGCTGTACATGAAAGGCCCGCTTGAGCACTTGATCGGCACCCTGCCCATCGTCAGCCGCGCTCAAATTGCCTTCCGGCGCATTGCCGATCTGTCGGAGCGTTTCTCTTCGCCGGAGCCGCACCTGTTGCTCAGCGACGCCGAAGCACCGAAAACCGTGGTGCACAACCTTGAGCTCAATAACGTGCGCTTTGATTTCCCTCCCGTGGAAGGCAGCGAACCCTTCCGCCTGGGCCCCGTGAACCTGAACATCAAACAAGGCGACATCATTTTCATCGTCGGCGAGAACGGTTGCGGCAAGACCACGCTGATCAAACTGTTGCTGGGGCTCTACGCACCACAACAGGGTGAGGTGCGTCTCAACGGCCACGCCATCACCGCCGAGAACCGCGACGACTATCGCCAACTGTTCACCACGATCTTCGCCGACTACTACCTGTTCGATGACCTGGTACGCGACGACCTGCACATCCCCGACACCGCCAACCAATACCTGCAACGCCTGGAGATCGCCCACAAGGTCAGCATCAAGGACGGCGCTTTCACCACCACCGACCTCTCCACCGGCCAGCGCAAACGCCTGGCCCTGGTCAATGCCTGGCTTGAGGAACGGCCGGTGCTGGTGTTTGACGAATGGGCGGCTGACCAGGACCCGACCTTCCGCCGGATTTTCTATACCGAACTGCTGCCGGACCTCAAGCGCCTGGGCAAAACCATCATCGTCATCAGCCATGACGACCGCTATTTCGACGTCGCCGACCAACTGGTGCACATGCGCTCAGGCAAGGTCACGGCACAACAACAGGAAATTGCCGAGGTTTAATTTCCGGTTTTGCCGATGACGTGCGTCTCACTTGGTAACTGAGAAGTAATCTCACTAAGATCTCTCGTTCGTTGACCCTTAAGAGCACTCCAATAATGCCTGCACATCGACTTCGCCCCCACCTTCTGGCCATGATGATTCGCCACGCGCTCACGCCAAATCTGCGCGTTTGCGCGGCTGGCCTGGCAGGCCTTCTGCCCATGCTGGTACACGCCCAGGAAATGCCCTTCAACATTCCGGCGCAGTCGTTGAGCAGTGCGTTGCAGGCTTTCGGTACCCAATCCAACCTGCAAGTGCTGTATAGCCCGCAGGACCTTGAGGGCAAGCGCAGCACCGCCGTGCATGGCAACCTGGACCCTTCTGCCGCCATCGCCACCTTGCTGCAAGGCAGCGGCGTGCATTTCCAGGTGCAAGGCTCAGCGGTAACCGTCAGTGCCTCGGCGGGCGGCGCGCTGGAACTGGGCGCGACCACCATCAATGGCCAGACACTGGGGTCGACCACTGAAAACAGCGGCTCCTACACCACCGGCGCGATGCAGACGGCCACCAAGTTACCCTTGTCCCTGCGTGAAACCCCGCAGGCGGTGACGGTGATCACTCGCCAGCGCATGGACGACCAGGGCATGCGCAGCCTCGACGATGTGGTCCAGGCGGCACCAGGCCTGCGCCTGTCCGCAGCGCGACCGGCCAACAGTGAGTTTTTCGCCCGCGGTTTCCCCATCAACAACCTGATGTTCGATGGCCTGCCCACGACCTATTCAGCCGACTGGGTCGCCACGGCCGACCTGGCCCCATATGACCGTGTCGAAGTGGTACGCGGTGCCACGGGCATGATGCAAGGCGCCGGTGACCCTTCGGCCGCCATCAACATGGTGCGCAAGCGTCCTACCAAGGAGTTCCAGGCGAGCGTCACCGGCAGCGCCGGCAGTTGGGACAACTACCGCAGCGAGCTGGATGTGTCGGGGCCGGTAAATGACAGCGGCACCGTGCGCGGTCGCTTCGTCGGCGCCTACCAGGACAAGGACAGCTACCAGGACTACGCCGGTCGCGAGCGCGGCGTGTTCTACGGCATCACCGAGTTTGACCTCAACGACAGCACCACCCTGACCGTGGGCGCGTCTGATCAGAATGACAATAACAACATCAACTGGGGCGGTTTACCCGTGAACCCCGACGGCAGCAGCATGGGCTTCAAGCGCTCCCAGACGTTCGGTTACGACTGGTCACACCAGGACATCGACAACAAAACCGTGTTCGCCGAACTGGATCACCGCCTCGACAACGACTGGCGCCTGCACTTTGGCGCGTCGAAAAACTGGTCCGACTTCAAGCTGCTGGGTGCGGTGCTGGAACGCAATAGCGACTACTCCTACCGGCAACGTGTGTTCAACCAGAGCCGCGACTACGACCAGTCCACCTATGACTTCTTCGCCAGTGGCCCGTTTGCGCTGTTCGGCCGCCAGCATGAACTGGTGGTGGGCGCCAGCAAGCGCCAGCTCAAGACCGAGGCCACCGGCGGCACGATCTTCTTCAACAACGTCGACATCAACAATTTCAACCCCAAGGGTCAGCCAAAACCCACCGTTCCAGACGTTTACTCCCTCAGCGAAAAGGTCAACCAGGAAGGCCTCTACGTCACGACTCGCTGGAATGTGGCCGATCCGCTGAAGGTGATTCTCGGCGCGCGCCTGGACTGGTACGACTCCGATGATGTCTACAACGAGATCAGCGACCAGTACTACACCTCGGGCAAAACCAAGGTGGTGCGTAACCTGACCCGCTATGCCGGCGTCATCTATGACCTGGACGACACCTACTCGCTCTATGCCAGCTACACCGATATCTTCCAGCCACAGAGCGAGAAGGACGAGCTCGGTGCCAGTATCAAGCCCATCACCGGCAAGAACTATGAAGTGGGTATCAAGGGCGAATACTTTGACGGTGCGTTGAACGCCAGCGCCTCGTTGTTCCAGATCGACCAGCTCAATCGCGCCGCTGAAGTGGCCGACTACAACAGCTGCAAGGTCATCCCGACCGGCAGCTACGCTTGCTATGAAGCCGCGGGCAAGGTCAGGAGCCGGGGTATCGAGCTGGAGGTCAACGGTGCGCTGACGCCGAACTGGCAAGTGGGTGCCGGTTATACCTACGCCCAGGCGCTGTACGAGAAAGATGCCGACAAGAACAAGGAAGGCACCCTGTTCGACACCGACGTACCACGCCACCTGTTCAAGGCCAATACCACGTACCACCTGCAGGGTGACCTGAACAAACTGCGTATCGGTGCCAACGTCTATAGCCAAAGCGGTACCTATAACAAAGGCGTCAGCACCTTCAACGGCCAGCGTCAAAACTTCCACGTCGAGCAGGACGCCTATGCCATCGTCGGTTTGATGGCCGGCTACCAGGTCACCAAAAACCTGGACACCCAGCTGAACGTCAACAACGTGTTCGACAAAAAGTACTACCAGGGCATCGCCAGCAACTCCACCTGGAGCCCGTATGACGTCTACGGTGACCCACGCAACTTCACCGTGACCGCCAAGTACACCTTCTGATGGCGGCTGAACGGCGATAAAAAAAACCGCATCCCTGGGGATGCGGTTTTTTTATGCCCGCCGTAAAACCGGTGTCTCAGCCCAGGCGCTCGGCCAACGCCAGGACGATACGCTCCCGAGCTACATCGGCCTCATCAACGATAGAGCCCATGCGCAAGAAATCATGGGACATGCCCTCGAACACTTCCAGTTGCACCTGCACTCCCGCAGCCTCGAGGTGCCGGGCGTAGGCCACCGCCTCATCATGCAACGGGTCGCACTCGGCCACGATCAGCAAGGCCGGCGCCACGTGAACGCTCACCTCGCCGAGCAGCGGCGAGAAACGCGGGTCCAGGCGGTCGGCCGGATCGTTCTGATACTGCTGGTAGAACCACTCCAGGGTGTCTTTTTCCAACAAGTGCCCAACCCCGTAGCGCTCCACCGAAGCACTGATGCGGCTGGCATCGGTCACCGGGTAAATCAGCACCTGCAGACACGGGCGAGGCAGCTCCTCCTGGCCAGCGAGGCTGCTGGCAAGCACCGTCGCCAGGCTACCGCCCACGCTGTCGCCAACGACCGCCATGCGCTCAGCATCGATACCCAATTCCCGCGCATTGAGCGCCAGCCATTGCCACGCGTCCTGGGCATCATTGAGTGCCGTCGGAAACCGCCACTGCGGGGCCAGCCGGTAACCCACCGACAACACCGGCAACCCGCACTCCTGAGCCAGGTTCCAACACAGGGCGTCGTGGGAGTCGAGACTGCCCACCACATACCCCCCGCCATGCAGGTAAAGCACGGCGCCACTCAGTTGGCGATCGTCCAGTTCGGGCGGCCGGTACAACCGGGCCTCTACACGGTGACCATCGCGGGCCGTGAAGGTACGCGACTCGATAAACGCCGGCTCATCGGCACCCGG
The DNA here is from genome assembly GCF_020515595.1 of Pseudomonas sp. MWU16-30323. Classification (NCBI taxonomy): domain Bacteria; kingdom Pseudomonadati; phylum Pseudomonadota; class Gammaproteobacteria; order Pseudomonadales; family Pseudomonadaceae; genus Pseudomonas; species Pseudomonas sp. MWU16-30323. The sequence goes on from NZ_JAIWYM010000007.1 coordinate 185,665, forward strand.
GTCCATCAGTGCCGAGGATTGATCGAACTGGCGACGGGCTTCTTCCGGTTGCAACTGGTGCATCGGCAGCGCTTTTCCGCTGCGGCGGCCGCTTTCCACCAACTGGAGGTAAGCGGCGAGATCAGGATTAAGGGGCATGGGCAAGGTTTCTCCAGACAGGCGCCGCCGGTGGCGGTGCCTGTCGACACAGGTCAAGGTTCAGGAAGGCTCGGCGACGATGGTCAAACCATCCAGGGCGTCTTCCAGTTCAAGCAACACCGACAGCTCCCTGGGCACCTGAAAGTGCCCGCAGGTCAGCGGAAGGCCAGGCAGGTCGGGGCAACCGATCTGCCGGGCCAGCTCACGTTGTTCATCTTCACGCCCCGCCACCCACCAGCTCAGGGGGCGGGCCGTGACTTTCGGGCAATAATCCAGCTCGCGGGACAGCCGCTTGAGGGTACGGGCGCAGGCAAAGACCTGCGCCAGTTCATCCACCCCCAGGCCCTGCGTGGCCGGCCGCTGGCTGAGGGCCTCACTGATCAGGGCACGCGCGAGCTGCGGGCTTTCCTGGCGGGTATCGCTGACATCCACGGCCCCCGCGTCGGGTACCGTCGCCCGCAACAGCTCGCTCAAATCATCCAGCCAGTGGTCCTGCTGTTCGGCGTTGGCGGGTGACGGCACGAAGCTGTCGAGCAACGCGACCAACTCGACCGTCTGCCCCTGCTGCTCAAGCTCAGCCGCCATCAGCAGACTCAAGGTGCCGCCCAGCGACCAGCCCAACAGGCGGTAAGGGCCTTGGGGCTGTTTGTCCCGCAGATAGCCGACATAGTCCCGGGCCATGGCCACCAGCGATTGATCCTGCCAGCTCGGGTCCAGCAGTTGCCGGGCCTGGATACCGATCACCGAGCACTTGCCGTTCAGACGGCGCGCGAGCGGCTCATAGTCGAATACCGTGCCGAAACCGGCATGTACACAGAACAACGCAGGCGTGGCCCCGAGCTCGGCATTGAGGGCCAGCAGCGGCACGTTCTTCCCAGGCACGGCGGTGAGCTGCGCAATGCTCGGCTTCTGGATCAGGTCCCGCAGGCGCAGGGTGAAACCGAACTTCTTCAGGCTGCGGGACTTGGCCACCACTTGCATGCTGAGGATCGAATCACCCCCCAGCTCAAAGAAGTTGTCCGTTACCCCGACCCGCTCCACCTTGAGAACGGTTTGCCAGATATCCGCCATGGCCTGCTCCAACTCGTTGCGCGGTGCCACATATTCACTGCGCGCATCCGGCATCGGCAGGGCGTTGCGGTCCAGCTTGCCATTGGGGTTGAGCGGCAGCCGGTCGAGCACGATCAATTGCGCCGGAACCATGTACTCCGGCAGCGCCTGCTTCAAGCGCTCGCGCAGTTGCTCAACGATTGCGCCGCCCTCATCGCCGTTAAGCGTGACATACCCAAACAGTTGATTGCCGCCAGGCCCCTCGCGCACCACGACGGCGGCATGCCCGACCTCTTGCATCTCATTGAGGCGGGCCTCGATCTCTCCAAGCTCGATACGGAACCCGCGGATTTTCACCTGGTTATCCAGGCGACCGAGGTAGTCGAAGGTACCGCTCTCGCGCTGGCGCACCAGGTCGCCGGTGCGGTACAGGCGACCGCCCGGGGTAAACGGATCGGCCACGAAGCGCTCGGCCGTGAGCGCGGCACGGTTCAGATAGCCCCGTGCAACACCCTCCCCGCCCAGGTATAACTCGCCCGCGATACCCGCCGGCAGCGGGTTGAGGTCGATGTCGAGGACGTAGGCACTGCGTTGGCCCACACATTCGCCGATCGGCGCATAGATCGCCCCGCACGCCTGGCCTTCGGCAGCCTTCCAGATCAGTGGCGTCACCACGGTTTCAGTCGGCCCGTAGCCATTGATGATGTACTGCGGTTTAAGCGCCTCACGGGCCAGGGCATAACTGGCCTCTGGCACCGCGTCACCGCCAAAGCAATAAATCCGCACCGGCGGCGGGTTGCCATCGAGCCGTGCGTGTTCGGCCAACTGCAACAGGTACACAGGTGGGAACGCTGCCACAGTGACGCCGTGTTGGTGCATGGCCTCGTAGGTCTGCTCGGGGGCCCAGAGCTCGTCGTCACGCAGCAACAGGCAACCGCCGTGCGTGAGCGTCGTGAGCCAGCGCTCGTGGGCACCGTCGAAGGCGAATGACATAAACAGCAACTCGCAGTCGGCGGGACTCATTTCGTAGCGCTCGCCCACCGCACGGCAATGCATCGCCAACGGTCCATGACTGACCACCACGCCTTTGGGCTGCCCGGTAGAACCGGAGGTGTAGATCACGTAGGCGAGGTTTTCCTCGTGCACCCGATGGGTTGGCACGGTAACAGGCCACTGGCTGCCGTCCAGGCGGTCAAGCTCCAGCACAGGCAACGCCGGGCTGATCGGCAAGCTGGCGGCGAGCCGCGAGTCGGTCAACAGTAACGCGATGCCGGAGTCCTGGATCAAAAAGCTCAGGCGCTCACGCGGATAAGCGGCGTCGACAGGCACATAGGCGGCGCCCGCCTTGAGCACCGCGAGCAAGGCCACAATCATGGTTTCGCTACGAGGCAACGCCACGCCGACCCGTACTTCCGGCCCCACGCCTTCGGCGATCAGTCGATGGGCCAGCTGGTTAGCGCGGGATTCCAGCTCGGCGAACGACAGGCTTCGGTTACCGACCTTGACCGCCGTTGCGCTGCCCTGGTGCTCGGCCCAGTACTGGATGCGCTGCTGGACCAAAGGCTGCGGCAGGTTTTGGACAGGGCTCGGGGCGTACACGGCCGGCGTGTGCAGCAGGCCGAGATTGCCGACACGCTGGTCGGCGTTCGCGGACAGTGCCAGCAGCAACGCTTCCATGTTGGCCCGGATCCCTTCCACCGCCACGTCGCTGAAGCATTGGCGCAGGTACATGTACTCGATCGCCAGGTAGTCTTCCAGGGTCACCATCAGGTCCATCGGAAAGTCTGTCAGGCCTGCCCCGCCGACATCGCCAAAACGCAGTGAATCATCCTTCCACTCCCGCAAAGTGCGATCCAGCGGTTGGTTTTCAAAGACGATGATGCTGTCGAACAAAGCCTGCCCGGAACGCCCGGCCCAACGCTGGATATCCCCCAGCGGGGTGTATTCATGGTCGCGCAGCTCCAGGTTGACCCGCTGCACAGCCTGCAGCCACTGGCCCACACGGGCTTGCGGATCGACGTCGTGGATCACCGGCAACGTGTTGATGAACAGCCCCAACATGCTCTGCGCGCCCGGCAAGGCACTCGGACGCCCGGCCACGGTAGCCCCGAAGCACACACTGCGCTGGCCACTGTAACGGCTGAGCAACAACAACCATGCGCCCTGCACCAATGTGTTCAGGGTGATGCGCTGCGCGGCGGCAAATGCCTTCAAACCCTGGGTCACCTGGGGTGTAAAGCGGCTGTACAACGCCTTGTGCCCATGCTCGCGCTCGCCGCTGGCGAAGGCATCCGCCAGGTAAGTCGGCTCCTGGAACTCGGCCAACTGGCGGCGCCAGAAGGTTTCGCTGATCACACGGTCCTGCTGACGCAACCAGCCAATGTAATTGCGATACGGCACCACAGGGTCCAGGGTTTGCCCGGAATATCGGGCCAACACTTCGCCCATCAACTGGGACGTGCTCCACCCGTCCAGCAGGATATGGTGATAGGTCCAGATCAGTTGATAACGGTCATCCGCCAGGCGGATCAGCACCACACGCTGCAACGGCGCTTGGTCGAGATTAAAGCCCCGCAGGCGCTCGTCCCGTGCCATGTCCTTGATCAACCCGTCCGTGGCCGCCTCATGGCGCCAGTCGAGTTCCGTCATCGGCAGGGCAACGTCGCGCAGGACGAATTGCAGCGGCTCGTCCAGGTCTTGCCAGAGGAACCCGGTGCGCAACACGTCGTGCCTTTGCGCCACGTCGGCCCAGGCCTGGCGCAAGCGCTCTACGTGCAAGCCGTCGACCGACACGTTGAGCTGGTTGATGTACAGCTCGTCTTCAGGGTTGCTGTTCAGCCCCAGGAACAACATGCCCTGCTGCATCGGTGAAAGGCTGTACACGGCCTCGACCTGCCCATGGGGAAGGGGCAAGGCTTGCACCTGCTGTTCGCTCAACCCATGCAGGGTGACCGGCTGCGTATTGGCCTGGGCATGAACCGGGGTCACGATGGCGGCCAGTTTCTCGATGGTCTGTTGCAGGAACAGATCCTTGGGCGCCATCTGCAAACCCGACTGCCGGGCCTGACTGACCAACTGGATCGAGATGATGGAGTCCCCGCCCAAAGCGAAGAAGTTATCGGTGATCCCTACCCGGGGCAGGTTCAGCACGTCTTGCCAGATATCCGCCAATTGGCGCTCGATCGCCGAACGCGGGGCAACGTAGTCAACCAACGCCTGGCTGACATCCGGCGCTGGCAACAGGTTGCGGGCGAGCTTGCCGTTGGCCGTGACGGGCATGCCATCCAGGCTGATCAGGTGCGCAGGCACCATATAGTCCGGCAGCCCCTGGCCGAGGAAGCTTGCCAGCTCGCTGCGCAACGCATCGCCAGCCTGGGCTGAGGCACTGGTCGCCGGTACAAAATAGCCAACCAGTTGCGTGCCCAAAGGCCCGTCTACCGCCAGCACCACCGCTTCGCGAACCTGCGGATGCTCCATCAACCGCGCCTCGATCTCACCCAATTCAATGCGCAGGCCACGGATTTTCACCTGATGGTCAATACGCCCGACGTAGTCAATGACGCCCTCCTCCCGGTAACGCGCCAGATCGCCGGTGCGGTACAGGCGGCCACCTCCCACCGGGTCGAAAGGGTCGGGTACAAATCGCTCGGCGGTCAGCGCCGCACGTTGGTGGTAGCCCCGGGCAAGGCCAATGCCCCCCAGGTACAGCTCTGCGCTGACACCGCGTGCTGCGGGGTTCAGGCTCGACTCAAGAATATGGGTCTTGAGGTTATCGATCGGCCTGCCGATCGGCACGCTGACCCCGTGCTCTTCGCCGCAGGTCCAGTGGGTGACGTCGATGGCGGCTTCGGTCGGACCATAGAGGTTGTACAAGCCTGCGCCAGGCAGACGGGCACGGGTCTGCTCCGACAGAGCCTTGGACAGCGCCTCGCCGCTGCAGATTACGCGGCGGATGCCACGACAGGCTTGTACCCCCTCACACGCCATGAAGGCCTGCAACATCGAAGGCACGAAATGCAGGGTGCTGACCTGATAGCGCAAGATTGCATCGCGCAGGCGTTCCGGGTCGCGGTGTTCTCCTGGCTGGGCAACCGCCAGCCGCGCGCCGGCCATCAACGGCCAGAAGAACTCCCAAACCGAGACGTCGAAACTGAAAGGGGTCTTTTGCAGCACCGTGTCATCGGCGTGCAAGGCGTAAGCCTTCTGCATCCAGTTGAGCCGATTCAGCAACGCCTCATGGGTATTGCCTACCCCCTTTGGCCGGCCGGTGGAGCCCGAGGTGTAGATCACATAGGCCAGGTTACCCGGTGCCAGCGACGGCTCAGGGTTACGGTCGCTGTAGCCCTCCAGCCAGTCTCCGTGCTGATCCAGGCAGACGGTTTGCACCGACTCCGGGACCGGTATTTGTTGCAGTAGCGCGCTCTGGGTCAACAGCAAGCCCACCCCGCTGTCGGCCAACATATAGGCCAGGCGGTCCGACGGGTAATCCGGGTCGAGGGGCACGTAGGCGCCCCCCGCCTTGAGAACCGCCAGCAAGCCGATCACCATCTCAAGGCTACGCTCCAGGGCCACCCCCACCAACACTTCCGGGCCGACGCCCAGTTCCTGCAGTTTGTGCGCCAGGCGGTTAGCCTCTTGATTGAGTTGCGCGTAGCTCAGGGTTTGCTCTGCAAACAGCAATGCCGTGGCATGAGGCTGCTGGCGTACCTGATACTCAAACAGGCGATGGGCATAGCGCTCACCGGGGTAGACGGCTTCGGTGCGGTTCCAGGTGCGCACGATTTTACGGCGCTGTGCATCGTCCAGCAGCGCCAGGTCTTCAACCCGTTGCGAGGGTTGCTCGATGACCGCCAGCAGCACGTTGCGCCAATGCTGCCCCAACTGCTCGATGGTGCCGGCATCAAACAGTTCGCTGGCGTAGGTGAACGCTGCCGACAGGCCATCCTGATGCTCGACGGTGTCCAGCGTCAGGTCGAACTGCGTGCTGTGGGCCTGCCAGTCGAGCCCTTCGACAGTAAGCCCCGGCAATGGCTGACGGCTGCTTTTGGCATCGGTCTGGTGGTTGAACATCACTTGGAACAACGGGCTGTGGTTCAGGCTGCGCTCGGGCTGCAACACATCGACCAATTGCTCGAAGGGGAGGTCCTGATGGGCCTGGGCCTCCAGCGCTGTCTGTTTGACCTGTTGCAATACCTGGGCAAAGCTCACCAACGGTTCGAATTCGGCCTTGAGCACCTGGGTGTTGACGAAAAAACCGATCAATCGCTCGATATCACCCCGTGTACGGTTGGCCACCGGCACGCCGACACGCACCTCGGCCTGCCCCGAATAGCGATGCAGCAAGGTCTGGAACGAGGCCAGCAGCAGCATGAACAGCGTGACACCCTGGCGCTGGGCCAGGGCCTTCAGGTCATTGATCAACGCAGGTTCGAGGGTGACCACCACTTGGGCGCCGGCACGACTGGGCGATGCCGGGCGCGCACGGTCGGTGGGCAACGCCAGCACAGGCTGCTCGCCGCCAAGTTTTTGCGTCCAGTACGCCAACTGCCGGTCGCGTTCGCCGGCCGCCATCCATTGGCGTTGCCAGGCGGCGTAGTCGGCATACTGGATCGGCAACGGGGCCAGGTCCACCGCCTGGCCCTGGCTGAAGCCGGCGTAGAGTTGCACCAGTTCGTCCACCAGGATCGGTGTCGACCAACCGTCAGTCACGATGTGGTGCAGGGTCAATACCAGCACCTGCTCCTCGTCGCTCAAGTGCAGCAAGCGTGCCCGCAGCAACGGTCCGTGCTCCAGGTCGAACGGCTGCTGCACCAGGGCCTGAACCCGCGCGGCCAACTGCGCCTGCCCGGCCAGGGTCTCCTTTTGCAGCACAAACTCGCCGGCCGGATGGATGACCTGCAACGGCGTATTGCCGTGCTGGGTAAACGTGGTACGCAGGGTTTCGTGGCGGCCGATCAATGCTTCGAACGCACGACGCAGCGCTTCGCTGTCCAGGTGCCCGCTCAGGCGCAAGGCCGCGCTGATGTTGTAGGCGGCGCTGGTGGGTTCCAGTTGCCAAAGAACCCACTGCCGTTGCTGTGCGTAAGACACCGCAATGGGTTGGCTGCGGTCGACCGGGGTAATCGCCTGCACGCTGGCAGCGCTCGCTGCCCGCCCCGCCAGTTCGGCAAAGCCAGCCAGGTCCTGGGCCTCGAACAGCCGGCGCAGCGGCACTTCCAGGCCCAGGCGCTGACGGATACGGCCGATCATCTGCGTTGCCAGAAGGGAATGGCCACCCCGCTCAAAAAAGTTATCACTCAGGCCAACTTGCTCGACCTTCAGCACCTGCGCCCAGATCTCAGCCAGCGCCATTTGCAGCGGGGTGTGCGGCGCCACATAACTCCCTGGCGGGGCACTGCTGGCGTCCAGCCGCGGCAGGGCCTTGCGGTCCAGTTTGCCATTGGGTGTCAGCGGCATCTTTTCTACAAAGGCCAGGTAGGTCGGCACCATGTAGTCCGGCAGCTGTTGTTTCAGGCAGGTTTTCAGGGTTTGTCGCCAGGCATTCTGGGTCTCGTCATCGGCCTGGTGGGCGCTTGGGTCGTGGCCGACCAGATAAGCCACCAACTGCTTGCCCAACGGCCCGTCGATGTCGATGACCACCGCTTCGCGCACGTATTCGTGAGCCTGCAGGCGCGCTTCGATTTCGCCGAGCTCGATACGGAACCCGCGAATCTTCAACTGGTGGTCGAGACGGCCGATGTACTCAAGCACGCCCTCTTGACGGTAGCGCACCAGGTCACCCGTGCGATAAAGACGGCCGTTGCCGAACGGGTCCGGCACAAAGCGTTCGGCCGTCAGCCCGGGACGTTGCAGATACCCACGGGCCAAGCCCTCCCCCCCGATGTACAGCTCACCACTGACGCCCACCGGGACAGCATCGAAGTTGCCATCCAGCACATGGAACGTGGTGTTGCCGACAGGGCGTCCCAGCCAGACGTCGCTGCTGCGCTCCACATAGTGCACGCCCGACCAGATGGTGGTTTCCGTCGGGCCGTACAGGTTCCACACATGGCCCGCCTGAGCGATCAGGCGTTCGGCCAACTCGGCAGTCAGTGCTTCGCCACCGCAGAGGACTTTCTTGCCAGCCAGAGCCTGCGGGGGAGCGGCATCCAGCAGCATGCGCCAGGTGGATGGGGTGGCCTGGATCACGCTGACGGCTTGCTCGTCGATCACCTTGAGCAGCGCGTGGGGGTCCTGGTTCTGCTGGTCTTGCAGCAGCACCACACAGGCGCCCCGCAGCAGCGGCAGGTACAGCTCAAGGCCTGCGATGTCGAAGGATAACGAGGTCAGGGACAGCACACGGTCGCCGGCGTCGACGCCCGGACGTTCAGCCATGGTCCAGAGGAAATTGACCAAGGCGTCGTGGCGAATCGTTACGCCCTTGGGCAAACCCGTGGAGCCGGAGGTGTAGATCACATAGGCCAGGTTCGCCGGCAAAGCCAGCACCGGCAGGTTTTCTTCGCTGCAGTCACCCAACCAGCCGGGAGCCTGGTCCAGGCACAGACTGCTGACCGTGGCCGGCACCGCCAGTTGTTCCACCAGGCTGCCCTGGGTCAACAGCAGCTTCAGGCCGCTGTCGTTCATCATGTGCGCCAGGCGTTCACGAGGGTAGTTCGGGTCCAGGGGCACATAGGCACCGCCGGCCTTGAGGATCGCCAACAGGCCGACAATCATCTCCAGCCCGCGCTCCAGCGCCACGCCCACCAGCACCTCCGGGCCGACACCCATGTCGCGCAGCTTGTGCGCCAGTTGGTTGGCCTGTCGATTGAGCTGTCGGTAGGTCAGCGACTGCCCGGCAAAGGTGAGTGCACAGGCATCCGGAGTGGCTTGAACCTGCGCTTCAAACAGTTGCGGCACACAGTGTTCGCGAGGATAGGACGCGGCAGTGCGGTTCCAGTCCTGAACGATGCGCTGGCGCTCGTCGGCGGAAAGTAGCGGCAACTCGTTGATCCGCTGCGCAGGCTGTTGGCCAATGGCAGTCAGCAGGTTGTGCCAGTGCCGACCGAGCTGTTCGATGGTACGGGCATCGAACAGGTCAACGGCGTAGGTCAGGGAGGCCGACAGGCCGGCAGCGTGCTCGGTGGTGTCGAGGGTCAGGTCGAACTGGGTGGTATGACTTTGCCAGTCCAGCCCACTGACCGTCAGGCCCGGCAAGTTACGGCTGGTGTTGGCAACCTGGGTCTGGTGATTGAACATCACCTGGAACAACGGGCTGTGGCTCATGCTGCGCTCGGGTTGCAGCGCCTCCACCAGTTGTTCGAAGGGCAGGTCCTGATGGGACTGGGCATCCAACGCGGTTTGCCGGACCTGGTGCAGCAAGTCACTGAATCGCAGCTGCGGATCGAATTCGGCCTTCAACACCTGGGTGTTGACGAAGAAGCCGATCAAGCCTTCGGTTTCACTGCGGGCACGGTTGGCAATGGGTACGCCGACCCTGATTTCGCGCTGCCCGCAATAGCGATGCAACAGCGCCTGGAAGGACGCCAGCAGCACCATGAACAAGGTCACGCCGTGTTGCTGCGCCACGCCCTTGAGCGATGCAAGCAACGCCACGTCCAGGTCCATCGCCACGCGCGCACCGGCGCCGCTGGGCACCGTCGGGCGCATGCGGTCGGCGGGCAGTTCCAGCACCGGCTGCTCGCCCCCCAGCTTCTCCAGCCAATACGCCAATTGACGCTCACGCTCGCCGGCTTCCATCCAGTTGCGCTGCCACAGGGCATAGTCGGCGTACTGGATCGGCAACTCAGGCAGCGTGACCGCCTGGCCTTGGCAGTGGCCGGCGTAAAACTGCACCAGGTCGTTGACCAGAATCGGCATCGACCAGCCGTCAGCAACAATGTGATGCACCGTCAATACCAGCACATGGTCCTGCTCACTCACCCGCAGCAAGTTCATGCGCAGCAGCGGGCCTTGCTCCAGGTCGAACGGCTGGGCGGTCTGTGCCTGGACGTACGCCTTGATCTGCCGGTCGAGGTCGGCGCCCGCCAACGGATCGACCTGCAAAGTGAAGCCTCCCGTCGGATGCACCACCTGCACGGTCTGGTCATCTTCCTGGCGAAAGGTGGTGCGCAGCACTTCATGGCGCTCCACCAATGCCTGGCAACTGGCGCGCAGGGCATCCACATCCAGCACACCTTCCAGGCGCAGCGCGGCACAAATGTTGTAGGCGCTGCTGTCCGGTGCCAGTTGCCAGAGAAACCATTGGCGCTGCTGCGCGTAGGAAAGCAAAGGAAGCTCGGCACTGGCCCTTTTGAATATCGGGGTGAGCCCATAGAGGTTGACGCCCTGTCGCTTGAGCAAGGTGGCCAGCGCCTTGCGTTCCTTGGGTGACAGTGACTCTACGGAATCGAGCAATGCTTGCACTTGAACCTCTCCTACACCAATACCGGCTCAACGCCCGGGGGCACGCGGGGGTGTTGAACACATGAAAGAGCCGGACAATGTCCGGCTCCTTGAATGCTGCAATGTGGGAGTCAGGTGTCCCTCTCCCTCCTACAAAGTCAGCTCATCAATTTCCTCTGTAGTAAGACGTTTGAGGGCCTCCAAAGATTTAGCCAATTCGCTGTGAATCGTCTGACTCTGGTCCTGCTTGCCGGCGGCCACCTTGCTGAACGCCGCCAGGGTCGGATGTTCGAACAGTTCGCGCAGGCTGACCTCGATCGATAACTGCTCGCGCACACGCACCACCACTTGCACCACCAGCAGCGAGTGGCCACCCAGTTCGAAGAAGTTGTCACCCAGGCCTGCCTGCGGCACTTTCAACACATCGGCCCAGATGGCGGCCATCTGTTGCTCCAGCTCAGTCACCGGCGCTATATAGTCCGCCTGCAACTGGCTGGCCGAGGGCTGCGGCAGTGCCTTGCGGTCCAGTTTGCCGTTGGCGGTCAACGGCAAGGCAGGCAGCATCACCCACTGCGCTGGCACCATGTAGCCCGGCAGGCTGGCACGTACATGCTCCGCCAGCGCGGTACGCAGCTCGCCCAGCACCTGCGGGCCGGCCTCGATCAGCGCCGGGTCGCGAGGCACGCAGTACGCAACCAATTGCTTGCCACCGACACCTTCGACATCCACAACCACCACGCCCAGCAGCGCCTCGTGAGCCTGCAGGCGCGCCTCGATCTCTCCGAGCTCAATGCGATAACCGCGAATCTTCACCTGGAAATCGGCTCGGCCAATGTACTCCAGCACCTCACTGCCAGGCTGCTGCCGGGCCAGGTCGCCGCTGCGGTACAGGCGCCCGCCGGGACGGCTGCTGAACGGGTCGGGAACGAAACTCAGCGCGGTGCGCACCGGGTCACCCAGGTAGCCGCGCCCTACTCCCACACCGGCAATGTGCAGCTCACCCGTAGCCCGTGCCGGCATCGGTTCGAGCAAATCATTCAGCACATACAAACGGTTGTGATCGGTGCGCGTGCCAATCGGCAAGTGCGTTTGCCCAGCGGGCTCGCGGACGCGGTACAGGGCCACGTCGTCAGAGCATTCCGCGGGACCATAGGCGTTGATCAACTCGATCTGCGGGTAGCGTTCCAGCCAGCGGGCAGCGAGTGCGGGCGGCATGGCTTCCCCCGTAGTCAGCAAGTAACGCAAGGCGGGCAACGCAACTGCGGGCAGCTCCAATACCGCCTGAATCATCGCGGGGACGCACTCCAGTACGCTCACGCCGGCGGTGCGTGCATGCTCCAGCAACTGTTGCGGATCCTGGGCAATGGCATCCGGGATGATGTGCACCCGGGCACCGCACAAGGTGGCGGTCAGCAATTGCCACACACTGATGTCAAAACTCTGGGACGCTGTCTGGGCAATCACATCCGCCGCGCTCAAGCCCAGGTAAGGGATTTTGCTCAATTGGTTATTGAGCATACCGGCCTGTTCCACCATGACGCCCTTGGGCACGCCGGTGGAGCCCGACGTGAAGATCACGTACGCCAGCAGGCGCCCGGCCTCCAGCGGCAGTGTGCGCAAGGGGCTGGTCTGCGACGGTTGCGCCTGCACCTGCTCCCAGACGAGCAAGGCCGGTGGCTGCTCAAGCCCCTCGAGCAACTGCCGGGCAAGGGTGTGGCACGCGCTGTCGCACACCAGCACCGACGCACGGCTTAAGCCCAGTACATCCGTCAGGCGTTTCAGCGGCAGGTTCGGGTCCAGGGACAAGTAGCCCGCACCCGCCTTGAAGGTGCCGATCACCATGCCCAGCAACGGCAGGTCGCGTTCACCCAGCACAGCGACCAGGCCATCGGCCTCGACGCCTGCCGATTGCAGGACCCGGGCCAATTGGGTGGACTGCACGTCCAGTTGGTCATAGGTCCAGCTACGGCCCTGGCAACTGGCGGCGATACGCTGGCGGTTATCCGCAACGGTTGCGCCGAACAACCGAGCATAGCCCTCGTTGAGTGACGCCGGCAGTTGATCGACTTCGGACACGCCGTGGCTCAGGCCCGGCAATTGATGGAACGGTTGATCCAGACCCTCGGCCAGCGCCAGCAACGTGGCCTGGAAATCAGCCAGCAAGGTTTCGATGGTCGCCGCGTCGAACAGACGCTGGTCATAGGACAAATGCAGGCCCAGCACTTCACCCGGGTACACCACCACCGTGATCGGGTAGTTCGTGTGGGTGCGAGAGGTCCCGGCCTGGACTTTCATGCTCGCCGCCTGCACCCCCACGCTGGATTCCACCGGAGCGTTTTCGAACACGAACAGGCTGTCGAACAGTGGTTGCCCGGCGCCGATTTCACTGCAAGCCTGGACAGTCACCAACGGCAGGTGTTCATGCTCGCGCAACCCCAGGTTATGTTCGAACAGTGACTGCAACCACGCCCTGGCACTCTGCGTGGACCCCGCTCCCGGCACGGCTACCCGCAGCGGAATACTGTTGATGAACAGCCCTACCGTCGCCTGCATTTCCGGGAACTCGATGGGCCGCCCCGCCACGGTGATGCCGAACAGTACGTCCCGTTCGCCGCTGTAACGTTGCAACAGCATTGCCCAGGCCCCTTGCACCAGGGTATTGACCGTCAGTTGTGCGCTCTGCGCCTTCTGAGCCAATGCGGCACTCTGTTCGCGGCTGAAGTAGACGATCCGGTCGTCCACCGTCGCCTCCCCTTGTTCACGGTTGATGGTGTGGTCGAACGGCAACGGCGTCGGCCGCTCGAAACCACGCAGGGTGTCCGTCCAGAATTGCTTGGAGGCCCCCTGATCCCACCCTTCGAGCAAGGCAATAAAATCACGGTAGCGCGAAGGCACCGGCAGTTGCACCGGCACGCCCTTGAGCAGCCCGTCATAGATTTTGAAGAACTCATCCACAATGCCCATTCGGCACCAGGCGTCCAACAGCACGTGGTGGTTGCTGAAGACGAAACCAAAGCGCTCCGGCGCCAGCTGGATCAGGCGCAGGCGGAACGGTACTTCCCTGGCCAGATCGAAGCCCTGGTGCAACTCCTCCGCCAGCTCGGCAGCCAGCTTGCTTTCGTAATCGGCACTGTCGACGTGCTGCCAATCGTAGAAACGAATGGCCGGCTCCGGTCGCCGGTGAACGATCTGCATCATGCGCTCGCTGACCTCCCAGCAGAATGAGGTACGCAGCACTTCGTGGCGTCCGACGACGAGCTTCCAGGCCTGCATAAACGCCGGCACGTCAATGCCATGCTCCACCAGATAGCAATACTGCATCATGTAGATGCCCGAACCGGGCTCCAGCAAGGTGTGCAATAACAGGCCTTCCTGCATCGGCGACAGCGGGTAAATGTCCTCGATGTCCCGCGCAGCCACCGGCAGGCGGTCCAGTTGCTGCTGGGTCAGGCCGGCCAACGGGAAGTCCCCCGGCGTGACGCCTTGGCTGGTTTCGTCAAGGCAGTGTTCGATCACCTCCTTGAGTGCCTGCTCGTAGGCACTGGCCAGGCGCTGCACCGTGTCCTCGCGGAACATCTCGCGGCTGAAGGTCCAGTCCAGGGTCAGCTCGCCGTCATACACCTGGCCATTGATGCTCAGCCAGTTACCCAAGGGCGCATCGTCGCTCTGACGCTTGCCGGTGCCTTCGCTGGCCGGCACGAACAGCGCGCCCTGGTCCCGGGCGAAACTGCCGTCGAACTGCCCGAGGTAATTGAACGTCACCCGGGCTTCGGGCAGCGCACGCAGTTGAGCGGCAAACGCCTCGGCACCGAGGTAACGCAGCACGCCGTAGCCGATCCCCTTGTTGGGCACCTGCCACAGTTGCTGCTTGATGTATTTGATGCTCTCGCCAACCGAGGCCTGGGGTGTGAGCTTGACCGGGAACAAACTGGTGAACCAGCCGACGGTACGGCTCAGGTCGACGTCGTCGAACAGGTCTTCGCGACCATGACCTTCCAGGGCAATGCTCACCGCCGGCTGCCCGCTCCACTGGCACAGCACGCGGGCCAAGGCAGTCAACAACAAGTCGTTGACCTGGGTGCGATACGCCACGGGCGCCAGCTTGAGCAGTTTGTGGGTCAGGTCCTTGTCCAGGCGTGACGAGACGCTGGCTGCCTGACGATTGGTCAACGCACCGTCGGCGAAGTCGCAAGGCAACGCCGCGCTCCCCTGATCCAGCGCGTTGAGCCAATAATCACGTTCAGCCGCCAGGGCTTCATCGCCGGCATAGCGCTGCAGATTCGCGGCCCAGAGTTTGAGCGAACTGGTCTTGGCGTCCAGGGTGATGGCGACGCCCTGGTTAGCCTGTTGATAGGCGGCTTGCAGGTCCTCCAGCAGCACGCGCCAGGAAACACCGTCCACCACCAGATGGTGAATCACCAGCAACACACGTTGCTGGCCGTCCGGCAGATCGAACAGCACCGCACGCACCAACCGGCCCTCGTTCAGGTCGAGGCTGCCCTGGGCTTCATCGGCTGCATTGGGCAGGTGCGCGAGGTCATCCAGGGTGTTTTGCCAAAGGATGGGCTGAGGCGCACGCACCCGCAGTTCAGCACGCCATTGGCCTTGCTGCTCGCTGAAACTCATGCGCAACGCATCATGGGCCTGCACCAGCGCTTGCAATGCGGTTTCCAGGGCCGCCGGGGCCAGGCGTTCGGTGGGGGTCAACAGCACTGACTGGTTCCAGCGCTGCCGCTGATCGACAGGCGTCTGGAAAAAACGCGCCTGAATCGGCAACAACGGGACGCTGCCATTCACGTCCTGCACCGGCCGGGGCGCCGTGGTGCGAGGTTTCTCCTCAACCCGTTTGGCCACTTGTGCCAACAGACCGACGGTCTGCTTTTCGAACAATTGCTTGGGAGAAATCTTGATGCCCTGGCGTTTAGCCCGGGCAATGATTTGCAGGCTGAGGATTGAATCGCCGCCCAACGCGAAGAAGTTATCCGTGGTGCCCACCTGCTCAAGCTTGAGCACATCAGCCCACACACTCGCGAGCGTCTCTTCAATCTCGCCCACAGGTGCCACGTACTCGCGACTGACCACTTCTGGTTGGGGCAAGGCACGCTTGTCGAGCTTGCCATTGAGGGTCAGCGGCAAGCGCTCGAGCAGCAGGAGATGGGCCGGGACCATGTAGTCCGGCAAACGTGCCTGCAACTGCGGGGCCAGTGTCGCAGCACTGATGCCCGGGGCCGCCACACAATAGGCAACCAGTTGCAGACGGCTCGGATCACTTTCCAGGGCTTGCGCCAGGACCACCGCGTCCTGCACACCCTCGAGGGTGCGCAACAGCTCGGCGATTTCCCCAGGTTCAACCCGGTAACCGCGAATTTTGACTTGCTCATCGGCACGGCCCAAAAACTCCACCCGGCCCTGTTCGACACGTGCCCGGTCGCCCGCCCGATACAGGCGCTCGCCGTGACGCGCCTGCGGGTCCGGCACAAAACGCTCGGCGGTCAGTGCCGCACGGCCCAGGTAACCCTGGGCAACGCCCTGCCCGCCCAGGTACAACTCACCCGCCACCCGTTCAGGCACCGGGTTCAACCCACTATCCAGCACCCGCACCCGGCTGTTGGCCAGCGGCCGGCCCACCGGCACGGTGCGATAACCCTCGAGGTTTTCCAGCACTTCATGACTGAGAATCCCCACGGTGGTTTCCGTTGGCCCGTAATGGTTGACCACGCGGCAATCCGGATGCAGTTGACGCACCTTGTCGACCAATGACCAAGGGCACGCCTCGCCACCGACAATCAGCAGGCGCCGAGGCAGCACAGCACCCGCGTCGGCGGCCTGCAGCAGCCCCTGCAAGTGACTGGGCACAATTTTCAGCACATCCACCTGATGCTCGTTCATGTAGCTGGCAAAACTGTCCGGGTCGAAAGCATGGTCCTTGGTCAGCAGGTGCAACAGCCGGCCGCTGGCCAGTGCGCCAAACAGCAG
Source organism: Pseudomonas sp. MWU16-30323 (assembly GCF_020515595.1). Classification (NCBI taxonomy): domain Bacteria; kingdom Pseudomonadati; phylum Pseudomonadota; class Gammaproteobacteria; order Pseudomonadales; family Pseudomonadaceae; genus Pseudomonas; species Pseudomonas sp. MWU16-30323. Next base: position 202,210 of record NZ_JAIWYM010000007.1, read on the forward strand.
GGTGTGACCCAAATCCGCGGCCACGGTCGATGCCATGGCCATGCTCGCCCCCGCCGGTACCTGCAAGCGTTCCAGAACACCTTGCACGTAGTTGGCCAGCATTTGGTGGCTGAGTACCACGCCCTTGGGTTGGCCGGTGGAGCCCGAGGTGTAGATCACATAGGCGGTGTGCTGGGGCAATACGTCGCGGCTCACGGCCGCGTCATCGCAGTGACGCCAGGTAGCCGGCTCAAAGGCCAGTACCGGGCAGGCGTCCAGTTGCGCCAACCGCTCATCGCCAGAAGGACGAATCAGCAAGGCCGCAGCGCTGTCGACCAATAGCGTTTGCAGGCGTTCGGTTGGCTGGGCGCCGTCCAGCGGCAAGAAGGCCGCACCGGTTTTCAGCACCGCGAGAATGCTGATGACCCACTCAACAGAGCGCTCCTGGCACAAGGCAACCAGGCTGCCGGCGCCGATCTGCTGCTGACGCAGGTAAGCCGCCAACTGGTTCGACTGGCGCTCCAACTGCGGGTAAGTGAGCAGTTGGTTGCCACAGCGCACCGCTGGCGTGTCACCCGCCATTTCCAGCGACTGCCGCCACAGGCCGAGAAAATCGGTGTGCGCAAACGCGAGCACGTCACCTTCCAGGGAAGCCGGGGCGGCGTGTGGATGGTCGAGCAAGCGACTGTCCGGGGCCTGTGCCAATTGCTGCAGCAACTGCTGCAATGACTGGGCGATACGCGCAATGGTCGGCGCTTCGAACAGGTCTGTGGCATAGGTGAACCAGGCTTCGATACCGTTGGGGCTGTCGCTGAAGTCAAACGCCAGGTCAAACCGTGCATCAGCACCGCTCAAGGGGAACTCTTCGACGCTCAACCCGCTCAGCGTCTTGCGGGCGCCTGCACTGCTGGCTTCGCCCGCGACGTTCTGGTTGAGCTTGAACTGGAACAGCGGGTTGTGGCTCAGGTTGCGCTCCGGCGCCAGGGCATCCACCAGTTGCTCGAATGGCAATTCCTGATGGGATTGTGCGCCACCCACCACGTGTTTTACCTGCTCAAGCAGAGCCTGGAAGGTGGTGTATTCATCGACCTGAACCCGCATGACCTGAGTGTTGATGAAGAAGCCGATCAGCCCCTCCAGGTCCTTGCGATTGCGCCCGGCGTTCGGCACGCCGATGCGAATATCTGACTGCCCGCTGTAACGCGACAGCACCACGGCCAATGCCGAGAGCATCAGCATGAACAGGGTCTGGCCGTTTTTCTGCGCCAGCGCCTTGAGGCTTGCCGACAAGGCCGGCGCAATATCCGCCCGCAGCACGGCGCCCTTGTAGCTGGCCTGGGCAGGACGCGGGTGGTCCAGAGGCAACTCAAGCACCGGTTGCTCACTGCCCAGTTGTTGTTGCCAATACTGCAACTGACGCTCGCCCTCGCCCGCTTCCAGCCAGGCGCGCTGCCAGATGGCGTAGTCGGCGTATTGGATCGGCAACGGCGGCAGGTTCACCGCCTGCCCGGTCACCAGGCTGTCATAGCACTGCACGAAGGTCTCGACCATCAGTTCGCTGGACCAGCCGTCACTGACGATGTGGTGCATGCACACCGTCAACACATGCTCGTGCGCATCCAGGCGGAACAGTTTGACCCGCAGCAGCGGGTCGTTAAGTAGGTCGAACGGCCGGCTCAGCGCCTGCTTGACCAGGGTGTCGAGCGTTGCACGGTCGTCCACGGTTTCGTGTTCCAGGGCAACGCCTGGGTGTTCGAGGATCTCCTGATAAAACTCGCCGTCTTGAGAGACCAGGCGCGTACGCAAGGTTTCGTGGCGCTGCACCAGTTGGATTAACGCCTGGTTCAGCGCGTCGAGGCTCAGCTCGCCCTTGAGGCTCACGGCCATCGGGATGTTGTAGAAGGAGCTGTCGGGTTCCAGTTGCCACAGGAACATCATGCGCTGTTGCGCATACGACAGCGGGATGCGTGCCACGTCATGACGGGTAGCCGCAATCGGCAACAGCTTGAAGCTCTGGCCGGTGGCCTGCATTTTTTCCAGGATCTGGCGGCGCTGCTCCAGCGGCAGGCCAACGAAACGCTTGGCAATCCGTTCAGCTGTAGTCTTATCCATGTTCAAGCCTCCGTCATTTCGTTCATCAGTTGCTCGATATCGGACAAGCCCGCTTCAGTCAGCGATTGGCCGGCACTTTCCAGGGTTCGTGAAAACTCACTCAAGACAGGTGTCTCGAAGATCTGGCGAATTGGCATATCGATGCCCAGTTGGGTGTTGATTCGGGAAATCGCCTGGGCTGCCAGCAAGGAGTGGCCGCCCAGCTCAAAGAAGTTGTCGTGCATGCCGACCCGCTCGATGCGCAGCACCGTGGCCCAGATGTCACACAGTTGTTGCTCAAGGTCCGTGGCCGGGGCGACGTAGTGAGCCTGCATCTGACGCGCATCCGGGGCCGGCAAGGCCTTGCGGTCGAGCTTGCCGTTAGGGGTCAGGGGCAGCTCGGCCATCCACATCAGGTGCGCGGGCACCATGTAGTCCGGCAGGCTGCTTCTCAAGTCCTCGCGAATGCGCCCCAGCAACGCGGCCTGGACCTCGGCGTCGGCATGCAGGATGGCCGCATCGGTCGGCACCAGGTAACCCACCAGTTGCTTGCCGAGCACGCCATCGATATCAATGACCAAGGCGTCGCCCAGCGCCGGGTGCTCCAACAGCCGCGCACTGATTTCCCCAAGTTCGATGCGAAAGCCACGAATCTTCACCTGATGATCAATGCGCCCGACGTATTCGATTACGCCGTCTTCAACGTAGCGTGCCAGGTCGCCCGTGCGGTACAGGCGACCTCCAGGGTGTTCGCTGAACGGGTCGGGGATAAAACGCTCCGCCGTCAGCGCAGGGCGATGGTGATAGCCGCGCGCCAACAGCCCGCCGCCGATCTGCAGCTCACCAATGGCGCCGGGAGCGGTCAGGCCCGCGCTGTTATCCAACAGGTAAATCGAGCGCCCGCCCAAGGCCTTGCCGATAGGCATCAACGCCGGCGGTGCCGAACTGTCTGGCGCCGCGAACGCCGTGCAGTCATGAGCGGTGACCGTAACGGTGGCTTCGGTCGGCCCATAGGTATTGAGCAACCGTACATGGCCCAGGCCTGCCTGTTTCCACGCCACGACACCTTCCGGCGGCATGGCTTCACCACCTGCGTGCAACTGGTGCAGGCGCCCGTAATCGCGCGGCCCCTTGGCGGCGAAGTCCTTGGCCAACATGAACCAGTAGGCAGTGGTCAGGTCGACCACGCTGATGTCCTTGTCGATCAATTCACGGTAGAACGTTTCGCTGTCCCACAACGCCGGCCCGCGTATCACCACCGAGGCGCCGCAGGTGAGTGCGGGGTACAACTGCTCGACAAACCCATCGAAGTTGAAGGTGGCGAATTGCAGGATCCGGTCGCTCGCCGACAGGTTGAAAAACCCCAGCGAAACCTGGGCGTGCAGGCTCAGGGAGCCCTGATTAATCGCCACGCCCTTGGGCCGCCCGGTGGAACCCGAGGTGTACATCACATACGCCAGGGACTGCGGGTCAACAGGCACGGCCAGGTTGTCGGTGCTGTAGGCGGCCAGCCAGTCGGCCGGCTGGTCAAGGCACAGGCTGGGCAGCCCCGGCGGAATCGGCAGCCGGGACTGCAGGGCGGTCTGGGTCAGCAGCAGGACAATCGCGCTGTCCTCCATCATGTAGGCCAGGCGCTCACGGGGATAGTCCGGGTCCAGCGGTACGTAGGCGCCGCCAGCCTTGAGGATGGCCAGCAGGCCGATCACCATGTCCAGGCTGCGCTCAACGGCAACCCCAACCAACACTTCCGGCCCCACACCCAGTTCACGCAGTTTATGGGCCAGGCGGTTGGCCTGGCGATTCAGCTCGGCGTAGCTCAGTTGCTCATCACCCATCAGCAGCGCCGGTGCCTGGGGCTGCTCGTGCACACGCGCTTCGAACAGGCGCGCCACGTCGGTATCGGCCAAGTGGGTGGTCTGTGCCCCCTGGCACCAGTCGCGCTCAAGGCGTACCTGCTCCTGCGGCGAGAACAACGGTAACCGGTCGACGCTCACTTGGGGCTGTGCAGCCAAGGCGTGTAACAGGTTCAACCAATGTTCAGCCATGCGTTCGATGCGGGCGTGGTCAAACAGGTCGCTGGCATACACGAACGTCGCCAGTACACCGTCCGAACGCTCCACGGTATCGAGCGACAAATCGAACTGCGAGGTGCCTTCGATCAGGTCGAGTTCCTGCACATCCGCACCGATCAGACTTTGCCCCGTAACCTGCTCGCCCAGGTCGCGCATGTGGTTGTACATCACCTGGAACAACGGGTTATGGCCAAGGCCACGCTCCGGCGCCAACTCCTCCACCAGCACGTCGAAGGGGATGTCCTTGTTGGCCTGGGCCTGCAGGCTGGTTTCCTTGACCTGGGCCAACAACTGATTGAAGGTCGCGGTAAAATCCACCCCGACCCGCACCACCAGGGTGTTGACGAAAAAGCCAATCAGGCCTTCCAGTTCCAGGCGGTTACGGTTGGTCACCGGCACACCGACGTTGATCTTTTCAGTGGCGCTGTAACGCGCCAGCAGCAAGGCGAAAGAAGCCAGGAAAATGTGGAACAAGGTGGCATTGGCGCTCACCGCCAAGCGGCGCAAACCGACCGCCAGTTCAGCGGGCAGGCGCACGTCAATGCGCCCGCCACGGTAGCTCTGGACCTGCGGCCGAACGCGGTCGGCGGGCAGTTCCAGCACGCTGAAGTCATCTTCCAGCCGGGTTTTCCAGTAGCCCAGTTGGGCCTGCATCTGCCCGTCGTTGAGGCGCTCGCGCTGCCACGTGGCATAGTCTGCGTATTGCACAGCCAGCGGCGCGAGCGCGACAGGTGCCTGCCCTGAAACCCGGGCGTTGTAGCTGGCGATGCACTCACGCACCATCACACTCATGGACCAGCCATCGGAAACGATGTGGTGCAGCGTCAGCAACAGCAAATGCTCCTTGGCCCCGACTTGCAGCAGCTTGATACGCAGCAACGGGCCGTTCGCCAGGTCAAAGGGGCGCTGGATCTCCTCCTGCAACTTGAGCTCCAAAGCCTGGCCCTGCAACGCACCGATGAATTCCTCGGCGAGGGGCACCGAAAGGCTCGGCAGGACTTTCAGGCAGGGCACGCCCTGCTCTTCCACAAACACGGTGCGCAGACTTTCATGGCGCGCCACCAGCGCATCGAATGCCCCGCGCAGCGCCAGCTTGTCCAGACTACCGCTGACTCGCACGGCCATCGGCGTGTTGTAGGCCGAGCTCTGCGGGTGAATTTTCCAGAACAACCATTGCCGGTGCTGGGCGTGAGACACCGCGAGGTTCTGCTGGCGATCAAGGATTCGAAACGGCGCGTCATCCGCGCCGGCCTGGCCGGTGATGTCGGCGCAGAAACTGCGCAAGTCCGCGGTGTCGAACAGCAATCGCAACGGGATATCCAGGCCCAACTGGCGGCGCGCCCGGGAGACGATTTGCGTGGCCAGCAACGAGTGTCCGCCCAGTGCGAAGAAGTTGTCGCTCACCCCCACACGCTCGACCCCGAGCACCTCTGCCCAGATGCTGGCCATGAGTTTTTCATGGTCGGTGACGGGAGCCTCGTACTGGCGCTCATCACCCGCGGCGCCCGGGGCCGGCAGACGGCTGGCGTCGACCTTACCGTTGGCAGTGAGGGGCATTTCATCAAGAAAAACGATCTGCCCAGGGATCATGTGCTCGGGCATAAAGCCCCTGAGCGCCTGTTGCAGCTCGCCGCCTGAAGCGTTCAGGGCCGCCTCATCCTGCGGCGCCTGGCTGGCAACCACGTACGCAACCAATTGCAGCGCATCGGGCACACCGGTGACCCGGACCAGCGCCTTCCTGACGCCCGGCAGCGCTTGCAGACGCTGCTCGACTTCGCCTGGCTCGACCCGATAGCCACGAATTTTCACCTGATGGTCCATGCGCCCGATAAACCGCAAAGCGCCAGCTGGATCACGCCGCACAAAGTCGCCGGTACGATACATCCGCGAGCCGGCAGGGCCCTGCGGGTCCGGCACGAAGCGCTCGGCCGTCAGCCCCGGACGAGCAACGTAACCACGCGCGAGGCCAACGCCCGCGATGTGCAATTCACCCTTGGCGCCACCGAGTGTTGGCAGCAGGCTCGCGTCCAGCACCTGTACCCGGACGTTATCCAGCGGGCCACCCAAAGGAAGCGGTTGCCCGGCTACCAGCGGCGCCGTCAGCGCGCCCACCGTAGCTTCGGTCGGCCCGTAGTGATTGATGACCGCAAGCGCTGGAGAAAACCCGGCAATCCGCGACAGCAAAGCCTCGGAGCAGGCTTCGCCACCGAGGACCAGGCACTCGCGGGGCAACACTGCACCGCTGCCGCTGGCCGAAAGCATGGCATCCAGGTGCGACGGTACGATCTTCAGCACATCGATCCGGTGTTCGGTCATATAGGCCGCAAATGCATCCGCATCCAGCACCCGCTCCCTGCTCAACAGGTGCACGGTCTTGCCATTGCACAGCGCACCGTAAAATACCGTGTGCCCAAGGTCCGCAGCCGGGGTGGAAGTCATCGCCAGGTTGTGGATGTCGGCCATCGGCAAGCGCCGCGAAACAGCCTGCACGTAGTTGACCAGTGCACCATGGGAAACCGCGACGCCCTTGGGCGTGCCAGTGGTGCCGGAGGTGTAGATGATGTAAGCCAGATTACCCGGCGCAACCTCAACGCCAGCTGGCGTACCCGGCAGATCCGCGATGCGGTCGAAGGCGATCGACTGTATGCCCACAGGCAACGCTTGCGCCCAATCCGAAGGAGCGAGGACGTGAACAATGCCTGCATCTTCAAGCATAAAGGCCAGGCGCTGGGCCGGCTGGTCAGGCTCGAGGGGCACATAGGCTGCACCGGCCTTGAGGATCGCCAGCATGCCCACCAGCATGCCCGGTGACCGGTCGGCCACCACACCCACGGCCTGCTCCGGCATAACACCTGCCGCCTGCAACTGCTGCTGCAACTGCCCGGCCTGCCGGTTCAGTTCACCGTAGCTGATGGCATGGCCCTCATGGACCGCTGCCACACGCTCGGGAAAATCGCGGGCCACCTGTTCGATCAGGCTGTGCACGCAGGTGTCCGGCTCGACGGCAAGCCCGTCCTGAGCCCGCAATTGCTCATCCAAGGGCCATTCACCGATGGGCAGTCCGGTTTCCTGCGCCAGGCCCCGCAGCACCTGCACCCAATGCTCAGCCAGACGGGCAATGGTCGCCCGGTCAAACAGGTCGACAGCAAAGGTAAACGCCGCCTGCAACTGCCCGTCACTTTCAACGGTATCGAGGGCCAGGTCGAAGCGCGCCGTGGTCTTGGGCTGGGCGAATTTTTCCAGCACCAGCCCGGAGCGGGTCTTGATGGTCTGGACGTCCGTCACGTTCGCCTGGTGGTTGAACAACACTTGGAACAAAGGACTGTGGGCGGTGCTGCGGTCAAGGTTGAGCACCTCCACCAGTTTCTCGAACGGCAGGTCCTGAAAGGACTGTGCCTCCAGCGCGCTGACCTTGACCCGGCGCAACAGCTCAGCCGTATCGATCAAGGGGTCAATGTGGGTGTGCAGCACCTGGGTATTGATAAAACACCCAATCAACCCCTCGACCTCAGAACGCTGCCGATTAGCAACCGGCACCCCTACGCGCTGGATGTTTTGCCCGCTGTAGCGGTACAACAACAAACTGAAGGAAGCCAGCATCAGCATAAACAGGGTGACATTGTGTTTTCTGGCGACGCCCCTCAGTTGGGCCGCCAATTGCGGGTCGATATCCACGGCGTACTGCTCGCCACGATGCCCCGGCACCGCAGGCCGTGGACGGTCGGCCGGTAATTCGAGGACCGGATGCTCGTCACCGAGCTTGTCCAGCCAATAGGCCAGTTGCCGTGCCTGCTCACCCGCTTCCAGCCAACTGCGCTGCCACAGTGCGTAATCGCGGTACTGAATGGGCAAGGCCGGCAACGTCGCCGTTTCACCCGAACTGGCAGCATCGTAGAGCCGCACCAGTTCATCGATCAGAACCCCCATCGACCAACCGTCGGCGACGATGTGGTGCAACGTCACCAGCAACAAGTGTTCGTCATGGTTTTTCTTCAACAACTTGATACGCAGCAAAGGCCCTTGAATCAGATCGAACGGTGCAAGGGCTTCGGTACGGGTGACTGTGTCGATCCGCCCGTCGCGCTCAGCGTCTTCGAACCCTGAAAAGTCGATGAATTCGACCCTGACCTCGCCGGCATCAAGGACGTGCTGAAGCACCTGGTCATCCTGCTCGCGAAACACCGTACGCAAGGTTTCGTGACGGCCCAGCAGACTATCGACAGCCTGCTGCAACGCTTGCCGATCCACCTCACCCAGCAACTTCACGGCCATGGGCAGGTTGTAGGCACTGCCACGCGGGTCCAACTGCCAGGCAAACCACATACGCTGTTGCGCATAGGACAAGGCGTCCCGCCCCGCCACCTGCACATCGGACGCAATGGGAAAAAGCGAAAAGTCGACGTTCTCCGCTTTCAAGGCTTCAAGAAACAAATGCCGCTTCTGCGCAGGCAACTCGATAAAACGACGAGCGAGTCTAAGTGAATCTTGAGCGTTCATGCATTCCGTCCTTACTGATCTGCGGCCTGGCCTGCGGGCCAAGGCGTTTCCAGTAGAACGAGCAAGGGAGGGGCTAATTTAGACAGTAAAGCCGCTGGCCGATCACCTGCCCACAACGCCGCAGGGCGCTGCGCCTGGGCTCGCCAAGCAAGGGTTCAGCGAGGTTGCTCGCTATAACCTTGCGCCATCGCCACGACCACCTTGCGGGGCCCGGTAAAGGGCGAACGCGCGTGAGCGGCGAGCATGTTGTCGAGCATCAGCACATCCCCCGCCTGCCAGGGAAAACTGATAGCGCACTCGTCCAGCACCCGACGCACCTCGTCCAGCACCTCGGTTTCGATGGGCGAGCCGTCACCGTAATAAACGTTACGGGGCAGATCCTCTTCATCGACGATATCCAGCAAGGTTTCCCGCACCTCGTCCGGCAGGTTGGAAACATGGAACAAATGCGCCTGGTTGAACCACACCCAATCGCCGGTCGACGGGTGCCGGGCCACCGCCTGGCAGGTCTGGCGAGTGCGCAACTCGCCATCGTCTTTCCACTCCCACTCAATGGCGTGCGCTTGGCAATAGGCCTCTACCACACCCCGATCTTCGGTGTTGAATACCTGCTCCCACCCCACATCCAGGCCATTGCCATAATTGCGCACATACATCAGGCCCTTCTCGATAAAACGCTGGCGAACATACTCCGGCATTCGGCGGTACACCTCACGGCTATCGGCAATCGGCGTTTCACCGCCGGTCTGCGCGGCAATCACGCTGTAGAACCAGATTTTCATTGGCCACTCGAGGGTGTAGGCCTGCTCGTTGTGCAGCGGAATGCTTTGATGCGCCGGGTACTCGGTAGAGGTGTACACGCCTTGGGTGACGTTGCTGCGTGGTGTGGAGCCAAACTCATAGTTGAGCAACGGGTGGCCGAATGCCTGGGCAAACTGGCGAAACGCGTCGACACCCCCCACCTCAAAACCGCGAAACAAAATGCCGCCGGCCGTTGGCAGATGCCGTTCAACCAACGGTTGCAATTCGTTGAACACATCCATCAGTGCGAGACCGGGCTCCGGGGCCTCAATCAACAATGGCAAGCTGCCCCGCTCACTCAACAGAGGGGAGGCATTCAATTCCAGCAATAGGTCCATGTGGCTCTGCTCCAAAGGCACGTCGTCCCTATAAAACGAATCCGGAGGGGAAAAATTAGCGGGGGATTTGCGACGCAGGCAACCGTGTCATCAAGGGTTACATCAAACACCGAGCGGCTCGGCGAGGCTGTCCTATCATTGACGCAACCCATCAACTGCAACTACATTTAGTTACAGGCAAGGATCGCCGTGTCGAAAAATGAAAAGCTGCTGGCCAAACTGCTCAATGGACAATCGGCCTTTACCTGGCCCGAACGGGTAACGCTGCTGCGGCAACTGGGCTACACGCAAATCGAAGGGGCGGGTAGCCGGGTCAGGTTCGACATAGGCGACCCCAGTGCAATGATTACCCTGCACAAGCCTCACCCCGGCAACGAACTGAAACACTACATTCGGCGCCAGATCATCGAACAATTGAAATCAGGAGAACTGATTCAGTGAACAACCAGCTGAAACACAAAGGCTACATCGGCTCCATCGAAGCCAGCCTCGAAGACAACTGCCTGTTCGGAAAGCTGCTTTTCATCAAGGCCCTGGTCAGCTACGAGGGCAAAACCGTCGCTGAACTGGACGCGGCCTTTTGCACCGCCGTAGACGACTACATCGAGACCTGCCAGGCCCTTGGGCAAACACCGGAAAAGCCCTGCAAGGGCTCGTTCAACGTCCGTGTCGGCCATGACCTCCATTTGGCCGCCGCCCTCGCGGCGACCCGGCAAAAAGTCACGCTGAACGACCTCACACGGCAAGCGCTGAACGAATTCCTGCAACATCGCGGCGCACTGGTGACAGGGTAATCACCCCAACCGCCGATACCCCAACACCGCCGCCCCCAGCACCACCGCCCCCGCCGCCAGCGCCACCCAGAACCCGCTGGGGGCGCCGAAGTGGTCGATCATCCAGCCAGAACTGGCGGCGCCAATGGCCACGCCGATGCTCAGGCCGGTGATCAGCCAGGTCATGCCTTCGGTCAAACGGCTCGGCGGGACGATTTGCTCCACCAGGGCCATGGACACGATCAGCGTCGGGGCGAAGAACAGCCCGGAGATGAAGATCGCCGCCGCCAACCCGGGAATGTTCGTCACCAGCAGCAACGGCAACGTCGTGATCGCCGTTGCCACGCCGCAGTACAGGAACTGGCGAGGCAACGGCGCTTTCAATTTCAGGGCACCAAACGCCAGCCCGGCCAGGCACGAACCAATGGCGTACACCGACAGCACAATGCTCGCGGCGGCTGGCTGGCCTTGATGCTGGGCGAAGGCGACGCTGACCACATCCACCACCCCAACGATGACCCCCATGGCCATCAACAACACCATCAGGATCAACACCGAGGGCGAGGCGATCAGCCAACGGCCGTGTTCGGCGTGGTGTTCATGCACCGGTGGTTCAGTGCGGCGTTGCATCACGAATGCCGTCACCCCCACTGCCAGGAACAGTGCCGCAATCAACGGCCCCGCCTCGGGAAACAGCAGCACGCACAAGCCCACCGACACCGGCGGGCCGATAATGAACACCACCTCGTCGAGCACCGACTCCAGGGCAAACGCGGTTTGCAACTTGGGCTGGCCGCGATACAGCTCGGTCCAGCGCGCCCGCACCATGGCCGACATGTTGGGCATGCAACCGGCCAGGGCGGCGAAGATAAACAGCGTCCACGTCGGCGCCTGCAAGCGGGTGCAGAGCAACAGCAGCAACAGCGCGCCCCCGCCGATGGAAGCGGCCACCGGCAACACCCGGCCCTGGCCGTAACGGTCCACCAATCGCGACACCTGGGGCGCGCAAAACGCGGTGGCCAGGGCGAAGGTGGCGGTCACCGCCCCTGCCAATCCGTAACCGCCGTGCACTTGCGACAGCATGGTGATCAAGCCGATCCCGGTCATGGAGATCGGCATGCGGGCGAGCATGCCCGCCAATACAAAAGCCCTGGAACCTGGCGCCTGGAACAGCTCGGCGTAGGGGTTTGCCATGTGTGTAACCTCTTCCTGAGCGCCCTGAAACTTGCTATTCGAGGTATTCGGGGCAAAATACATACGGTGCGTATGTGACAAATCATGCGTAACATACGCGCCGTATGTCAATCGCCTATTGTGAGCCTTACCCATGAGCCGAGCCCGTGCCGACATGATCGAAGACACCCGCGCCCGCCTGATCGCCAGCGCCCGCCACGCCTTCGCCACGCAAGGCTACGCCCAAACGTCGATGGATGATTTCACCGCCCGCGCCGGCCTGACCCGGGGAGCGTTGTACCATCATTTTGGCGACAAGAAGGGCTTGCTCGCGGCGGTGGTTGCGCAGCTGGACGGTGAAATGGACGCGAGCCTGCAGCGTATCTCGGAACAGGCCGATCACCCTTGGGAAGGGTTTTGCGAACGCTGCCGGGCCTATTTGCGTATGGCTCAGGATCCCGAGATCCAGCGCATCGTATTGCAAGACGCCCCGGCGGTGCTGGGCGCCACCGACCAGCAGCAATGCGTGGACTCGCTGCGCCAACTGCTCGATGAACTGATGCAAGCGGGCCTCATCGAGCATGCGGGCAGCCAGGCGTTGGCGAGGCTGATCAATGGCAGCCTGGTGAGCGCATCGCTGTGGATCGCCCAGGATGGAGACTCGGGCGAGCGACTGGAAGAGGCCTTGCAAGGGCTGGAGTTGTTGTTGCGCGGTTTGAAGCCCAATGCCGTTTGCTGAACGAGTGTGGGGGGAGTTGTCAGGATCATATGGGGGCATATCCGTTATTTAGGTAACGGCTACTTATGGTTCGGCTCTTACGGCGGCTCACTTTTGAACAGCGCAAAAGTAAGCAAAACGCTCTGCCCCGCCTGTCGGCGCCTCGCTGGGGCTCGGTGTTCACTCCGGCATTGGGCTTATTGGGGCAGTCAGATCAAGATCAACAGCAGATCAAAAGCAAAAACAAAGACCAGAGCGAAAACAGATCTGCTTTTCTGTGGGAGCTGGCTTGCCTGCGATGCAGACACCTCGGTGTATCAGGCAGACCCAGTTGATGCTATCGCAGGCAAGCCAGCTCCCACATTTGACCGTGCCCGCTTTAGCTTTTGATTTGGCTCTTCAACACTCAAGCCGGCCGGTAGGCCGCTGTGCTCTTGCTTTTGATCTTGATCTTAGGCGCCCCGTTAAACCACGCTGGCACACCGAGCCTAAGCGAGGTGCCGAGTGGTGGTGCAAGAGCGTTTTGCTTACTTTTGCGCTGTTCAAAAGTGAGCCGCTGTAAGAGCGGAACCCATACAAGCCATCACCCAAATAACGGATATGCACCCAGCCCCCAAAACCATAAAAACACACCTGAACCATTGCGCTCACTTGAGCCCACCACAACATTGACCCTAGGTACGCCGCAACAACAACGCCGCCACCGCACACGCCGCCAACGCCACACACGCCAGAAAGAACGCATCACTGTAGGCCATCAAAAACGCCTGATGGCGCACGCTCTGGTCCAGCAGATTCAGCACCACCTGATGCTCCGGCCACTGCTCCTGCAACACCCCGCCGCCGGGAAGTTGCTGTTGCAGGGCCGAGTCAAACAGCGTCACCGACTCACCGATGCGCGCCGAATGCACCCGCTCGCGCACCACCACCAATTGCGCCAGCAACGCTGTTCCAACGGCGCCACCCAGATTGCGCAGCATCGAGAACACCGCCGACGCCGACCCCGCCTGCGCCTTGGCCAGCCCATGCACGGCCAGCACCGACAACGCCACCATGATCAACGGCTGGCCCATGCCCCGCACCACGATCGACGGCACGATCACATTGCTGGCGCTGTCCGCCGACAGATGCGCGCCCATCCAGCAGCCCAAGGCCATGATCGCAAACCCCGAAGCCACCAGCATTTTTGCACTCACCCACTTCATCAACCGCGGCAGGAACGGCGCCATGATCAGTTGCACGAGCCCATACGCAATCAAGCTCACGCCAATTTCACTGGCGTTGTAGTGCTGCAATTGCGACAGGTAATTGGGCACCAGAAACACCAGTCCGTAAGTGCTGGCGCCGAAGATAAACATCGCCACGCTGGCCACGCCAAAATTGTAGTGCCCCAGCAGTCGCAGGTTGATAAAGGCATGCTTGCCCCACAACTGGCGCGCCACAAACCCGATCAAGCCAATCACTGCCAACAGCGTCATCCACACGATAAAGGGCGAGCCGAACCAGTCCTTGCGCCCGCCCTCCTCCAACACGATCTGCAACGCGCCCAGGCCCAGCACCATGCAGCCGATGCCCAGCCAATCGCCCTGGCGCAACAGGCCCAGCTTCATCGGCTGACGGTCGATGGACCAGGCCACCGCCGCCAGCAACGCAATCCCCGGGAACAGTTGCAGGTAGAAGATCCAGCGCCAGGAATACGCGTCGGTCAACCAGCCGCCAATCGACGGCCCGGCCGCCTGGGCCACACTGTTGGCGAGGCTGAACAAGGCCATGCCCAGCGGGATCTTGCTGGCCGGCAGCTCGGTGATGATCAGCTGGAATGACAACGGAATCAGCACCGCCCCGGCCGCGCCCTGCACCACCCGGATCAGGATCATCACTTGCAGGTTGGGCGACAGCGAACACGCCACCGACGCCACCAGGAATATCCCCGAGCCCCACAACATCACCCGGCGCAGGGAAAACACCTGCACCAGCCACGCCGTGAGGGGAATCATGATGATTTCCGCCACCAGGTAGGCCGTGGAAATCCACGAGCCCTCCTCAAAGGTCGCGCCCAGTGCGCCTTCGATTTCCGGCAGCGCGGCGCTGGTGACGTGCACGTTCATCCCGGCCATGAAGCAGCCGAACAGCCCGCCGATCACCGCGACCCAGGCGCGAAACGGCACACGCCCTTCAGCCTCCATGGACAGGCTCCTGGCTCACGGCAGGACGGGTATTGACCGTGGCGATCACCGACATGCCCGGCAGAACCCGCGACTCGCCGGGCTCCAGGCGGATCTTCACCGGAAACCGCTGGACGATCTTGGTGAAGTTGCCGGTGGCGTTGTCCGGCGGCAGCAAGGCGAACACGGCACCGGAGCCAGGGGCGATGCTTTCCACTTGGCCGTGCCAATGCGCACCGGCAAAACTGTCCACCGCGATCTCCACCGACTGCCCCGGCGCCATGTGCTGCAACTGGGTTTCCTTGTAGTTGGCAATCACATAGGCCTGTTCCACCGGCACCACCGCCAGCAGTGGCAGGCCGGGCATCACATACTGCTGGCGACGGACCTTGCGCTGGCCCACCACGCCGTCGAAAGGCGCTCGAATCTCGGTGTCCTTCAACGCATTACCGGCCAGGGCGAGATTGGCCTGGGCCTCGCCGATGCGCGCCTGATGCTCGACAATTTGCGCCTGCGCCTGTTGCCGGCGCGCCTGCAACACCTGCAACTGCGCCTGCTGCCGCGCAACCTGGGCGCGGGCTTGTGCCAGGGCCGCCTGGGCCTTGGCCTGGCTGGCGCTGACAGTTTCCAGGTGCTGGGCGCTGGCCACCTGTTGTGCGACCAACTCGCGATATCGCTGATAATCGAGCCTCGCGCGCCGGGCCTCGGCCTCGCTGCTGCTCAACGCTGCCTTTGCCTGGGCAATGCGTTGCTGCTGCTCGCCCATTTGCGCGTCGAGGGTCTGCAGCGAGGCCTGTTGCGCCGCCGCTGCCGCCTGCGCCTGTTGCAGTTGCGCCTGGGCGCTGTTCAGGCGCTCGGTGAAATCCCGGTCGTCGATACGTACCAGCACATCGCCGGCCTTGACCGGCTGGTTGTCTTCCACCAGCACCTGGGCCACATACCCGGCGATCCGTGGGCTGATGGCAACCCAATCAGCGCGTACATAGGCATCATCGGTTTCTTCCAGAAAACGCCCCCACTGCCACCAATACCCGGCAAAGGTGGCCAGCCCCAGCAACGTAGCGAGGGAAGCCGTGGTCACCAGAGCGCGACGATGGCGTTGCATAACGGTCAGGCGAATGGGTTCAACAGCCTGGTTCATGGTGTGGCTCCATTGACAGCGACAGATAAGGGGTCGGTTGGATCGTCACGCTGCCAGCCGCCACCGAGGGCCTGGAACAGGTCGATCTGGCGGCTGATCAGGCGCAGGTCGGACTCGGCCACGCGGGCCTCAAGGCCCACCAGGCTGCGCTCGCTGTCCAGCAATTGCAGGGCATCCAGCGCGCCGGCGTGGTAGCCACGGGAGGCCAGGTCGAAGGCGCGGCGGTTGTTGTCCAGCGCGGCGGCCAGGGCTTGGCGACGCTGCTGTTCGCCCTGGTACAAGGCCATGGCCTGCTCGACCTGCTTCAACGCGTTGAGCACTGTGCCGTCAAACTGCGCCAGGGCCTGGCGTGCTTCGGCCTGGCTCTGCTTGACCCGCGCCTGGGCGATCTGCCGGTTGGGAAAGCGCCAGGACACCAGCGGCCCGACGGAATACACCGTCGCGTAGCTGTCCCCCAGTTTGCCCAGGCTGCTGGCGGATGAACCGAGCATCGCGCCGAAGGTAATCCTCGGGTAAAGCTCGGCCCGGGACAGGCCCACCGTCGAGGTGGCCGAGTGCAGTTGCCCCTCGGCACGACGGATATCCGGCCGCCGCTGCACCAGCGCCCACCCCTCGCCCACCGGCAACGGCGCCTGCAACTGCGGGCTCTGGCCGCAGCTGCGTGGGGCAACCTGCTCCGGCGGCAACCCGCTGAGCACCGCCAACTCATACAACGCACTGCTGCGCCGGGCCTTGAACATCGGCAGCGGTGCGCGGGTTTCTTCCAGCAGGCCTTGCAAGCGAGTCAGGTCCAGGTCCGTCGCCGCGCCGGCCTTTTGCAGTTTTTGCGTGACCGCGACGCTCTGCTCCAGCAACTGCACCGAATGGGCCTGCACCTGCTCCTGCAATCCATAAACACAGGCCTGGGCATACGCGCGGGCCGTCTGCGCGGCCACTGTCACCCGTAACTCGTCTTCCTGCGCCCGCGCCACCTGGGCATCCGCCCGTGCGGCGGCAATGCGATAACGCACCTCGCCCCACAGGTCGAGGGTGTAGCTCAGGGAAAACGCAGGCGTGTGGCTCCATTCGGCACCGGCATGACGGTGGGTCGCCTGGGCCAGGGTCTGGTCATCCCGGCTGCGACCGTAGGCCACGCCGTAGTCCAGAGAGGTGGACGGCAGGCGCTCGCCGTCCACCTGCTCCAGCCGCGCCAGCAACGCGTCGACGTGGGCGGCAGCGGCTTCAAGGTCTTTGTTCTGGCGCAGGGCCCGCGCCACCAGGGCGTCCAGTTGCGGGTCACGGTACAGCTGCCACCAACGGGCGGGCAACGCCTCGGCCGACTCGACGGAAAGCTGCGGCGCGGGCTGCGCCGTGACGGTCGACGGCTGGCCGGACACGCCACTGCACCCGGCCAGCACACTCAACAGGGCGATGGGTATCCATGGATGAAAGGAAGGGCTGTGCATCACAAGGCTCGCTCAAGAAAGAGCCTTGCAGATTAGGCAGATGGCCTGTCCGATTCGCCCGCGTCAGGGCCATGTATCGTCGCTAAACGGACAATAGCGTTACTCGACGCAACACTAAGCCCCCGGCCGGAAATGACTCGGCGGATACCCCAACGACTTGCGAAACATCGCACTGAACGCACTCGGGCTCTGGTAACCATGCTCCAGCGCCACCTCCAGAATCGACACGCCCTGGGCCAACAACTTCAAGCTCAAGGCCAACCGCGCGCGCTTGCGCCATTCGCCGAAACTCATGCCCAACTCACGCTGGAACACCCGGCTCAAGGTACGGGCGCTCATGTTCAGGCTGTCGGCCCAGGACTCCAGGCTGCTGTCGTCGGACGGGTTACGGATGAAATGCGTGCACAGCCTGGCCAGACGAGCCTCGCCAGGCACCGGCACGTGCATCGCCACCACCGGCGCGGCGAGCAGTTCCATGCGGATCAATTCGATCATGGCCTGCAGGCGCGGGCTGTGGTGCCCGGCAATCTGGGTAGCAGCAACGATCAGTTCCCGCAGCAGCGCCGACACTTCGATCACCTGGCAGGTACGCCCAAGCCCCGGCTCGGCGTCGGGCATCAGGAACAGCGTGCGCATGTGCACATCGCCGGCCATGCGGATTTCGTGCGGGGTGCCGGCCGGCACCCACAGCGCATGCCCGGACGGCACCAGCCAACTGCCCTGGGCAGTGCTGACCACCATCACCCCGGACACACCATGGATCAGTTGCGCCTGGGCGTGGCAATGGGGGTGCACCACGTCATCGTTGCGGTAGTTGTCGGCGTAGGCTTCAAGCCATGGGCGGGGTTGGCAGGTCATTGGCTCAGGTCTCGCGTCGTTCAGGCCTTGATTCTAGCGAAAAGCCCTGTGGCGAAAACGATAGATATAGACAGCCATCGTCGCATTCCAGACATCCGGTGAACTTGTGGCCCACGCCATCAGTCAGCTAAGTGGGCACTCTGAAAAAGGTTGGTGGGCAATGCGCATTTCATTGGAGCAACAAGTGGCGCTGGTTACCGGCGCCAGTTCCGGGATCGGCGCGGGGGCCGCCAAGGCCCTGGCGGAGGCCGGAGCCGCCGTGGTGCTGAACTACAACGCCCAGGCGGCGCCGGCTGAAGCACTGGCGGCACAGATCAATGCCGACGGCGGGCGGGCTATTGCAATTGGCGCCGATGTGTCGAAAGAAGCGGATGTCGAGCGGCTGTTTGCACAAACCCTCGATGCCTTTGGCCACCTGGACATTCTGGTGGCCAACTCGGGCATGCAAAAAGACGCAGCGGCCGTCGACATGACGCTAGACGACTGGAACGCGGTGATCGGCGTCAACCTCACCGGCCAGTTCCTCTGCGCCCGCGCCGCCTTGCGCATCTTCAATCGCCAGGGCATCCGCGAAGGGGTGTCCCGGGCCGCCGGGAAGATTATTCACATGAGTTCGGTCCATCAGGTAATCCCCTGGGCCGGGCACGTGAACTACGCCGCCTCCAAGGGCGGCGTGGAAATGCTGATGCGCACCCTGGCCCAGGAAGTCAGCCAGCAGCGCATCCGCATCAACGGCGTTGCGCCGGGGGCGATCCGCACGGCTATCAACCGCGCCGCCACCGAAGGCGCGGCCGAGGTGGAGCTACTCAAATTGATTCCCTATGGCCGCGTGGGTGACGTCGAGGACGTGGCCAATGCGGTGGTGTGGCTGGCCAGTGATGCCTCCGACTACGTGGTGGGCAGCACCTTGTTTATTGACGGCGGCATGAGCCTTTATCCGGAGTTTCGTGGCAATGGTTGATCTGAAAAACGAACCACAAAGTGCCATTGATGCCCACGGCATCATCGGCGACATGCGCAGTGCGGCGCTGGTGAACGACAAGGGCAGCATCGATTTTTTCTGCTGGCCGGAGTTCGACAGCCCCTCAATCTTTTGCTCGTTACTCGACTCCCCCGCCGCCGGCATCTTCCAGCTCACCCCGGACCTGCCCGACGCTCGCCGCGAGCAGATTTACCTGCCGGACACCAACGTGCTGCAAACCCGCTGGTTGAGCGATGAGGCGGTGGTGGAAATCACCGACTTCCTGACCATCAGTGAAGAAGTCGACGACCTGCCCATCCTGATTCGTCGGGTGCGGGTGGTCAGCGGCAAGGCGCGCATTCATATGCGTTGCGCGGTGCGCCATGACTACGCCCGCGCCCAGACCCGGGCCACTGAAGCTGACGGCGACGTGTTGTTCGAGGCCGCAGACCAACCCGGCCTGCGCCTGGCGGGCAGCCACGCCATGCAGCTGGAAGGTGATGCCGCGGTGGCGAGCTTTGACCTGGGCCAGGAAGAAGGCGCCGAATTTGTCCTCGGCGGCCTCGACGATGTACGGGTCAAAAACGACTGTACCGACCTGTGCCTGGAGCGCACCCTGAAATTCTGGCGCGGCTGGATCGCCCAGTCCAACTACCGTGGGCGCTGGCGCGAGATGGTCAATCGCTCGGCCCTGGCCTTGAAGCTTTTGACCTCGCGCAAACACGGCGCCATCCTCGCCGCTGCCACCTTCGGCCTGCCGGAAACACCTGGCGGTGAGCGCAACTGGGACTACCGCTACACCTGGATCCGCGACGCCTCGTTCACCGTCTACGCCTTTATGCGCCTGGGGTTTATCGAAGAAGCCAACGGCTACATGCGCTGGCTGAAAGGCCGGGTGGGTGACTGCTGCGATCAGCCGATGAAAATCAACATCCTGTACGGCATCGATGGCCGCCAGGAGCTGCCGGAAACCGAGCTGAGCCACCTCAGCGGCCACGGCGGCGCGCAACCTGTGCGCATCGGCAACGAAGCCTACGACCAGGTGCAACTGGACATCTACGGCGAGCTGATGGATGCCGTATACCTGGTCAACAAATACGGTGAAGCCATCTCCCACGAGGGCTGGAAACACACCGTGGAAGTGGCCGACCAGGTCTGCGAAACCTGGAATCACAAAGACGTCGGCATCTGGGAAATGCGCGGTGAGCAGCATCACTTCCTGCATTCGCGGCTGATGTGCTGGGTGGCCCTGGACCGGGCGATTCGCCTGGCGTCCAAGCGCTCGCTGCCGGCGCCGTTTGCCCGCTGGGACCAAACCCGCCAGGCGATTTACGCGGATATCTGGAGCAACTTCTGGAACGAAGAACGCGGCCACTTTGTGCAGCATATCGGCAGCACGGCACTGGACGGCTCGATGCTGTTGATGCCGCTGGTACGCTTCGTCGCGGCGACGGACCCACGTTGGTTGTCGACCCTGGAAGCGATCCAGAAAAGTCTGGTGCGTGACGGCATGGTGTACCGCTACCGCAACGACGACAGCCAGATTGATGGGCTGCAAGGCACCGAAGGCGCGTTTGCGGCGTGTTCGTTCTGGTACGTGGAATGCCTGGCCCGGGCCGGTCAAGTGGAGAAGGCGCATCTGGAGTTTGAACAGTTGCTGCGCTATGCCAACCCGCTGGGGTTGTATGCCGAAGAGTTCGATAACCAGGCACGGCATTTGGGCAATACCCCACAGGCGTTGAGCCATTTGGCATTGATCAGCGCAGCGACGTTTCTGGACCGGAAGTTGAGTGGGGTGAAGACGGTTTGGCAGCCTTGAGGCTGAGCACAATCTGAAGGCACAGGAGTAACCCTGTGGGAGCTGGCTTGCCTGCGATGGCGGTGGATCAGCTCATACATCAATGACTGAAACACCGCTTTCGCAGGCAAGCCAGCTCCCACATAGACCGCGCCAGGTTCTGCTGATCATCGACGTACAACCCGCCTTCACCCCGCCCGACTGGCGGGTGAACGCCCCGACGCCCGAGACCATCAGCCACCTCAAAAGCCTCGCGCCGGACCGGGTGCTGGTGTGTGGCATCCAAACTGACACCTGTGTGCTCGCCGCTGGATCGCTCGGGAAAACTGGGCGCGGATTTGTGGCGGCATCACTTCATCAGCCACCCAGAGATTTAAGTCCGCCCCTCACTGTGGCGAGGGAGCTTGCTCCCGCTGGGGCGCGAAGCGGCCCCAAAAAGCTCATCGCCCTCTAATTTAAAGGACACCGTCAACAAAACCTGGGGCTGCTGCGCAGCCCAACGGGAGCAAGCTCCCTCGCCACAGGTTATTTGGCAAACATCACAAGTAAAGCAATTGTCGTCATTCCCACGACGTTCAGTAATCCGCTTGGTCTACAGTTCCAACACGTTTCCTCCACCCTTGGAGCCACCATGCCCACCCTCCAAATCCGCACGCCCATGCTCGATCTCGCCTACGAAGCCCATGGCCCTGAAGGCGGTGAGGTGGTGATCCTGCTGCACGGCTTCCCCTATGATCCTCGCGGCTACGACGAGATCGCCCCGGTGGTCGCCGCACGTGGCTACCGGGTGCTGGTGCCGTACCTGCGGGGTTATGGACCCACGCGTTTTATCAACGCCCAGGTGATGCGCTCCGGCCAACAAGCGGCACTGGCCAAGGATTTGCGGGATTTCATGGATGCCCTCTCCATCGAAAAAGCCACGCTGGTGGGCTATGACTGGGGCGGACGCGCCGCCTGTATCGTCGCGGCGTTGTGGCCGGAGCGGGTGCGCGGGCTGGTGACGGGCGATGGCTACAACATTCAGGATATCGCTGCGTCGATCAAGCCTCGGGCGCCGGAAACAGAGCATCGGCTGTGGTATCAGTTTTACCTTCATACCCAACGGGGTGTCGACGGACTGACCGCCAACCGGCGTGAGTTCTGCCAGTTGCTGTGGGCGCTCTGGTCGCCGTCCTGGGCTGAGGGGCCAAGCCTGTATGACAAGACCGCACCGTCGTTCGATAACCCGGATTTTGTCGAGGTGGTGGTCCACTCTTACCGTCATCGCTTCATGTACGCACCGGGTGATCCTGCGCTGGAAAGCATCGAACAGGCCCTGGTGCAGCCACCGCCGATTTCGGTGCCGAGCGTCTCGTTGTGTGGCGCCGATGACGGCGTAGGTCCGGCCCCGGTTGAAGATGACGACCTGGAAAATTTCAGCGGGTTTTATCGACGCGAAGTGCTGGCCGGTGTGGGCCACAATATTCCCCAGGAAGCGCCCCAAGCGACCCTTGAGGCGATATTCGAGCTGCTGAGCCTCAGCCCCCCGCCGAGATCCTGAAGCTGAACACGCTGCCCTGCCCCAGCACGCTTTCAGCCCACAGGGTGCCGCCGTGGGCCTCGATGATGCCGTGGGAAATGTACAACCCCAGGCCGCTGCCGGTGGGGTTGCCCACGCGGGAGGTCCAGTAGCGGTCAAAGATGTACGGCAGCTGCGCAGGGTCGATGCCGACGCCGTTGTCGCACACCCGAAACAGCACCTCGTCCCCCGTGGCCTCGGCAATCACCTCGATCACACCGCCCACCGGGGTGAATTTCAGGGCGTTGCCCAGCAGATTGGAAAACACCTGGAACAGCCGCTCCGGATCGGCCTGCACACTCAGCCCGGGCACGGAGCGCCAAGCCAGGTCCACCCCTTTGGCGGCCGCCAGCGGCTGCCACATCGAGCAGATCTGCTCCTGAGTCGCGGCCACATCGAGTGGTTGCAGTGACACGCTGTAGCGCCCGGCCTCGATGCGCGAGATATCGATCAAGTCTTCCAGCAGCGTGTTCATGCGGGACGTGGCGTTTTGCATGGTTTCAATCGCACTGGACAGGCGTCGGCCAGCCTTGCTGTCCTCGGCGGGCACCAGGCTGCGCATCATGCCGCATTGCATCAGCAGGATCGTCAGCGGGCTGCGCAGGTCATGGGAGACCACCGCCACCAGTTCATCGCGCGCCCGTACGGCTTCATCCTGGCGCATGACCTGGCGGGCGAGGTCATGCTCCAGGGCATTGCGCCGCAGGCTCTCCACCGCCAGCAACTCCGAGAGTGACCAGTACAGGGCCTTGCCGTCGACCTGCTGCTTCCACAGCTCAAACGACAGGCGCGGGCTCAAGGTCGTGCTGCCCGGCTCCTGATGTTTGACCGGCTGGCCGCTCCACTCCACCGTGGACTTGACCTCCGGGCGAAACCACATCACCGCGTTGTCCACCGGCTTGGGCAGGCAGAACGCCAACAGGCCGCTGGCGTGGGCCTGATAGGCCGCCGCCGGCGGGAAATCCACAGACAGTTGATGGCTGTGCACCACGCCTTTGCCCTGCCCGCGCACCCACTGGTACAAGGCGTGGATTTCAGCACGTTTGGGGCAAACGCCGAACACATGCAGACGCTCTTCCACCAATATCGCCAGGCCACCGGCGGCCGCCAGGTTCAGCAACGTTTGCGCGTACGGCAGCAGGCTTTCCATCACATCGCACTGAACGGCCGACATGGCCGCGACCATCTCTTCGACCATGGCGGCCTTGTCGCGTTGTTGACGGCGCTCCTGCTGCTCCTGGAGCAATGTGATCTGCATCGACAACAGCTGGCCGATGCTGGTGCAGGCGGTGCGCAGTTCATAGGGCACACGCAACGGCTCACGGTGACCACAAGTGATCAGGCCCCAGAGCTGGTCGTCCTTGAGCAGAGAAATGCTCATGGAGGAACGCACGCCCATGTTCTTCAGATAGTGGCAGTGCACCGGCGACACGCTGCGCAACACGGCGAAGCTGAGGTCCAGGGGCTGGCTGTTGTCGGGGCGCAGGGCCGGCAGGATCGGCACCGGCTGGTACTCGGCGTCGGGAATCACGCGGATCCAGTTCAGCCGGTACAACTCACGCGCCTGGGGCGGGATGTCCGAAGCGGGGAAACATAATCCCAAGTACGGCTGCATGCCCTCGCTGAGGGCCTCACCGATGACCTTGCCATGGCCTTCCTGCTCGAAGCGGTACAAGGTGACCCGGTCATAACCGGTGAGGCTACGAATCTCGGTGACGCAGGTCTGGTACAAACTCTCGAGCGTCTTGGCGGACTGCAAGCGGCGCATCGTGCGGGCGAGTTGCCCCACGGCGCGGTGCTCAAGGGTCATGGCCCGCTCCAGCTCGAGGAACAGCAGGCCCTGATGACGATGCAGAAGGATGTCGTAGGCGTACCCATCAAGCGTCAGTTGATGCATCTCATCTTCGTCGGCGTCCAGGTCTGCCAGGGCACGGCTCACCTGCGCTGCGGCCTTGCTACCCAGCACACTGGCCAGCGCCTGGCCCGACGCACTTTCCGCGCCCAGGCCCAGGGCGACGGTCAGGTTGCTGCTGGCTTGCAGTACCTCAAGCGCCGGTTCGCTCAGCGTCAACAACAAGCCGTGGGGCTGGATCGATCCGGGAATGTGGATGGGCTCGTTGGCGCAGTCGTCTATCAGCGTATCGACCGTGCTCATCGCAGCACTCCGCAATGGTCCAGCCACTGCTCGAAACAGAGGAAGGTCGACTCGGCAACCTCCACCGCTTCCAGGCGTTCGGTCGGGGATTGCAGCGGGTACAGGCAATCAAGAAAGCGCTGCCACAGTGCGCTGGTTTGTGCTCCGTACACATTCATGAACGCCCCTCCATTGATGGAGCCGACACCAATCTTGATCTCGATCAGCGTGCGCAACACCTGGCCACCGAGGGTTGCGCCTTCCAGCACGTAGAGGGCGCCCAAGGCCTGGGCCACGTTGGTGATGGCGGGCAGTTCGGAGCACAACGGCAAGGCGTCGATCTGCGAGTTTTCCAGGCCCAGCGCCCGCAAATCAGCCTGCAAGTACGGAGTTTTGCTGCGCCGTCCCCATTCCAGGTCAGGGATGATTTCACCCCACGGCGCCAGGGCTCGCTCCAGCGGCTGATAGAAGCCGTAATAGGCGCTCATCAGCTCGCGGTACAGCGCCAGGTCCATGCGGGAAAACGGCAGACGGGTATCGAGGCGTCGGTGCAGCGCAGCGGTCGCCGCGCGTAGTTCGACAAGGACAGGAGGTAGTGAATTCATGAGCTGTACGCACGCCGGGAAGGTTCAAAACCGCGACGTAGAGGCCTGGGATCAAGACACTGCGCAATGGACTGTGAGTAACATAGCACCTTGATACAAAAACGTACCTATTCGTTCAAACAGGCTTCGCTTCAACCGGGTGAGGAAAACCGTTCGCGGTAGGCCTGGGGCGTGATCGACACCGCCCGCAGGAAGCTGCGGCGCATGGTTTCTTCGCAGCCAAAGCCGCAGTGCACGGCAATACGTTTGATCGACGCGCTGCTGTCGGCCAGTTGCCGGCGGGCGGTTTCCACACGGATCAATTCGACGGCCCGCGCCGGCGTCTGGCCGGTTTCGGCGCGGTAGTGGCGCACGAAACTGCGCTCGCTCATGCCCGCCTGGGCGGCCAGTGTGGCAACGTTCAAATCGAGGGTCAGGTGTTCGGCGATCCAGGCGTGCAACTCCGCAAAACGGCTGCCGCCCTTTTGCAGGGACAGCGTCACGCTGAACTGCGATTGCCCACCGGGGCGCTTGAGAAACACCACCAGGTGCCGCGCCACTTCCAGGGCCACGGCGCGGCCCAGGTCCTCTTCCACCAGTGCCAGGCACAAGTCAATGCCGGCAGTCACGCCGGCGGAGGTCCACAGGTTGCCCTGCTGGATGAAAATCGGATTGGCCTCCACCGTCAGTTGTGGGTATTTGCGCGCGAGCTCTTCGCAGCGGGTCCAGTGAGTCACCACGCGGCGGCCGTCGAGCAAACCACTGGCGGCCAGCAGAAAGGCGCCGGTGCACACTGAGGTGATGCGTCTGGCCTGGGTGGCTTTTTGCCGAACCCAGTCCACCAGCGCCGGATCTTCGGCGGCCCCGTACACGCCCCACCCGCCCGCGATCACCAGCGTGTCGCACGGCGCATCGGCGGCCGGCAACGGCTCGGCCACCAGGGCCAGGCCCGCCGAGGTCATCACCGGCTCGGCCTGGGCGGCAATCACACTGACCGCATAGGGCAACGGCAAACCCTGCTGGCGCGCCAGATCATTGGCCGAAGCAAACACTTGCAAGGGCCCGGTGACGTCGAGGACCTGCACATTGGGAAAAGCGAGCACGCTGATGATTCTGGGCATGTTGGCGTAATTCGTGGGCTCAATGGCGTATGCGCCAAAGCCTAGGTGACTAGAGTGAAGCCGTCCATCCCTTTATCCGGAGCATTCCCCATGACCTTGCAGATCGGCTTTTTGTTGTTCCCCGGCATCCAGCAACTCGACCTCACCGGCCCCTACGACGTGCTGGGTTCCCTGCCGGACGTGAAACTGCACCTGGTGTGGAAAGACCTGGCGCCGGTCACCTCCAGCACCGGGTTAGTGTTTACCCCCAGCACCACCTACGACGAGTGCCCGACGCTGGATGTGATTTGCGTGCCCGGCGGCTCGGGGGTTGGGGCGCTGATGGAAGATGAGCAAACCCTGGCGTTTCTCCAGGCACAGGCCCAGACCGCACGCTACGTGACCTCGGTGTGCACCGGCTCCCTGGTGCTGGGTGCGGCGGGCTTGCTGCGCGGGCGTCGTGCGACCACCCACTGGGCCTACCACGACCTGCTCGCCCCGCTCGGCGCGATCCCGGTGCAGGAGCGCGTAGTGCGTGACGGCAACCTGTTGACCGGGGGCGGGATCACCGCCGGGATCGACTTTGCCCTGACCCTGGCCGCCGAGCTGTACAGCGAGGCGGCAGCGCAACTGGTGCAGTTGCAGATTGAATATGCACCTGCCCCGCCGTTCAATGCAGGCCGGCCGGAAACCGCGCCGCCGCCTGTGCTGGAGGAAGCCCGCAAACGCACCGCCGAGTCGCGCAAGACCCGGGGTGAAATCGTGGCACGGGCGGCGGCGCGGTTGGGTTAAGCACTCGCCCCTCGTTGGAGATCACCGCGTGATAACCGCCGTACTCACGGCGGGTTATCACGTCGGGCGAGACGTCAGCGCCAATCGCACGGCCAGCACCATCAGCACGGTCGCCAGGCCCCATTTCTGTAAGCCTGCGCTCCCCGGTTTGCCGGCAAAAAACCGGCTCACCGCCCCGCCAAAAATCCCCAGCACGGCATGAAATACACCGCTGATCAGCGTCAGGACGATCCCCAGTTGCACCAGTTGCAGTGCGATGGGCCCCGCCTCCGGGTTGACGAATTGCGGCAGGAACACCATGAAAAACAGCAACGCCTTGGGGTTGAGCAAACTGTTGAGCATCGCCCGCACAAACACCCGGCCCAGCGGCACCCGGACGACGTGGGCCGTGTCCAGGGCGGGCTTTTTTTGCAGGGTTTTGAACACCAGCCACAGCAGGTACAACACCCCGGCGTAGCGAATCAGGTCGAAGGCCGGCGGCCAACTGGCGACCAGTGCAGTCACGCCGGTCGCGGTCAGTGCTGTGAGCAGCAGGTCCGCCACACTGATGCCCAACCCCGACGCCACTCCGCCACGCCAGCCATAGGTCACGCCGTGACTGATGACGAAGGCTATGTTCGGGCCTGGAGAAAGCAACAGCAGCAGGACTGCACCAGAGAAAACAGCCAGGGTTGCGAGGTCGATCATGCTCAAGCCATCCACCGGGAAAGCTCGTAGATTAGTCAGCCCGTCTGAGGCACACAAAAAATTGTTATGGATACGCTTTGCACGGGCCCGGGTGGCCTTGCCAGGTTGGGAACATTCGCGAGGCCATTCAGACACGAATAAAGGGCCAGCAGGCTAAATCCCTTTGATTTGCGGGACGTTTCCTAGACAATCTTTCGGCCTTGTGCCTGCCGGAACCTGTGGCTAGTCTTCGCCCCTTCACTGCTCACCAGTGAACGGGTTTAGTCGCCCGGATCCGAAAAGGCGCATGTCCCATCATGAGGTTTTATGGTGGCTGTGCGCAGGGCACCTTCGGGTGCGCCGGTTTTTCCTTTTCGGCCGGTCGACTAACCTGCGTACAGCCGCCACCCTACGTTTAGTCGCGAAGGGGTCGGCTCCTTAACCGAAAAGGAGCTACACCATGAATAAACCCGTCTCCGACCCACCCGTCGACCTGCTCCAAAACCGCGCCGCGTTCAATCGCGCACTCGAACACTACCTGCCTTCCCAGGGCTTCCACACCGTCAACGAAGACCTGAGTTTCGAAGACGCCCTGCTCTACACCGCGAGCCTGCTCAGCAGCGCCTCGGCCACCGCCCTCGACTGCGGCGAACTGCTGCAAAGCCCCGAGCGGGCGAAGCTGTTGGCGGTGTGGCATTTGCTGGAAATTGCCAAGACCACCGTCGACCGCTCGATTGAGTGTTTGCACCTGCGCAAGGCTTAGCCAAAACGCGGTCAACACTGTGGGAGCGGGCTTGCTCGCGAAAGCGCCGTATCAGTCAGCGCATGCCCTGACTGGAAAACCGCTTTCACGAGCGACCTTGATCCAGAACCGACCTACACCAAAGTAAGAAGCATCCGACTACTCACTTCTCCTCCGCTCCCCTAGCGTGCCGTGTCCTGAACATGACAAAAGGACACATCAGGGATGAAGCGTTATCACATCACGGTAGGCGCAAAAACCACCACCGACGGCACCGTGCGCACCGGCAACGGGGGTTGCAGAATCGATGGTATGGCCCAGTCTGTTGAAGGTGACGAGGTCTATTGCCCGGCCTGCGAAAGCACCGGGGTGATCGTCTGCGACGGCCCACGCCTGGTGGAGAGGATCAACGGGCGAAACGCCGCGTTGGACGATGATCTCTGCCACTGCAAATGTGACCCGCCGCCCCGCTTAAGGCCCCATCAGACCCGCAGCTCACAAATCATTGAGGTTCACGCGTCATCCAACGCCAAGGCCGAAACACTGACCGTCACCGTGCCCAAGGGCACCGCGGTGCGGTCGGCGCAGAGTCATCCCACGCAATTCTTTACGCCGCAACAAGTACCCACCTGTGAAAACACCTGGCGCAGCTACCAGGACCAGGCCGAAGCCATCGTGGCGCCGGGCGGCACGCTGATTGCCGATCCCAAGGCGCGCAACCGGGCGATCAACGCGGCTTATGCACAGCTGTGGCGACTGGATAACCGCTTTCAGTGGGCGGGGCTCGCGGCGTTCGCGTCCAAGCAAGTGGGGTGTGGTTTGTTGCATGCGTCTGAGTCGATGGAAAAGATTCAGGCTGAACATGAAGCGGCACAAGCGCTGCGCAAAGGTGCAAGGGACGGGTTCTGGAGCTTGTTCAACCCTCTTGAAACGCAGCGGCAGGCGAAGTTGCTGGAGTACGAACAAAGGCAGCTTGAGTATGAACGGGCCATTCGCAACAACCCCTTGCCCGGTATTGATTGGCGGCGTGATGGGGGGCCGTTTTCAGCAGTGCAGCAGCTTTACCAGCATGTGTACGAGATGATGGCGATGGGGAATACCACGCTGTTTTTGGACGTGTATCCGTTGCATGTTTTTTATATGGAGCAGGGGTTGAAGCTGTTTGAGGGTTGTTTGTCTTCGCGTCAGAACATTTATGGGGATGGCCGCCCTTCGGTGTTGTGGCCGGTAGGGCATGAGCAGTTGAGATTTGGCACTGGTCACGAGGCAATCCTGCAAGCCTTCGAGGCCATCAACGCTGGCAATATCGCCGGAAGTGTTGAGTATCTCGCTGACCACGAACAACGAAATATCCTTCAACCAACAATGTACCGTGACTCAAAACTGGTAGCCCTACTTCGTGGCAACCATCTCTCCTACGTCACCGGCATGCCGTCCGGTGCAGCCCAAGCCATTGAGCTGACGCTGGCAAACCAATGCCGCCCCGTTGAAGACGGCCGAACCATTGAAATCCCTTCGCCAATTTGGCCGATATCGACCAACGCATGACCTTCGTCCTGAGAGCTGCGGCGCAGTTTGATACGCTGCTGCGTAGCAATGAGCGACAGCGAATCGAACAGGCGCTAGAAGATATCGCTGAAGGCCGGGGTGTCCAATGAGCCGGATCACGCAGATCAATTGTAAGCGTCCGCCGAAGTCACCTTGCATGACTCAGGCAGATACCTACTGATGCGGCAGCAGTTGGTCGATCTCACTCGCTCGCTGCGTCGGCAGCCGCGTCGGCACGTATTTGAGATAAGCGTACGGATCATGCCCATTCATGCGCGCCGGCTGGATCAGACTCATGATCGCCGCCGCTCGCATGCCGCTGCGAAGCGACCCGATTAATGTGAGATCACGGGTAGCGTCAGTCGCAGTTAATCTGAGTCGAAAATCGCGTTGATTGCGAGCACGGCTGTTTTCGATCGCAAGCCCTTACACTTAGGAAACGGTATGCCAGCCCCATCTAACGCCCTTCGCTCTGCACTAGTGCTTTGGTTGTACGCCGCGGCCCTGGTGCATCTACTAGTCGGCCTAGCGCTGACCTGGGCCGGCCATTCGGGATTACTCGACGGTTACCTACAAACCATCGAACAAGCCTTCTGGGCAATCGACCCCGTACCCACCGCCGCCCGCGCCCAACACGTCTGGTGGGTCGCCTTATTCGGCGCCACGCTGCAAAGCTACTCCCTCTACATGCTCGCCCTCGTGCGCATCGGTCATCGACTGAGAAGTCCCATGGCCTGGGGCTGGTTAATCGCCGGCATCGTGCTGTGGGCGCCGCAAGACATGTGGGTCTCCGCCCAGGCTCGTGTCTGGTCACACCTGTGGTTCGACAGCCTCGCGCTGCTCACCCTGCTGCCGCCGCTGTTCTGGCTCTATCGCCATGACCGCCGCACCGCCCCTTCAAACAACACGCCGAGTGACGCCAACCATGTCTGATTTTTCTCTCCTGGATTGGGCGGTCGCGCTGCTTGTTGCCCAAGCCATTCTCGGGGCGCTGGATACCCTCTATCACCACGAATTCACTGTCGCGTTGCCTTATCGGCACAGCGCTCGGCTGGAGTTGTCGATCCACGCGCTGCGGTCGTGTTTCTACGGGATTCTATTTCTGGGCATGGCGCATCTGGCGTTTCAGGGCACGTGGGCGATTGTGATTGCGTTGCTGTTCGCACTGGAGATCGGCCTGACTCTGTGGGATTTCGTGGTCGAGGATCGCAGCCGCAAACTGCCGGCCATCGAGCGGATCATGCACACCGTGTTAGCGGTGAATGGCGGGGCGTTTTTTGCCTTGTACGGGGTGCAACTGGCGCAGTGGGCGAGTCTGCCGACGGGCCTGAGCGCGATCGATTTCGGTTGGCGCGGCTGGTTGCTGACGTTGTTCGCTGTCGGCGTGACGGCCTCGGGCATTCGCGATGGATTGGCGGCGCTGCGCATGCAGCGCAAAGGCAAGCCGTCGAACCCGTTCGCGGGCGGCGCTTATAAGCGCGTGCTGGTGACCGGTGGCACCGGGTTTATCGGTGAAGTGCTGGTCAATCAATTGCTCGACGCCGGTCACACCGTCAGCGTGCTGGCTCGCGATCCGCTGAAAGCGGCGTACCTGTTTGATGGCCGCGCCCGGTGCCTGCGTTCGCTGAGCAAACTGGGCTACAACGAAACCTTCGACGTGGTGATCAATTTGGCCGGTGCGCCGGTGGCGGGGCCACGCTGGAGTACCAAGCGCCAGGCGCAACTGATCGCCAGTCGGGTCAACACCACTGAAACATTGATCAGCTGGCTGAAGAACGTCCGGCGTAAACCGGCGCTGTGGGTTCAGGCCTCGGCCATTGGTTTTTACGGCGTGCGCGATGCCAGCGAAAGTCTTGATGAACGCGCCAGCAAGGGAGACGGATTCATGGCTGAGTTGTGCGCAAAATGGGAAGCCGCCGCGCAACCGGCCATCGAACTCGGCGTGCGTCAGGTGGTGCTGCGTCTGGGGGTGGTGTTCGGCCCCGGCGGCGCGTTGTTGCCGTTGCTGATTCCGTTCCGCCTGGGGTTTGGCGGGCGGATGGGCGATGGCCAACAGATCATGAGTTGGGTGCACCGCGATGATGTGATTCAAGTGATCGCCCGCGCATTCGCCGACGACAACCTGAGCGGCACCTACAACCTGGTGGCGCCGGACGCGGTCAGTCAGGCGGTGTTCGCCGAGCGTGTCGGTAAAGTCTTGAAGCGCCCGGTGTGGTTCCACATTCCGGCCACGCCGGTACGCGCACTGGCCGGCGAAATGGCGCAGTTGTTCTTCGACGGTCAGCGCGTAGTGCCCAGCCGTCTGACCGAGGCGGGTTACACGTTCCGTTACCCGACCCTCGACGCTGCCCTGCGCGATCTAGCCTGAGGACAACCCATGAGCAAGCCCCTGATGTACCTGCTGGCCGGCAACGGCGGTGCCGCCGATTGGTGGGATGACGCGTTGCCGCACTTTCAGCGCTATCAGGTGGTACCACTGGAACTACCAGGCTTCGGCAATAATCCTCAAGCCCCGTGCGAAGACCTTGCCGCCTACGCTCAGGCCCTGGTGACGGCGACCGTCAAAGCCAGCGCGATCATGGCGGTCGGGGTGAACGCGTTGCTGGTGTTGCATGCGCTACAACGTCAGCCGGGGCACTTTTGCCGCAGTGTTTTGTTGGCGCCGGTGGGGGCGTTTTTGTGGCAGCGACGGCTGCCGGCATTGATGTCGCCGCTGCCCATTCGCAAAACCATTCACTGGCTACTGTCGAACAAGTCCGCGCTGTTTGCGCGCAAGTTTTCCAACCAGACCTGGACGCCCGCGCAGTACCAGCGCATGGGCGCCGGCTATGCACGCTGCCGCGCATTTGTGCCGCACTGGGACCTGGTGCGGGCAGACACCGCGTTGCCATTGCTGGACTGGATCACCGATCCGGTCGAGTTGGTCTGGGGCGATCAGGACAATGTGCTGGGCATCGAGCAGGCTGCCGCTTGGTCGGCGATTCTGGCTCGCGCTGATCTGACTATCAGCCTGAAAACCGGTTGGGGGCATTACCCATGGATCGACTCGCCGGCCGAGTTCGCTGAGTGGCTGGAGTCGGGTGAGTGCGGATTCGTCGCTCACACCAAGGGTGGTCGGTTGCGTCTGGCCGAGTTGGCCGGGCAAGCGGTGCCGCCAGCGCTGTCACTCAATGACTGCGAGGATTCACGCTTGCCGGCGTTCCTCGCCAGCCAACCGGGCGCTACGTGGGCGGTGCGTTCCTCCAGTTACGGCGAGGATCAGGCCGATGCGGCGAATGCGGGTTTGAGCACTACCTTCCTGCGCGAATCGACTTCGAACGTGCCGGCTCGTATTACCGAATTGAGCGCCGCGGGTGTTGAAGAAGTGGTGGTGCAGCGTTTCATCACACCGCAGCTGTCCGGCATCGCTTTCGTGCGTCACCTGTCGGTGGAACTGGAATGGGTGGAAGGGCATCTTGAGTCACTGGCCGATGGTCAGGTGAGTCCCGAGCGCGCAATCATTTCCCGCCTCGGCGCCTCCTGGAGCAGCGACACCTTCAAGCCTTCACTCGGCTTGACCGCTGACCTGTTGTGGCGCTTTCTACAAGACGTTTTGCGGGTCTTTCACTACGTGCCTGGCGACGTTGAATGGGCCTGGGACGGTACGAAGCTGTGGCTGTTGCAATACCGGCCGATCAGCGACTACGGTTGGCGTCGTCACCTGACGGCCGCCAACATCGCCGAAATCCTGCCACCACAACCGAGCGTTTTCGTGGAGTACGCCCAGCGACGTGCGGCGGCGAGTATTCCGGCGATCATGGCGCGTTGGGATTCGCGGGTGTTGCAGGATAACGAGCCGTTCACCGCTGTGTTTGACGGCGCGTCGTACATCAACAATGATCTGTTTCTCGCCCGATTGGCCGACTGGGGGATCTCTGCCAGCAGCTACGCCAGTGAAGTCGGCGGCGCAACGCCGCATCTGCCTTGGCGACCGCTGCGAATGCTGCGCTCGTTGCCGTTGTTCCTGCGTATGCAGCGTATCGCGCGCGGGCATTTGCTGACGTTAGAAAAGCGCTTGCGCCGTTTCGACGAAGAACTGTCCGAGCTGATCGCCCAAGGCGCTGACGGCCAACAACTGGCCGACTGGTTCACCCGGTTTTATGTGTTCGTGGTGCAAGGCAACTTGTGCATCGCCACCTCACTGGCCAGCAGCGGCGGCGACCTGCTGGGCCGGCCGCCGACGGCTTATGACGACCTTGAAAACAGCCCGCATCGACTGCCCTGGGAAACCGATCCGGCCAAGCCGCGCCCGGCCCCAACGGATCTGCCATTACAGGCCTTCCCCCAATGGCCGGGGTTTATCCGCTTAGCCCATTCGACCGGCTTGCCGGGCCTGCGTGGTTACTACCTGCAAGTGCGCGAATGGTATCGCGACAACCTGATGCGGATCTTTTTTCGCCTGCACCACGCCATGCCGATGGCGGATCGAGCGCATTGGTTTGCGCCTCATCCAGACATTCGCAGCCGCGACGGCAGCTTCTGGCAGGACGGTCGCGAAGGCACCGAACAAGCCACCGGTTTCATGATTTATCCGGGGCAGGTGCAAGGGGTTCTGGGCGACGACATTTTACTCGAAGACACCCTCGATCCGGGGCAACATGCACACTACCAAGCGGCGCGGGCGGTGATTGCGCGGATGGGCGGGCGCTTGTCCCACGGCTCGACGTTGTTGCGCGAGTTGCGCAAACCTTCAGCGATACTGCCTCAAGTAGATGTGGCGTGGTTAGGGTGTGAGGTGCTGTATCGCGATGGTGAGTTGACGTTGGTGAAGTAGGGGGCTATCCGTCATGTTGCCCGGAGGGTTACCTATTGGCGAGCAAGGGACAAGCATCAAGTAATGCTGGTGGTGGGACGGTTCAGGGACGATTGGCACCCGACAGAGGAGCGTTACCTCATGACGCTTGCACTGGCCACTCCATGGGGACCGCCATGACACGATACCCAGCATGGCGACGTGGAGGGTTTGGCCTATGCGTTGTCGTACTTCTCGTATGGGTAGTGATACGCGTCGCAGACCTCAGCTTGTCACCGCAAATAGAACCACTACTGCTTGATGACACCCTTAAGGTCGTGCTGGATTTGCAGGAACATTGGCGCCAGGGTGGATGGATACCGATTCGGGTCGAGTACGACCCACCATTCGCCGACACGCCCGAATGGCGTACCCGATTGAGGAACATAAACCAGGGCGGCACCTCTTACTGGCAAGCTGGAAACGAATACCAGGTGATGATGGCGGTGTGGCATTTGCCGGAAATTGCCAAGACCACCGTCGACCGCTCGATTGAGTGTTTGCACCTGCGCAAGGCTTAGCCGCAACCCCGTCAAGCCTGTGTGGGTTTGTGCATCCCGCCAAATCCACACGGCAATGATTGCCCAATCCTCTGGCCAGCGCATAGAATGCGAACCGTTATCAATTAAAACGCCCGCGCCAGGATGCCCATGTCGAGCGACCACCCACTGGATCATGCCGCCATCGGCCAGCTCTACCATGCCCATCATTCCTGGCTGCGCGGCTGGTTGAGCCGGCGTACGGGCTGCCGTGAGCACGCCGCCGACCTGGCGCAGGAAACCTTCGTGCGCCTGCTCAATGCGCGCAAGCAGCAAGCCTTGCTGCAACCCCGGGCCTACCTGAGCAGCATCGCCCGCAGCCTGATGATCGACCAGTATCGACGCCGCGAACTGGAGCGTGCCTATCTGGAGAGCCTCGCGCATTTCCCGGAAGTCGAGGTGCCGTCGGCAGAAACCCGCCTGCTGATCCTCGACAGCCTGGAGCGCATCGACCGCCTGCTGGACCAACTCAAGCCACGGGTGCGCGAAGCGTTTTTGCTGGCGCAACTGGACGGCTTGACCTGCCAACAGATCGCCCTGCGCCTGGGGGTGTCCAAGGCCACCGTGGAGCGCGACCTGGCCAAGGCACTGCACGCCTGTTATCGGTTGCGTTATGCCGAAGGCTAATCCGCCATTGGTGGACCAGGCGATCCAGTGGATGATCAAGCTGCGGTTCAATATTGCCGATGACGCCACCACGGCCGCCTTCGAACGCTGGCTTGAAACCAGTGGCGATCACCAGCAGGCCTGGCAACGGGTCTCGTCGATGAGTGACGAGTTTGCGCAGTTGCCGGCACAGGTCGGCCGCCATGCCTTGCAAGGTGCCCGCCAACGCATCAGCCGCCGTGAAGGGTTGAAGTTGCTCGGGCTGTTCGCCGGTGCCGCAGGGTTGACATGGTTCGGCCGCGACTACACGCCATTGCCCGGCCTGCTGGCCGACTACCGCACCGCTACTGGAGAGCGGCGTTGGGTCGCCCTCGACGATGGCAGCCGTATCCAGCTCAACAGTGCCAGCGCCATCGACACAGCCTTCAACACCGACAGGCGTCTGGTGCAGTTGCGCCAGGGTGAAATCCTGATCGACATGGGCGCCGACGGTAGCGCGCCACGGCCCTTCTGGGTGCAAACCCGCGACGGTTATCTGCGCGCCTTGGGCACCCGGTTCATGGTGCGCGAGGAGCCCCACGGCACCTTGCTCGCCGTGCAGAAAGGCACCGTCGCGGTATTCGCCGACAGCCATCAGGCCAGCGCACGTGGGGTGATACAGCCCGGCGAGCAGGTGCTGTTTGATCGAAACGGCTTGCGTCCACCCGCCACCACAGGCCTGGATCCCTGGGCCTGGAGCGACGGTGTGATCAGCGCTCACAACATGCGTCTGGACGATTTCCTCGCGGAGCTGAGCCGTTACCGCAATGGGCTGGTGCGCTGCAGCGAAGCGGTCGCCGGCCTGCGTGTGTCCGGGACTTACCAGTTGGACGATACCGATCAGGTCCTGACCCTGGTGGCACAGGCACTGTCGGTGAACATCACCTATCGCAGCCGTTATTGGGTGACCGTCGCAGCTCGTGCATGACCTTCCGAAAATAAATGAGGTGAATTCTCATCTTCGCTCGACCTGTAAGGAAAGGCCGATCAACAGGCCGATTCTGTCCACTTCCTTCAGGAGCATTCCGCGGCCATGCAAGCGTTCCCCTCCAAGCGTTCTCCCCTCAAGCATGCGGTGCACGCCGCCCTGCTCGGTGCCTGCCTGAACGGCAGCGCCCTGCCCCTGGCGGTCATGGCGCAAACGCCTGCCAGCGACACCCAGGCCCGTGACTGGAACATCGCACCCGGCCCATTGGCCACGGTGCTCGACCAGTTTGCGCGCCAGGCGAGTATCAGCCTGGCCTATGACGCCACCAGCGTCGCCGGCAAGACCAGCCCCGGCCTCAACGGCGCGCTGGACAGCCAGCAAGCCTTGAGCCAATTGATCCAGGGCCAGGGCTTGCAAGCCCAACGCCAGAGCAACAACACCTGGCTGCTGTTGCCGCAAGTCGCGGACACCGGCGCGCTGAACCTGGGTGCCACCACCGTGACCGGCGAACACCTCGGCGTCACCACTGACGGCAGCGGTTCCTACACCACCGGCGCGGTGACCATCGGCAAGGGCGCCCACAGCCTGCGGGAAACACCGCAATCGGTCAGCGTCATGACCCGCAAGCTGATCGACGACCAGAACATCACCACCATCGATCAATTGCTGGAACACACCCCGGGCATCACCACCTACGACTCACCGATGGGTGGCAAGTATTTCTATTCCCGTGGTTTCAAGATGCTCGGCCAATACCAGTTCGACGGTGTGCCGTTGGACATCGGCAAAGACTACGTACAGGCCGACAGCTTCACCGCCAACATGGCGATCTATGACCGGGTGGAAGTGCTCAAGGGCGCAGCCGGCATGCTCAAGGGCGCCGGCACCGCCAGTGGTGCGGTGAACTTCGTGCGCAAGCGGCCACAAGACAAACCCACCACCAGCCTGTCGCTGTCTGCCGGCACCTGGGACAACTACCGCGCCGACGTCGATACCGGCGGCCCGCTCAATGACAGCGGCACCGTACGCGGCCGCGCCGTGGTCAGCCAACAGAACCGTGGCTCGTACATGGACGTCTCCAAGCGCCAGGACCAAGCTGTCTACCTCGCACTGGATGTTGACCTCTCGCCCGACACCACCCTGGGCATCGGTGCCAGCTACGAAGATGTCGATGCAACGCCCTGCTGGGGCGGTGTGCCGCGCTACAGCGACGGCAAGAGCATCGGCCTGAGCCGTTCCACCTGCCTGGGCCAGGCCTGGAACGACTGGCAGAGCCAACGCACTACGCTGTTTGCCGACCTCACCCACCACTTCAACGACGACTGGCAACTCAAGGTCACGGCGGTGAACAGCCGCAACCTGCAAGACATCAAATACGCCGCCAGCCAAGGCACCGTGAAGTACGGTGATCCGGCGCCAACCGCCGAGATGTACGCCGCGCTGTTTGACTACGACCACCGGGATTTCGGACTGGATGCCTACCTGGACGGTAAGTTCGAAGCGTTCGGTTTGCAGCATGAACTCATCATCGGCGCCAATGGCAGCCGTGGCACCCAGGACGATGTCTACGCGATCCGGAGCCTGCCCGACCGGCAAAGTATCTTCCTGCCCAACCACCACTTCCCGCAGCCCGCCAACGATACCTTCTGGCCCAACATGTACCGGGGCGGCACCGTCAAGGAAACCGCCACCCAGTACGGTACCTACGCCACTTTGCGCCTGAGGCTGGCCGAGCCATTGATGGTGGTGCTCGGCAGTCGCGTCAGCTGGTTCGAAAACCGCCGCCAGTCGAATAACCTCGCCTGGGGCGAATGGGCCCTGCAGGACGCACGCACCAAGGAAACCGGTGAAGTCACGCCGTTCGCCGCGGTGATCTATGACCTCGACGACAACCTTTCGGTGTACGCCAGCTACGCCGATATCTTCCAGCCACAAAGCTCCAACGCCACGGTGACCGGCGCCGCCCTCAAGCCCAAAATCGGCGAAAACTACGAGCTGGGCATCAAGGGCGAATGGTTTGAGGGGCGCCTCAACAGCTCGCTGGCATTGTTCCGCGCTATCGAGAAAAACGCCGCCGAAACCGACTACACCACCCAATGCGGTACCTCGGCAGACGGCTATTGCTACACCGACACTGGCAAGGTTCGCGCACAAGGTGTCGAAGCCGAGTTGAGTGGCGAGTTGCTGGAACGTTTGCAAGTGGCGGGCGGCTACACCTACACCCAGACCAAGAATCTCAACAACATCAACAGCGCCGCAATTGGCGCGGTCGCAAACAGCTACGTGCCGCGACACATGCTGCGCTTGTGGGGCGATTATCAGCTGGACGGCACACTGTCGAAATGGAGCGTCGGCACCGGCGTCAACGCCCAGAGCAGCAACTACCGAATTCAAGGCATCAAACTGGAACAAGCCGGTTATGCGGTATGGAATGCGCGGTTGGCGTACCGGGTTGATGACACATGGACGGTGGCGCTGAACGGTAACAATCTCTTCGACAAAAATTACTATCAGACGGTGGGAACGGCCGACTGGGGTAATTTCTACGGCGAACCGCGCAACTTCACCGTCAGTTTGAAAGGCAATTTTTAAGGTTAGTACCGCCTCAATGTGGTGACGGACTCACGTCCTCACCACTCGTCGCTTGTCCCCGAAAAACCCCGCGTCCTACCTCCGTCAAAAAAAGGTTTTCCTCAGCCGCAGGAAATTTCCCAAATTTGTTCCTACACTCCAAAACGCCAGCATTTTGTTCTCGAAGAACCCGGGAACCCGACCTAGACAGTCAACAATTTGTCACTAAGATGATTGGATAATGTGTCTAGATCGATACCTTTATATAAAAGTCAAAACCTTGACGAGCAAGGAAAAGAGAACCATCATTTAGCCATTACCCCGCAAATTCCCTGCAAATAGATAGGTAATTGCGTATTACCCAGCGAAGCAAGCCGTTCGTCTGGCGCCACTTATAAAGCAAGCCCTGCCTTTATGGATGAGCAGCCGAACAAGGAAGCCCTGGTGTGCAATGAGGGATGTTTTTATGCGCGAGAAGTCGTCCGTCGACAGCCTGTTTTTGACCCGGGCCGGTTTTATTGAGTTTTTTGTTGTTTTCGTAAAGTTGATGCACGGTCTCACCGCTGTTTTTCCGGCACTGATCCTGCTGTTTTATCCGGAACCGATGGCCACTGAACTGCGCGCGCACTTTCTCGGCTTGCTGCTGTTCTTCGCGATCATGACGATTATTTTGTTCCAGGCCATGGGGGTTTACTCCGAGGAGTTGTTCAGCAACCGCCTGCGGTTTCGCACCATGCTGGTGGCCTGGTCTTCGGCGTTTTGCATCCTGCTGTTCATGTACCAGATTCTGCTGATGTTCCCGCAGTTGAGCCCGCGCAACCTGGCGTTCTGGTTTGTCACCAGTCTTGCGTTGTTCGGGCTGGAGCGGATGGTGATGCTGCGTCTGTTTCGCCACCTGATGGCGAACGGCAAATACCTGCAACGCACGGTGATCCTCGGCTTCACCGACACCGCCGTGCACGTGGCCGACCACTTGCAACGCAACGGTGATATCCGCTCCGGCCTGATCGGTTTTATCGACGACCGCACCGAGCGCATTCCCAAGGAATTGAGCAACCTGCCGCTGCTGGGCAACACCCGCGACCTGGAAAAACTGATCCGCTCCGAGCAGGTCAACCAGGTGATGATTACCCTGCCCTGGGCCGCTGAACAACGGATCAACGGTCTGGTGACGCGCCTGCGGCAGATGTCGGTCAACGTCATGCTGGTGCCCGACATGGCCGCCCTGCGTTATGGCCACAGCCGCATCACCGATGTGGGCGGCATCCTGATGTTCAACACCTCACACGTGCCGCTGCGGGGTTGGTCGCCGTTTATCAAGCGTTGCGAAGACCTGATTCTGGCGACCCTGGGCCTGGTGGCACTGTCGCCGATCATGCTGATCACGGCGATTGCCATCAAGCTCGACTCCAAAGGCCCGGTGCTGTTTCGCCAGAACCGTTTTGGCTACAACGACAACGTGATCCGGGTGTTCAAGTTCCGCTCGATGTACGCCGAGATGAGCGACTTCAACGCCGACCGCCAGACCACCCGTGGCGACCCACGCATCACCCGGGTGGGCCGGTTTATTCGCAAGACCAGCATTGATGAGCTGCCGCAGTTGTTCAACGTGCTGCTGGGCAACATGTCGATGGTCGGCCCGCGCCCCCACGCCACCGCGACCAAGGCCGCCGGGGTGCCCTACGAAGTCGCCGTCAGCGAGTACAGCTCGCGGCACCGGGTGAAACCGGGCATCACTGGCTGGGCACAAATCAACGGCTATCGTGGTGAGACCGACACCCTGTTCAAGATTCAGAAACGCGTTGAATACGACCTGGAGTACATCTCGAAGTGGTCGGTGTGGTTCGACTTGTACATCGTTTTCATGACGGTCCCGGCCGTCCTTTCGACCAAGGAAGTCTATTGATGAGCACCCTCAACGGCTTGATTCCCTGCATCATTTCCGGTGGCTCGGGCACCCGGCTGTGGCCGGTGTCGCGGCAGAACATGCCCAAGCCCTTCATGCGCATGCGTGACGACCAAAGCCTGTTGCAGAAGACCTTCCTGCGGGCCAGTCACTTGCCGGGCGTGGAAAGCGTGCTGACGGTGACCAACCGCGAGATGCTGTTTCGCACCCTCGATGACTACCGCGCGGTCAACAAGACCCACCTGGCCCTCGACCTGCTGCTGGAGCCGTTTGGCCGCAACACCGCCGCCGCGATCGCCGTGGCCGCCCTGCATGTGCAGGAGAGTTTCGGCGGCGAGGCGCAGTTGCTGGTGATGCCTGCCGACCACCTGATCCTCGATGAAAGTGCCTTCGCCGATGCCGTCACCCAGGCCCGCGAGCTGGCGGAGGCCGGCTACCTGGTGACGTTCGGCATCCAGCCCGACCACCCGGAAACCGGCTTCGGCTATATCGAACAAGGCGAAGCACTGGGCCAGGGTTTCCGGGTCAAGCGCTTCGTCGAGAAGCCCGACCTGGCCACCGCCCAAGGTTATCTGGACGGCGGCAAGCACCTGTGGAATGCCGGGATGTTCTGCTTCAAGGCGAGCACATTGCTCGACGAGCTTGCGCTGCATGCCCCCGCCGTCCTGGACGCCGCGAAAGCCGCCCTCGACCACAGCCACAGCCTGAATAACAACAACTGCCGCCAGCGCGAATTGAACGCCGAAGGCTTCGGGTCTGCGCCCGATATCTCGATTGACGTGGCGCTGATGGAAAAATCCGCGAAAGTGGCCGTGGTGCCCTGCGACATCGGCTGGAGTGATATCGGTTCCTGGGACGCGGTGCGCCAGCTTACCCCGAGCGATGCCAACGGTAACCAGGTCAACGGTGAAGCCATCCTGCACGACGTGCATAACTGCTACATCGACTCGCCCAAGCGCGTATTGGGCGCGGTGGGCGTGAGCGACCTGATCATCGTCGACACCCCGGACGCGATCCTGATTGCCGACGCCAACCGCAGCCAGGACGTGCGCTACATCGTCGCCGAGCTCAAGCGCCAGAACCATCCGGCGTTCAGCCTGCACCGCACCGTGACCCGGCCGTGGGGCACCTACACCGTGCTGGAAGAAAGCAGCCGCTTCAAGATCAAGCGCATCGTGGTCAAGCCGCGCGCCTCGCTGTCGTTGCAGATGCACCATCACCGCAGCGAACACTGGGTGGTGGTCAGCGGCGCGGCGATGATTACCAACGGCGACCGTGAATTCCTGATCAACGCCAACGAATCCACCTACATTCCAGCCGGGCACAAACACCGTCTGACCAACCCCGGCATCATCGACCTGGTGATGATCGAGGTGCAGAGCGGCGAGTACCTGGGGGAAGACGACATTGTGCGTTTTGACGACATCTACGGCCGGGCTCCGGCCGAAGTGAAGCAGTGATGCGTACCGCCCTGATCATCCCGACCCGCAACGCAGCCAGCCACCTCGACCGGCTGCTGCCGGCGCTGCGCATGCAAACCCTGCAACCGGACGAAACCCTGGTGGTCGACAGCGCCTCCACCGACGACACCGTGGCGCGTTTTCGCGCGTTCGGCGTACGGGTCGAAGTGATCGATGCCAAGGACTTCAACCATGGCGGCACCCGCCGCTGGGCCAGCGAACAAGTCGACGGCGACGCGCTGATCGTGATGACCCAGGACGCGATCCCCGCCGAACCCGAGACCTTCGCCAACCTGGTGGGCGAGCTGGAACTGGACCCGCTCAACGGCGTCGCCTATGGCCGCCAACTGCCGCACCCGGATGCCGGTGTGCTGGGGGCCCAGTCACGCCACTTCAACTACCCGCCGCAGAGCCGCAGCAAAAGCCTGGCGGATGCGCCGGAGCTGGGGATCAAGACGTGCTTCAGCTCGGATTCTTTTTCGGTGTACCGGCGCAGCGCCCTGCAAGCCGTCGGTGGCTTCCCCGCGGATGTGATCGGCAGCGAGGACGCCTACGTCGCCGCCCGCATGCTGCTGGAGGGCTACAAGGTGCGCTATGCCGCCACCGCCCTGGTTTATCACTCCCACGATTACCGTCTCATGGATGAGTTTCACCGCTACTTCGACATTGGCGTGTTCTACGGCCGCGAGCCGTGGATCCGCCAGGCTTTTGGCGATGCCGGCGGTGAAGGTAAACGCTATGTACTGGCCGAGCTTCGAGCGTTACGCGAAGCCGGTGCATTGCACCGCGTACCCGAAGTACTGGTGCGCAGCGCGTTCAAATTGCTCGGCTACCGGCTGGGCCATCTGGAGCGCCAGCTCCCCCTCGCCCTCAAGCGGCGCATCAGCATGTTCCCCGGTTATTGGAGGTGAGCATCATGACCTACAGGAAGACCCCTTTGATGAAACGAACCTTGCTCGTCCTGGCCATGATGGCATTGGCCGCCTGCAATACGCCCGCGCGGATCGTCGCGCCCGATGGCAAGACGGTGAACGAGGGCAAGCAGGCCCTCGATCGCATGGCCCAGTTGCCGCCGGCCGTGGAGCGGATCCGCATCGGCGACCAGCTGCGGATCGTCCGCGATGCCGGGGAAATGCCGACCCTGTCGGCGTTCAACGTCAGCACGATTTACGAGCTGACGCTGTACACCGTGCAGAACGACGGCAAGATCAACTACCCCTTCCTGGGGCCGATCCAGGTGGCGCGGCGCACGCCGGCGGAAGTCGCCGCCGAGCTGAGCCAGAAACTCGCACCGGTGTATCGCGAGCCTCGGGTGACGGTGAACATCAACCAGGCGCCGGGTAACACGGTGATCGTCGGCGGCGCGGTGTTAAACCCGTCGGCTATTTCCATCGCCACGGCCCCGACCATGGAGCAGGCGATTCTCGGTGCCGGCGGCGTGAGTTCGGTGGGCAACGCAAGCATGGTCGCCCTGCTGCGTGAAGACGGCCAAGGCGTTTACCACGCCTACTTCCTCGATTTCAGCCAGTACCTGAAGAACGGCGCTCTGGGCCGCAAGCCCGTGGCGCTGCAACGCGGTGACGTGGTGTTTGTACCCAAGTCCAACGTCGGCGAACGGATCCAAGGCGTGGACACTTACCTGAACCAGCTGATTCCCTTCACCAAATCCATTGGTG
Organism: Pseudomonas sp. MWU16-30323; assembly: GCF_020515595.1. Taxonomy (NCBI): domain Bacteria; kingdom Pseudomonadati; phylum Pseudomonadota; class Gammaproteobacteria; order Pseudomonadales; family Pseudomonadaceae; genus Pseudomonas; species Pseudomonas sp. MWU16-30323. The sequence goes on from NZ_JAIWYM010000007.1 coordinate 246,700, forward strand.
TGGGCTACAGCTACACCACGAACCACTAAAGGAGCGACATCCCATGATCGAGATCCGTTCTTTTCGTGATCTTCTGCGTCTGTTCTTCATCTTCAAGCACGAGTTCAAACTCGCGGCGCTTGCCGCGCTGGTGATCATTTTGCTGGGGGCGTTCCTGCTGCCGGCGAAGTATGAATCCACCGCGCGGTTGCTGGTAAAACCGGGGCGTGACTCGACGATGCCGATCGAGGTCGACAACCGTCAGCCGATCGTCATGCCGAGTACCCAGCGCGACCCGATTGTCGACGAAGAACGCCTGCTGACCGGGCGCCCCATCGTGCGTGCCGTGGCCGAGCATTACCTGGACGTGATGGACAAGATGCAACCGCCGCAAGGCGTGTGGAAGCGCACCAAGTGGTACGTCAAGAAAGGCATCAGCTCAGTATTCGACGGTGTTCGAGTGGTGCTGGAAACCGTCGGCATCGTCGAAGAAACCACCCCGGTGGAGCGCCTGGCTAAAAGCCTGGAGAAAAACTTCGACGTGACCCACGCCATTGGCTCCACGGTGATGGACATCAGCTTCACCTGGGATGATCCGGAAATCGCCCAGGCGGTGGTCAAGGACTGGGTGGAAACCTACATCGAAGAACGCACCCAGGCGTTGGGCCGCAAGAGCCTGTACGCGTTCTATGAAGGCCAGGTGTCTTCCAGCGCTGCCCAGATCAAGAGCTACAAGGAGCAGATCCTTACGCACTTGAACGAGATCGGCGCGTCGAGCATCACGGATCGCCTGGAAGACTTGTCCGAGCGGATCAACGTGCTGCGTGGCGAAGTGTTCAACTCCACCCGCCTGATTGCCTCGTCCGACAGCGCCATCGAAAGCACCCGCAATCAACTCAAGGGCCAGCCCAAAGAGGTGACCACGGTTCGCCAGATCGCGTTGAACCCGCAGCAACAAGACTTGCGTCGCCTGCTGAACCAGAAGCTCCTGGAAAAAGCCGACATGATGCGTACCTACACGGATAACGCGCCGCCGGTCAAAGCCCTGGACGCCTCGATCCGTGCCATGCAGGCCCAGGTCGCCGGTGAAAGCGACACGGTGCAAAGCTCGGAAAACCGTGCGCCAAACACCCTGGAAATCCACCTGCAACGGGTACTGCTGGATGAAACCAGCAACAACCTGGCGCTGCGCACACAGCTGACGCAACAGCAAAAGCAACTGACGGAACTGGAAGCGCAACGCAAGGACGCCCTGGCTATTGAGCCGGAACTGGCGCGCCTGGCCCGTGAGCTGAGCGGCACCGAGAAAAACTACGCGCTGTATGTCGACAGCCTGGAGAAATCGCGGATCGACCGTGAACTGGACAAGAGCCAAATCAGTAACATCGCGGTGATCGAAGAAGCCACCCTCAACCCTGGGCGCGTCTTCCCGAAAACCCTGTTGATGCTGTTGCTGGCGATCCCGTTCTCCATCGTGGTCGGGCTGCTGGTGATCTACCTGTGCTACCTGCTGGATCAACGGATCCACGACGGCGGCCTGGTGGAAGGCAAGTTCGGCCTGCCGCTGTGGACCACGCTGCCGGAGCTGGACACCAGTACCGCGCAAAGCACCAACGCCTTCAACGCGAGCATTTATCGCCTGTATGGCTTGCTGCCGCTGGAGCGTATTGCCGAACAGGGCCTGACCCTGGGGCTGACCTCGGCGCGACACGGTGAAGGGGTGAGTTTTGTGGTCGAGCAGTTGCGCCAGTTGCTGGAAGAGAACGGCGTGCGGGTACGGGTCGGCGGAATTGAGCCGGCGGTTCCGGGCCAGGTGGTGTTGCTGGATGCCTCGGCGCTGCTGGACAACCGTGACGCGTTCATCAACCTGCGCCGTGCCGACCTGATTGCGCTGGTGGTGGAAGCGCAAAAAAGCACGGTACCTGTGGTGGAACACGCCCTGTCGATCCTCACCACGGCGTTCGGCAAGGTCGATGGCATCATCATCAACCGCCGCAAGTTCGAGGTACCGGTCAAGGTGCTCAAAACCATCGCCAAATACCGGGGTTCGTTCTGATGCGCATCGCCCTGCTCGCTCCCCTGCCGCCGGAAAAGAACGGGATCGCCGATTACGCGAATCACTTCAAGACGGCACTGGAGCAACTGGGCGTCGAGGTGGCTACGCCCTTGACGGGCGTGGTCGGCAGCACGGCGTCGATCAAGCAAGCCATTGCCGGTTTCAACTGGCAGGGGGTTGATCTGGTCCACGCCGAGCTGGGCGGTGGACGGCTGGGGGAGTTCCTGGCCCTGCGCGAGTTGCGCAAGGCCTACCCTGCGCTGCCACTGACTGCCACGGTGCATGACCCGGAACGCATGGTCTGGCGGCGCGAGCAACTGCCCTTTCCGCTGAACCTGCTGGAATCCTTGCCCAGCCCATTGCCCCAGGCGGCGGTGGTGCTGGCCGATCCCTTGACCCTGCGCGAAGAACGTCACGTCGCCCAGGGCCTGACCCGGCTGGTGACCCTCACCCGCCTGGGCGCCGACTGCCTGACGGCGCGCATGCAATTGCCCGCCGGCAAGGTGGCGGTGATCAACCACGCCAACCTGGATATCCCGCCCGTGGCCTTGCCGCCACTGGACACGCTGCACCTGCTGTATTTTGGTTTTATCTACCGTGGCAAAGGCATCGAAGACCTGTTGCAGGCACTGGCCGCCGTCTTCGAAAAAGCCCCCGAATTGCGTGACCGTGTGCGCCTGACCCTGGCCGGTGGCACTGCCGCCGAAATGGCGTTTGGCGCAGGCGGCAATTACCTGGAGCAGTTGAACAGCCAGATTGCCGAACTCGGCCTGGCCGGCTCCATCGACTGGCGGCTGAATTTGCCGGCCAGCGAAATCCCACAGACGATCCAGGCGCACCATGTGATGGTGCTGCCGTATCGCGAATCGAAAAAACTCGGCCTGCTGGGCCGCCAGCGTGGCACCAGCGGTGCATTGTCGTGGGCCGCCGCCTGTGGGCGCGGCGCAATCACCTCCGATGCCCGGGCGTTCGCCGAGGAAGTCGCCAGCGGCAATGGCGCCATCTATCCACAAGGCGATGTCGCCGCCTTGAGCGAGCAACTGCTGCTGCTCGCACGCAACCCGCAAATGGCCAGGGACTGGGCCGCACGCGCCGCCGCGATTGGGCGTGAACGGCTGTGGCCGTTGACGGCACAGAAGTTCGCGACACTGTTTAGTGAAGCCATTGCAGGAGGCAACCATGGCACGTAAACGGACTTACCTGGCGACCCTCGCCATCGTCGCCGCACTGGGCTTGACCGCCTTTCTCTGGGGCCGCCCGGCCGATGCCGAGAGCCATGTGCTCAAGGGCAACAAAGAGATCGTGTGGAAAGATTTTCTGGGGGTGAACGCGCAGTTCCTGTGGTTCAGCCCCGAGCGTTATCAGAAGCAGATCGACCGCCTCAAGGCCCTGGGCCTGGAATGGGTGCGCCTGGACCTGCATTGGGACCAACTGGAAACCGCCGAGAACCAGTACAACGTCGCGACCCTCGACGAACTGGTGAACAAGCTGCAGCAGAACCAGATCAAGTCGGTGTTCTACCTGGTGGGTTCGGCGAAGTTCGCCACCACCGCGCCGGCCTCCTCGCCGTATCAGGACCAGTTCCCGCCCAAGGACCCGAGTATCTTCGCCAACCGCATGGCGTTGCTGGCCCAACGTTACCCCAGCGTGGATGCATGGCAGGTGTGGAACGAGCCGAACCTGCTGGGTTTCTGGCGCCCCGTCGCCGACCCGGCCGGCTATGCGAACCTGTTGCAAGTCACCGCAGCCGCGCTGCGGGTGGTGAACCCGAACAAGCCAGTGGTGGCTGCCGGCATGGCGTTCTTCAGCGAAATGCCCAACGGCCAGAACATGCTCGACGGGCTGCTGCAACTGGGCGTGCCGAGCCTCAATACCGTCATGTCCTACCACCCGTACACCCAATTGCCCGAAGGCAACACCCCGTCGAAACTCGACTTTGTCGAAAAGACCAGCGCCCTCAACCAGAAACTGCGGGCGGCCGGGGTGAGTACCCTGTGGAGCACCGAATGGGGCTGGTCGAACTATAAAGGCCCGAAAGAGGTGCAGGACTTCATCACCACCCAAGGCCAGGCCGACTACATCGTGCGCCGCGTTGCGCTGATGAGCGCGCTGGATTTCGACAAGATCTTCCTGTTCACCCTGAGCGACCTGGACCAGCGTGCCAGCGTGCGTGACCAGAGTTATGGCTTGCTCGACATCGACGCCAACCCCAAGCCGTCGTATACCGCGTTGCAGAATTTCCTGCAGGTGAGCGGGCCCAAGTTGACCCCCGGCGATCCACCCACCGCTGACCAGTTGCCCGATGGCCTGTTCAGCATCGGCTGGACCCGTGCCGACGGGCGCAAGGTGTGGTTTTTCTGGTCGGCCCGTGGCGGCAGCGCGCACTTGCCGGGCATGACCACCGCCACCTTGTATGACCCCTTGCGCGGCACCGAAACACCCTTGAGTGGCACCAATGGACTGGACGTACCGGTCAAGCCGAACCTGCAAATTCTGTTATGGGATTGAAGCCACCCATGCGCATCCTCTGGATCCTGCCCTACTCGCCTTGGCCCGCTACCAGCGGCGGCAAGACGCGCCAGTTTCATTTGCTGCGCAGCCTGGCTGCGCGCGGGCACCGGATCACCTTGCTGTTGCATGACAAACACGCGGTGTCGCTGACGGATCGCCAGGTGCTGGAAGCCTTTCTGGAACAGGTGATCATCCTGCCGCGCCGCCCGCTGCGCAGCCTGAAGACCCTGCTGGCCGGGCTGTTTGCGCCGTACCCGTTGCTGGCCAGTGTGAATGGCCTGTCGGGTGAACTGCAGGACACCTTCGAGCAATTGCTGACCGAGCATTGGGACGTGGTGCAGATCGAACACACCTACGCCTTCCAGCCTTACGAAGCTGCGTTGGCCCGTCGCTCCCAGCCGTTTGTGCTGACCGAACACAATGTCGAATCGTCCCTCGGCGCCGCGACTTACGACCGCCTGCCGGGCTGGGCGCTGCCGTTCATTCGCTACGACCAATGGCGCTATGGCCGCTGGGAACGACGGGTGATGCGCCAGGCTGCGCAAGTCGTGGCGGTGACTGACGCCGACGCCCAGACCCTGGCGCAGATCGCCGGCAAACCCGTGCCGGTGGTGGTCAACGGCGTGGATTGCACGCACTTCGCCGCCGCCCGACCCGACCCGACGACCCGCCGCGTGCTGTTTCTCGGCAACTACGAATACGCGCCCAATGTCGACGCCATCGAATGGGCTCTGGATGAAATCCTGCCGAAAGTCTGGGCCCGCTGCCCCGACGCTCGCCTGAGCGTCTGCGGCTTCGGCATGCCGGAAAGCTGGCGCGAGCGCTGGAAGGACGGGCGCATCGAATGGCAAGGCTTTGTGCCTGACCTGCTGGCCCTGCAATCGAGCTGCTCGGTGTTTTTGGCGCCGTTGCGCCATGGTGGCGGTTCCAAGCTCAAGGTGCTCGAAGCCCTGGCCGCCGGCCTGCCGCTGGCGAGCACCGACCAGGGCGTGTCTGGCCTGGACCTGGTGGAAGGCCTGGACTACCTCGGCGGCCAGACCGCCGACAGCCTGGCCGATGCCGTGGTGCGCCTGCTGCAACAACCTGAAGTCGCAGCGCCGATGGGCGAAGCCGGTCGCGCCTATGTGCGCCGGGCCCACGACTGGAGCGTCGCCGCCAGCCAGTTGGAGCAGGTGTACGCGCAACTGTCGCCCCTGAGCCAAAAGGAGCCGGCATGCGCATAGGCCTCGATTACCGCACCGTCGGCACCTCGCCGCAATCAGGCATCAGTCGCCAGGTGTACGCCCTGGAAGATGCCCTGCGCGCCATGCCCGGCATCGAGCTTGAGCGCTTCAGCGTCGCACCGCTGGGGGATGAGCTGCGCCTGAGTGCCCATTGCCCGGACTGGGGCTGCGCCAAGACCGCCATGCACCAGCCCCATCAGCGCCTGCGTTTCGAGGCAGGCTACTTGCCCAAGGCGCTGCGCGATGAGCACATTGATGTGTATATCAGCACCTTCAATATGGGCCTGCCGCTGCCGCCCAAACCCAAAGGCCTGCGTACCGTGGTGCTGCTGCATGACCTGTTTCAGATCACCCTGGACAACTACCACGCCAATCGCCTGAAGGCGATGATCTACAAGGCCAGTGATCGCCTGTCCATCACCTATGCGGTGCACACGGCCGACCGGGTGTGGACGCCGTCGCAGTACAGTGCCGATGAAACCGCGCGGCTGTTTCCCAAGGCGGCAGGCAAGATTCGAGTGCTGCCGAATCAGGTGGCGGGCTTTGCCGGACTGCCGGCGGACCTCTCGGGCCGACAATTGCCTGAAGGTTTCTGGCTGCTGGTGGGCACCCGGGAATTGCGCAAGAACGTGCCATTCCTGGTGGAGGCCTGGCAGCAGGCGCGCCGCCAATCCCCCAGCGTGCCGGAACTGGTGCTGGTGGGCAGCCTGGAGCATTTGCCCGAAGCGCAACGCACCTACCCGGGAATACGCGCGCTGAGCGGCGTCTCCGACGCCGAATTGCACGGGCTCTACCGCAAGGCCTCGCGCCTGTGGCAGCCTTCCTACGCGGAAGGCTTTGGCTTGCCGGTGATCGAGGCCCTGAGCGTCGGCACCCCGGTGGCGGTGGCCAGCGGAACCTCGCTGGATGAAATCACCCCGCCGCTGGCACCACGTTTTTCACCCACCGACGGCGCGGCGCTGGTGCAATTGATGCTGCACCTGGCCGACCAACCCGTCGAACTGCCACCTGAACAGTTACGCAGCTGGGCCGAACGTTTCAACCACCAGGCCTACCGTCGGCGCCTGGCCGAACTGATCGAGGAATTGAATTGAGAATCTCACTGGGTAGCCTCGTCGCCATCGTCTTCGGCCTGCTGTTTGGTGGGTTGATCCTGTTCCTTTCCCCGGCCAAGGCCGTGCTGGCGGTGATCGGCCTGGCCGCGGCCGTGACGATTCTGCGGTTCCCGTTCTGGGGGCTGCTGCTGTTCGCCCTGGTGGCGACGTTCATGCCCTACTCCACCCTCAACCTGGGGATTCGCAGTACGGTCAGTGAGGCACTGATCGCCCTGACCTGGGCGGCGGTGATCTGGCACGGCTTCCTGTCGCGCATGCCCGCCGTGCCATCGCTGTCCCGGCGCCCCACCGACCGGATGTTGATGTGGCTGATGATCTTCACCGTGGTGCCGTTTATCGTCGGCCAGGTGAGCATTACCGCCGAGGCCAGCGGCCTGGCGAACTGGTTGCGCTGGTTGCTGAACCTGTCGGTGCTGTTCCTTGCCGCCAAGCTGCTGGTCGAGCAGAAAAACCGCGAAGCCCTGGTGATCGCGCTATTGCTGGGCACCCTGGCGATGCTGGTGTTGTCCATCGGCGTGTTTATCCGCTCGCGCTCGGCCTCGGGCATGTTGCCGATCCTGACCCTGATGAACTACGGCAGCCTCGACACCCTGTCCCTGGGCCTGGGGGCGATGGCCTCGCGGATGGGCTCGCCGTGGATGCACCCCAACGCCACCGGCGGGATCATGGCCTTGCTGCTGCCGTTGGCGTTTTGCTACGGCATCACCAATACCGGCTGGAAACGCGGGCTCGGCCTGGGCGTTGCCTGCCTGGGCGCGGCGGCCTTGCTGTTGGCCAGTAGCCGGGGCGCGATGGTCAGCCTGGCGCTGGTGCTGATCTGGATGGCGTCGCGTCGGGTCCCGTATACCGGGCGTTTGCTGATGATCGGCCTGGCATTGGCAGCGGCGCTGGTGGTGTCGTATCCACCGCTGCAGGAACGCCTGGCGACGATCTTTTCGACCCAGAACGCGAGTACCGAAGTGCGCTTCGACGAATACCGCATGTTCCCTCAGGCCGTGGCCAGCTACCCACTGGGTATTGGCTTCAAGGTTGACCCTCCGGTGCCGGGCACGCACCTGCTGGGGATTTCCAACCTGTGGCTGAACTTTGTCTACAAGACCGGCGTGATCAGCATGCTGCTGTTTATCGCCGTGACCTGGCGCTGGTGGCGCGAGTCCCGGCCGGAGCTCGGCCCGATCCGCCTGACCAAGGACAATGCGATCTGGCTGGGCAGCACGGCGGGGATTCTGTCGGCGCTGGTCAGCGGCTTTTTTGACCACTACTTCAGCTTCGCCCTGGTGATGATTGCGTTGTTCTGGCTGATGGTGGGGATCAACGTGCTGGAGGCGCGGCGGTTGTTTCCGGCGCGCCTGCCAAAGGTCAAGACCGTGACGCATCGCAAGCCTGTGCTCGATAGCGTCGGGCCCTAGGCATGCTCGGATCGGCGTTTTGGTTGACCCTGGCGACCCTGCTGGGGCTGTGCCTCGGCTTTGCCCGTGAGTGGTTGCTGGTGGCCGCGTGGGGTGCGGGCGAACGCAGCGATGCATTTCTTATCGCGCTGTTTTTGCCGGAAGCGTTGCGCATGTCCCTGGCCGGTGGCGTGCTGAGCGCCGCCGCCCTGCCGCTGTACCTGCAACGCAAGGACGGCGAGCGCCTGGACTGGTTGGCGGTGCTGTTCCCTGCGCTGCTGCTGATTGCCCTCGTGACCAGCCTGCTGTTGACGCTGCTCGCGCCGTGGCTGGTGCAACTGCTCGGCCCGGGTCTGGCGGCAACGGCCACCAGCCTCGCCAGCAGCAACCTGCAGATCCTCGCCTGGAGCGTGCCGGGGCTGATGCTGCATGCGCTGTTCAGTATTCCGTTGCAGGCCAACGAGCGCTTTGTGGTCGCGGGGCTCGGCTCGTTGCTGTTCAACCTGCCGCCCGTGACCTACCTCGCCCTCGCCGGCACCGCCACGCAACCGCACTCGCTGGCGTTGGCCTGCCTCACCGGCAGCCTGCTGATGCCCCTGGCGCTGTTGCCGTCGATGTTGCGCCTGGGCTGGCGGCCGTGGCGGCTGCGGGCTTCGACCCTGGAACTGCGGGAGCTGGGCGGGCGCATCGGGCCGCTGTTGCTGAGCAATGGCGCGAGCCAGGGGTTGGCATTGATTGAACGGTTGGTGGCGTCCTTGCTGGGTGAAGGCGCGGTGACCTGGGTCAACCTGGCTCGCAAGTTGATGAACTTGCCACTGATTGCGTTGATGAGCCTCAACCAGGTGCTGCTGGGCATGATGAGCCGGCGCCAGGGCGACGAGCGCTTGGCCCTGCTCAAGCGCGGCCTGGAAACCGCCAGCCTGCTGACCCTGCCCGCCGGCGTCGGCCTGGTGGCGGCGGCACCGAGCCTGGTGGCGTTGCTGCTGCCCAAGCAGTCAGTGGATTCGCCGTTGCCACTGCTGTTGGCCTGGTTTGCCGTGCCGCTGGTGTTCGGCGCCTGGAATGCCCTGTTGGCCCGTTATGCCTATGCCGCCGGCGACACACGCCAGCCGCTGCGTTGCGAGTTGCTGGGCAGCCTGGTGAACGTGTTGCTGCTGGGTGTGCTGCCGTTTGTGTTTGGCCTGGCGGGCATTCCGCTGGCCGCCCTCGCCGGGGTGCTGTGCACAGCATTGCTGCTGATGCAGCGCCAGGGCTTGCTCGGGACCCTGCCCTGGAAACGGCACTGGTTGCTGAGTGGACTGGTGATGGGCGTGGCGGCGCTGGTGTTGTTTCGGGTTCAAGGTATTTGGCTGCAGTTGGGGTTGAGCACCCTGGCTGGGGCCGTGGTGTTGCTGGGCATGGGCCTGTGGCTCAAGCCGTGGCGCAAGGCAGATTTATAGAGTGGGAGCAGTCAGGTGAAAAAACGCTGGATTCAAATGGATATTGCCAAGGGCATTGGCATCCTGATCATTGTGTTCGGGCACAGCTGGTTTGTCGCCAGTTCCCTGGACTTGCTGTACCCGCTGCTGGCGGTGTTTATCCTGCCGCTGTTCTTCTTTCTCTCCGGGGTGTTCTTCAAGCCTGAACAACCCTTTGTCGAGATGGCGGTGCGCAAGGCCGATGCACTGCTCAAACCGTTCTTCTTCACCATGCTGGTGTACATCCTGATCCGCGACCTGCTGCGCGGTCAGGCACTGCTGCCGGACATCGGCGGCGTGCTGTATGCCTCGGTGGACACCATTCCATGGCAGGCGCTGTGGTTCCTGCCGCACTTTTGGGTGGCGATCCTGTTCGGCTGGGTGATGCTGCGGCTGATGCAGCGCCTGGGCCTGTCGCTGGCCATGAGCTGTGTGGTGATCACCTTGCAACTGATGCTCGGGATCTGGACCCTGCCGTGGTTCTGGCAGGTGCCGGTGACCGTCGGCGGACAGACCTGGACGATGCCGGGGCTGCCGTTCAGCATTGATGTGACGTTGATCAGCAGCACCTATTTCATCTTTGGTTATCTGCTGCGGGACGTGCTGCGCCGCCACCAGAGCTCGTTGTTGACGCTACTGGGGGCCATGGCGTTGTTTGCGGTGGTGTTCATCTACAGCTGGGACACCATGGACCTGGCACAGCGGCGTTATGACCACTGGCTATGGACCAGTTTGTTGGCGGTGATCGGCGTGTATGTGTGCTGGGCGCTGGCCGGGGTGATGATGGTTTCGGGGCTGCTGACGCGGGCGATGACGTACATCGGGCAATCGACGCTGATTCTGTTGATCTTCCACGGGGAGATTCAGCACAAGACCGTGGACTTGATGGAGCGGCTGGGGTTGCACCCGCTGTTGTCGGCGAGCATCGGGCTGGTGATCGCGGTGGTGGTGCCGTTGATGATCGGCGAGGTGATCAAGCGGGTGGCGTTCTTGCGCTTCTTCTACTTCCCGTTCCCGGTGCGCAAGAAGGCGGTGGTGGCTGGGGAGAAGCCTGGGGCGTAAACCCCAGGCCTGCTGGCCGGCTCCTGCGGGGGTTCAATCATCCAGTGCCGGTTGTGGCGCTGGATGCTTGGTGTTCTTGCCAGCCTTGGCGCCAGGCTTGCCAGGCGCCGGGGCTGCGGGCTCAGGCTCGGCCGGGGCGGCAAGGTCCTTCTCAGCCTGGGGCATCTGGTCAATCGCGGTGAAGAAGTCTGCAAGGTTGAGGGTGTCCGGTGGCACGGTCTTCTCAAGTTTTTTCTCGCCGTCCTTGCCCATCAGAATCACTTTGGTGCCACTGCCGGCGCCCAACTTGAGTGCCCGGATCAGCGCGTTGGTTTCAGGCGGTGCGAGCTTCTTGTTGTCCTTCGCGTCCTTGGCGAACTTCTCGCCTTCAGCACCGATGCTGCCGAAGGACACGGTGTAGAGCACCATATTGCGCGTTTCAAAGGACTGCTTGTTGGCAGGCTCTTCCAACTGTTTCTTGAGGGTGGCCAACGTCGGGTTGCCGGAGTCGAGTTCCACCACCACCAACGGGCGTGACTTGCCCAGGTCCTGCTTGAGCGGATTGAGATCATCCGCGGCCAGCAGCGGCCCCGTAAAAGCCATCAAGGTAGCCAGGGTCAGCGACCGGATGAGCATGCACACCTCCTTTGAATTCCATGCAGGGATCTTGAGTTTCATGTCTGCGACAGTCAAATTCAAGGATGATTCCTACGCCGGCTTCAGAAAGCGTAGGTCAGGACGCCCGCGACGCAAGGCGTTTAGCCACCTCAGGGCTCATTGTTTCTTCTGATTGCGAAGGCTTACAGCGGCCAATGCCGGGCAAATACCGACGCCACGATGGGGTCGACATCCACCTGCGCCAGCACCCGGGAAAACTCCGGCCGAGACTGTTGTATCGCCTCACGTCCTCCCGCCCATCGCGACACCGCCGCAGCCATGATGCCCAGCGCATTGGGAACCTGTTGCGAGGTAACCAGCTGGTCGGCAAATTGATCGGCAAACATCTCCCAGGCCCCATGCAGGCGGCGACGGGTGCCGCTGATCAACTGTTCATGCTGCTGCGCATCGGCGCTGTCAGTCCAGCGTTCCGGATAGTCGATGATGCCAATCGCCGAATAACAGTTCGCGGCGATGTACACCAGGCCGCGAATGACCTGGGCAGGCTCCTCGGGTAGCAACTCTGAGGCGGGAAATTGCAGGCCCAGGTGAATCAGGATCGCCGCGCTTTCGGTCAACACGCTGCCGTCCGGCCGTTGCAGGGTGGGGATTTGTTTGAGCGGATTGATCTGCGCCAGGGCCTCGCTGCCCGCGCTGTCTTCCCAGGAGCAGGCGTCGACCTGGCGCCATTCGACACCGCAACGCTGCAGGGCGATTTCGATGATGCACGAGCCGGTGCCTTGGGTTCCGTAAAGGGTGTACACAGTGCTGAGCCTCCTGGCAGTGGGTTGAGGTGTTAGGCTAGGCCGTTCAATCGTTCAACGGGAAGCCATCATGCACAGTAAACGCGTCACGATCGAAGACTGGGACGGCGACGGCGCCATTCGCCTGCCAGACGAAGCCTTGCAGGAATTGGGGCTGGATGTGGGCGACACGCTGTACATCGTCGAGACCTATGTGGGCACGCAGAAAGGGTTCGTGTTGTCGACCACACCGAAAATTGCCGACCGGATGGATGAGCTGGTGGAAGAGCTGAGCCACAAGCCCTAGCGGACCAGCCGGGCCAGCAACCCCGCCTTCACCTGCGGCCATTCCGGATCAATGATGCTGAAGCGCACCGAGTTGCGCTTGCGGCCATCGGGCATGATGCGCTCGTGGCGCACGATCCCTTCCTGTACCGCGCCGAGGCGCAGGATCGCGGCCCGGGACTTTTCATTCAGTTCATCCGTCGTGAATTGCACCCGCACACAGTCCATGACTTCAAATGCATGGGTGAGCAGCAACAGCTTGGCCTCGGTGTTGACCCCGGATTTCTGCACCGACTGGCTGATATACGTGTGGCCGATCTCCAGCTTGCGGTTGACCCGGTCAACCTTCCAGAACCGTGTGCTGCCAACGATCTCGCCAGTGTCACGGCGCACGATCACAAACGGGATCATGGTGCCCGCCTCACGCCCGGCCAGGGCGATGTCCACGTACTTTTCGACGGTGTCGGGACCCGGCACGTTGGTCACCTTGAGATTCCACAGTTGCCCGTCGGCGGCGGCCTGTACCAAGGCGGCCGAGTGTTCGCGTTGCAGGGGGCGGAGTTCGACCGTAGTGCCGGTCAGGGTGATTTCAGTCATGGGAGCGCTGCGCCGTCTGGTGGTCGTCAGTGGCCAAGATTGCAGGCTCTCGCCACTGCAAGGCAAGCCGTTTTAGAACAAGCCCATCTGACCACCCACCAAGGTGCCAAAGTCGTCGTTCACAAACGGCAGGATTGCATCCGCCACCGGTTGCAGCTGCCGAGTGACGTAGTGGTCGTAGTCGATTGGTGCCTGGCGCACTTCCAGTGGTTCGGGGCCGTTGACGCTGATCACGTAGCGAATCCAGCCACCGTTCTGGTACTGGCGCGGGCGACCCTGGCGGTCGTTGTATTCGTCGGCCAGCCGCGCGGCACGCACGTGGGGCGGCACGTTGCGCTCGTAGTCGCCCAGCTGCCGGCGCAGGCGTTTGCGGTAGATCAGCAGTTCGTCGAGTTCGCCACTCAAGGTGCGGCGCACGTAGTCGCGCACGTAATCCTGGTGAGGCTGGCGATGGAAGATGCGCCGGTAGAGCTCCTGTTGGAATTGCCGGGCCAGGGGCGACCAGTCGCTGCGCACGGTTTCCAGGCCTTTGTAGATCATTTCTTCGCTGCCGTCGGCACGGGTGACCAGCCCGGCGTAGCGCTTCTTGCTGCCCTCTTCCGCGCCGCGAATGGTTGGCATCAGGAAGCGGCTGAAGTGGGTTTCGTATTGCAGCTCCAGGGCGCTTTGCAGGCCGAACTCACTCTGCAGGCGTTCGCGCCACCAAGTGTTGACGTGCTGCACCAGGTCCAGGCCAATGCGCGTGGCGTCTTCCTGGGAGTGGGCGCTGCCGAGCCAGACGAAGGTGGAGTCGGTGTCGCCGTAGATCACTTCATAGCCCCGGGCTTCGACCAGCTCGCGGGTCTGGCGCATGATCTGGTGGCCGCGCAAAGTGATGGACGACGCAAGCCGCGTGTCGAAGAAGCGGCAACCGCTGGAACCGAGTACGCCGTAGAAGGCGTTCATGATGATCTTCAGTGCCTGTGACAGCGGCGCATTGTGTTCGCGCTTGGCCACTTCGCGGCCTTCGGAAACCCGCGCGACAATCGACGGCAGGCAATGCCGGGTGCGGGAAAACCGCGCGCCGCGAAAGCCTTCCACCGACTCGCTGTCTTCGGGATGGCGCAGGCCTTCGATGAGGCCCACCGGGTCGATCAGAAAGCTGCGGATGATCGATGGGTAGAGACTTTTGTAGTCGAGCACCAGTACCGATTCGTAGAGGCCCGGGCGTGAGTCCATAACAAACCCGCCGGGGCTGGCTTGGGGTGGTTTGTCCCCCAGGTTCGGCGCGACGAAACCCTGGCGATGCATCAGCGGCATGTACAGGTGAGTAAACGCTGCCACCGAACCACCGTTGCGGTCCGCCGGCAGGCCGGTGACGCTGGCTCGTTCGAGGAGGAATTTCAGCAGCTCGGTCTTCTCGAAAATCCGCGTGACCAGCTCGCAGTCCTTGAGGTTGTAGCGCGCCAGTGCGGGCTTGTCCTCGGCGAACATGCGGTTGATTTCGTCCATGCGCTGGTACGGGGTGGAGATCGATTTACCTTCGCCGAGCAGGGTCTGGGCGACGTTTTCCAGGCTGAAGGATTCGAAACTCCAGGTGGCCGAGCGCAAGGCTTCGATGCCGTCGATGATCAACCGCCCGGCCGCCGCCGCGAAGTAGTGATTGCGGCTGCCGTGTTCGCGCCAGCCCATGGCATCGCCACCACGGCCCAACAGCAGCGGCACGTTCAGCCGCTGCGCATGTTCGTGCAGCACGCGCAGGTCGAACTGCACCAGGTTCCAGCCGATGATCGCGTCGGGGTCATGGGTGGCGAGCCACAGGTTCAGGCGTTCGAGGAGTTCGGCGCGGGTGTCGCAGTAGTCGAGCTTGAAGTCCACCGCATCGGTCTTGTTGGGCGGGCCGAGCATGTACACCTGGCGCTCGCCGCAGCCTTCCAGGGCGATGGAATACAGATCGCCCTGGGCAGTGGTCTCGATGTCCAGCGACACCAGCTTGAGGGGCGGGCGGTAATCCGGCGCAGGTTTCATCTGCGCCTCCACCAGCATGCCGCCCTCGCCCGCCGTACCGCCAAACCATACCGGCGCGGTGATAAAGCGTTCCATCATGTAGCGATCGGGTGGGCGCACATCGCCTTCGTAGACGTCGATGCCGGCTTTGCGCAGACGCTTTTCCAGGTCCATCAATTGGCGATGTTGTTGAGTGTAGAGGCCCAGCACCGGGCGATGGTGGAAGTCGCACAGCGCCAGGTCGCGCAACTCGATACCGCGCTCGCCCTTGAGCTGCAGCTCGGCGGGCTTGCGATGGGCCTGGGGGATGAACATCACGGAAGTCTGCACCGGCAAGCGCACACACCTCGGGCCCTGATCGGTGGCCAGCCAGAAACTGACCTCCGTGCCCGCCGGGGTGTCGCGCCAATGCCGGGTCAAGACAAACCCCTGCTGTAAATCCACCTTGCCGCACCTCAAGAATCGCTTTCAGGGCGTGATTCTACTCGGCCTGTGACAAGGCGCGGCGATTTAACCGAAATCGCCTACGAACACGCAGACAACAATCTCACAAACTTGTTGCAGAACATTAATGACAATTACTATCATTCGCACCGGAGTCGTATTCGCGCAGTGAGGACGCGCAACGTTGTTGCCCTTTTCCTCACAGTGACGGTTCGCCGTCAGGATCGACCATGCCCACCTCCGCCCGTTTTGCAGTGCCATTTCGTCCTACCCTGCTCGCCCTTTGCTGCTCCCTGAGCCTCACCGCTCACGCCGCCACTCCAGAAACCACGCAAGATGCGAACACCAGCCAGGACGACAAGGCTCTGGAATTGGGTGCCACCACCATCAGCGCCGACGCGGCCACGCCCAACGCCCTGCCCCCAGTGTATGCCGGCGGCCAAGTCGCTCGCGGGGGGCAACTGGGGGTGCTGGGCAATCAGGACATCATGGACGTGCCCTTCAGCATGTCGTCCTATACCGAAAAACTGATTCGTGACCAGCAGGCGGAAAACGTCGGTGATGTGCTGCTCAACGATTCGTCCGTGCGCCAGGCATCGGGTTATGCCAACCAGGCCCAGGCCTTTGTGATTCGTGGCTTGCCGCTGAATGGCGACGACATTTCGTTCAACGGTTTGTACGGCATCCTGCCGCGCCAGATCATGTCCACCGACGCCCTGGAACGGGTTGAAGTATTCAAGGGCCCCAACGCCTTTATCAACGGCGTGACGCCCGGCGGCTCCGGGATTGGTGGCGGGGTGAACCTGCAACCCAAGCGCGCCGATGACGTGCCGTTGCGCCGCTTCAGCACCGATATCAGCAGCGATGGCCGGGTCGGCGAGCACCTGGATATCGGCCAGCGCTTTGGTGAAGACAATCGTTTTGGCGCGCGGGTGAACATCTCCCAGCGTGAGGGTGATACCGGGATCGACGACGAGAGCCAGCGCTCGAAGCTGTTTGCGGTTGGCCTGGATTATCGCGGCGACGCATTGCGCTTGTCGGGGGATTTTGTCTACTCGAAACAGCAGATCAATGGCGGCCGCAACACCGTGCTGCTGGGCAATAACCTGACCCATATCCCCGACGCGCCTTCGGCCGACACCAACTACGCGCCGAGCTGGGGCACCAGCAGCCTGGAAGACACCTTCGGCATGTTGCGCGCCGAGTACGACCTCAACGACAACTGGACTGCTTATGTCGCCGGCGGCGCCAAGCACACCAACGAGATTGGCCGTTACTCCTCGGTCACGTTGAATGACACCCTGGGCAATGCCACCGTCAGCGGCTCGCGCATCGCCCACCAGGAAGACAACACCAGCCTGATGGCAGGCTTGAACGGCAAATTCCAGACCGGCGCTGTCAGCCACAAGCTGAACGTCGGGTTGACCGGGATCTGGGCCCAGACGCGCAACGCCTATGACTTCGACCTCAACGGCCACGCCAGCAATATCTATAACCCGGTGGACGTTGCCGAACCGGTCAAGGGCAGTTTCGTGGGCGGCGACCTGAACGACCCAGGCATCACCGCCAAGACCTTCGCTCGCAGTGCAGCGGTCTCGGACACCCTGGGTTTCATGGATGATCGCTTGCTGGTGACCGCCGGTTTGCGCCGCCAGGAACTGGTGGTTCAGGGCTTTGCCTACGGTACGGGCACTCGCACCGCCGATTACGACAAGTCGATCACCACACCGGTGTACGGCCTGGTGTTCAAGCCGTGGGACCATGTGTCGTTCTATGCCAACCATATTGAAGGCTTGGCCCAGGGCCCGACCGCACCTCAGACCGCCGGCAATGCCCCCATCACCAACGCCGGCCAAGCCTATGCCCCGGCGCGCTCGAAACAGACCGAAGCCGGGGTCAAGGTCGACATGGGCACCTACGGTGCAACCCTGGGTGTGTACCGCATCGAGCAACCCACCGATGGCTACTCACAACTCAGCGCCGACGGTTTAAGCGCCACCTATGTTCGCCAGGGCGAGCAAGTCAACAAAGGCGTGGAGCTTAACGTGTTCGGCGAGCCTATCGCAGGGCTGCGCCTGTTGGGCGGTGCAACCATCATCCACACCGAAGTCAACGGCACCCAGAACGGCGCGAACGACGGCAACCGCGCCATCGGCGTACCCACCTTCCAACTGAATGCCGGCGTGGACTGGGATGTACCGGGCCTGCAAGGCGTGACGGTGAACGGTCGGATGCTGCGCACCGGCGGCCAATATGCCGACGCGGCCAACAACCTCAGCCTGCCCGCCTGGAACCGCTTTGACGTGGGCGCCCGCTACACCGTCAAGGTGAACCAGCGTGACGTCACCCTCGGCGCCACCGTGGAAAACGTCGCCAATACCAAGTACTGGGAATCGGCCCTCGGCGGTTACCTGACTCAAGGCGACCCGCGCGTGGCCAAGTTGTCGGCCAGCATCGACTTCTGATCCGGGTTGGACACCGGGGTCACAACTGCGTAGTTTTTCACCCACTGCGCACAAGGACCCCGGCATGTCCCCCGACCTCACTTCCATCGAGCTGTTCCTCAAGGCGGCCAAGCTGGGCAACCTGTCCCGGGCGGCCGAGCAGTCCCATCTCTCCCTCTCTAGCGCCAGCCGACGCCTGTCGCTGCTGGAGCAGCACTTCAAGGTCGCCCTGCTGCCGCCCCGTTGAAGAGTGTCGGGGGCAGTGGCGCGCCGGTGAATCCGGTGGTAATCAAGTAGCCGTTCAGTCGCCGTGGCGAATGTGCGAATCGCGGACTCGCCACTGGACTCAAGGCTGATGGGATTTCGCCAGGTACTCTTCGATATTGTTCATCTGATCGTCCCAGCCTCGGGAGTTCTTCTTGTAGGCCTTCCGGCGGCGAGCATCCGGGATTGCGTCAAAACTGACTCCATCACCCGCAACAAGATGCCTTCGGCGTGATCCTCGAGGGTGAACTCCACCAGGGTTGGGGTTTCCGTGTCGTAATCCACCTCCTTGTCTACGGCGTAAGGATGCCAGCTGAAAGAGAACCGCGCTTGTGGCTCAAGGCGCTCTATTTTCGCCTTCCACACCACGTGCTCGTAACCTGGATAAGTGATCGGGGCCTCAATGACCCGCCCTGCGGCAAACTGCTTGCCCTTGAGGGCGATGCCAAACCAGTTGCCGAATTGCTCGGCGTCGGTCAGTGCATCCCAGACCCGTTGACGTGGCGCGTTGAGCAGGACTTTACGTTTGATTTCATTTGATTCGTGCATGAGACACCTCCTGTATTGACAGTAGGCGACATCGACCAATGCGCAACCTATGAGAAGGTATAAGGCATGAACAGCGTCATGCCCTGAAGACCTCAGACGTGGGGATCACCCGGCGCCTTGCTTGGGGTCGCGTATTGCGGCTTCAAGTGGCCATCCTGATCGAGCAGCCAGGCATCCATGATCTGCCGCACCACCGGCCCCGCCACTCGGCCACCGGCCTCACCGTTCTCGATCATTACCGAAATCACGATCCGCGGGTGCTCCGCCGGGGCGAATCCGACGAACAAGGCGTTGTCGCGGTTGCGTTCCAGGGTCTTGAGACGGTTGTAACGCTCGCCCTGCTTGATCGCCACCACCTGTGCGGTACCACTCTTGCCGGCAATCCGGTATTGCGCACCGGCTGCAGCCGCCCGGGCGATACCTCGTGGGTCATGCATGACCAGTTGCATGCCGTGGTTGACCTGCTCCCAGTCGCGCGGGTCTTTGAGCACGACGTTGGGCATCGGGTTTTCATCCACTGGCGGCACGCCGTTGATGGTCTTGGCCAGGTGCGGTCGGTTCCACACGCCTTTGTTGGCGATCAGCGCAGTGGCCTGGGCCAGTTGCAGCGGGGTGACCTGCATGTAGCCCTGGCCGATGCCGAGAATCACGGTTTCACCCGGGAACCACGGTTGGCGCCGGGTAGCGCGCTTCCAGGCCTGGGACGGCATCAAGCCGGCCGACTCTTCGAACATGTCGAGGGAGACTTTCTGGCCAAGGCCGAATTCAGCCAGGTAGTCGTGCAGGCGGTCGATACCCAGCTTGTGGGCCAGGTCGTAGAAGTAGGTGTCGTTGGAGCGCATGATCGCTGCGTCCATGTCCACCCAACCATCGCCGCTGTGGTTCCAGTTGCGGTATTTGTGGTCGAAATCCGGGAGTTGGTAGTAACCGGGGTCGAACACGCGGGTCTGGGCGGTGACCACACCACTGTCGAGGCCGGCGATGGCCACTTCCGGCTTGATCGTCGAGCCCGGTGCGTAGAGCCCGCGCAGCACGCGGTTGAACAGCGGACGGTCGAGGGAGTCGTGAAGCGCTGCGTATTCCTTGAAGCTGATACCCGTGACGAACAGGTTCGGGTCAAAGCTTGGCTTGCTGACCATCGCCAGGACTTCGCCGGTTGCCGGGTCGAGAGCGACCACAGAACCGCGACGGTCGCCGAGGGCTTCTTCGGCAGCTTCCTGGAGTTTGACGTCCAGGCTCAGGACGATGTTTTTGCCGGGGATCGGATCGGTGTGCTTGAGCACCCGCAGGACGCGGCCCTGGGCGTTGGTTTCAACTTCTTCATAGCCGACGTGGCCATGCAACTCGGACTCGTAGAAACGCTCGATCCCGGTTTTACCGATGGACTGCGTGCCCCGGTATTCCACCGAGTCGAGGGCCTTGGATTCTTTTTCGTTGATCCGGCCTACGTAGCCAATGGAGTGGGCAAAATGCGCCCCCAGCGGGTAATGGCGGACGAATTGCGGCTCGACATCCACGCCCGGCAGGCGAAATTCGTTGACGGCCAGCACGGCGATCTGTTCTTCGGTCAGCTCGTAGAACAGCGTGACGGGTACGAAGGGATGACGCGCCTGCTTGAGCGCTTTATCAAATACGCCACGGTCCTCGGGAGGCAGATGCAGGAGGCTGACGATGGCGTCCAGCTCACCCTTGAGATCGGTCGTGCGTTCGCGGGTGATGGTCAGGTTGTAGCTGGGCCGGTTGTCGGCAAGTACTACACCATTGCGGTCGTAGATCAAGCCGCGCGTCGGTGTAATCGGTAGGACGTGGACGCGATTGTTTTCGGAAATGGTGGAGTGGTAGTCGTACTGCACCACCTGCAGGAAGTACATCCGGCCTACCAGGGCGCAGGTGATGCCGATGACCAGCAGCGCGCAGGCCAGCAGCCGCTTGTTGACCAGGCGGTTTTCTTTTTCGTGGTCCTTGATCGGTATCGGTTCAGGCATTTCTACAGCATCTCGTTGAAATAAGGTCGACGCCGCTTCCTGCGGAGAATAATCAGTCCCTGTGAAAATGTGCTGCACCATACCAAAAATGCGGAAACACTTTGCATCGATTTCCCTGAACGGTGTGCTTATAGGGTCTGTTCATGCCCTTTGGTTTGGGACGTTGACCTTATTCATACGTTTTCATGCTGAGGAATCAGCTTAGGATGGACTTGGGCTCCAGGAAGGCTTCCAGGCCAAATATGCCGTACTCGCTGCCGATACCCGATTGTTTGAAGCCGCCAAACGGTGCGAGTGGCACATGGGCGAGGGTATTGATCAGGACTCGCCCTGCGTCTATCTGGCTGGCCAACCTGCGGGCGCGTTCGGGATTTGATGACAGGATGTAGGCTTGGAGACCGTAGGGCGTGTCGTTGGCGATGGCCAGTGCTTCTTCATCAGTTGCGTAGGTAATGATCGATAGAACCGGACCGAAAATCTCTTCGCGGGCGATGGTCATTTGATTGGTCACGCGGCTGAATACGGTGGGGCTTACGAACCAGCCAGCCGTGATGCCTTCAGGCAAACCGGGGCCTCCTGCCAATAAATGAGCGCCCTCCTCAATCCCGATCTGAATGTAGCGCTGCACCCGCTCCCACTGTTTATGACTGACCATGGGGCCGACGGTGGCGGCTGGATGCCGATACGTCGGGAGAAGTTATAGTTCTCCAGTACCGAAGCGGCATCCTGCAGGACGCTGGCCGCGTGCTTGGCCATGGGGCGTCACGAAGGCGCCGTTGATGTAAATCTGATTGATGTAGTGCATAGGTCCTCCGGAACGCTGAGCTAGTGCGTCCTACGGTAATTTGCTCGCCATACTTTTCGACCGCCCA